>JAHEBN010000113.1 GCA_024645245.1 Jiulongibacter sp. | reverse complement strand
CGCCCATTGCAGAAAGACCTGCACCGGATTCTGCCGCTGCTTGTAAAATAATGTTTAACAAAGACATTTGTTCAAACGATTTATAGTTAATAAAAATAACACAACCTAAATACCACTTTCTAATGATGATCGTGATGCTCTTCTATAGCAGTACCGATATACATAGATGAAAGCAGAGTAAATATATAAGCCTGAATAAAGGCAACCAATATTTCAATTAATGACATAAATGCACCTATACCCCAAACACCAGCACCAACTCCCCAGCTTTTAAAGAGAAAAATGATTCCTATAAAGCTTAGAATAATAATATGGCCACCTGTAATGTTAGCAAATAATCGGATAGTAAGAGAAGCTGGTTTCATAAGTACCCCAATAGATTCAATAATCCAGAAAAGAGGTTTCAACCATCCAGGCACACCCGGAGGAGCCACGATGTGCATCCAATATGCCTTTTTTGCTTTAACATGTACTATAATAAAAGTAAAAAGAGCCAATGTAAGGGTTACAGCTATATTTCCCGTTAAGTTAGCAGCTCCAGGTGTAAGCCCCATTAGGTTATTTACCAAAATAAAGAAAAATAACGTAAGCATGTATGGGAGGTAGGCCTCATATTTAGGACCTATATTCGGTTTAACCACCTCGTCTTTTATAGTTGTAATTACGGGTTCAAGTAAAGATTGTAAACCTTTCGGAGCTTTACCTTTATTTCTTTTGTATCCTCTGTTTACAGCTGTAAATATCAGAATTAATAAAATGGCACTTATTAGTAAAGAAGCAACATTCTTGGTTATTGAAAAATCTATCGGATGTACGTTCTCATCTGACACACCTGCTTCATTAACACGAACGATGTGTTCGTGATGATTCTGATAACCATTATAAGTGTTTCCGTAATCTAATTTCGAAGAAGAAAACATCTCAAGACCCCGATCTGAAGTATATAATATTATCGGTAAAGGAAGTTTAACTCCATGTGCAAACTCCCAACCGTGCTCATCAAGAATGTGATGCATAATCATTGCACCCATATCAAAATGTTCTTCGGCTTCTAATTCATGAACAGGGGTTATTTCTCCATGTCCAGCCTCGGTATGTTCCTGAGCTTTTAGACCAACAAAAACAAAGAAAGAAAACGCAAAAGTAAAAAGTAGTTTTTTCAACATGTTCAGCTTAGTAATAAGGAGGATTTTTGTACGCCTCACCAAAAACGCCGCAAGTTAAGATATAAATTGTAGATTTCAAAAAGTGAAAAACATAAATAAAGTACAAAAAAGTTAAAAATAAAAAGCTTCCTGTTTTCAACACCTGTGTACAGAAAAAAAGCTACAAAAAAGATGGAAAGAAATAATCGTAAAACAACGGTAACCATATAGAACTGTATGAATTTTTCGTTTCGATTAGCCATTCCCTGATTAATTAATAAATGAAACAAATAGGAAAGTGCACTTAAGAAAAGGAGTATATACCAGATTTTTTCATGTACATATGTATCAAAATGAAAATACTGAGCTAAAAAAAATGCAATTGACAGAAAACTTACTAAATAAATTGTTTTTCTCATATTCAAAATTGCACCAAAGTTATTAAAACGGGAATAACTTTAGAATTCTATTTTTTTTTCAAGAACATCCCAAAATAAATGATTGAAATATTTCAAGACAAATATGACATTTTAAAAGTAAAAAATTAACATCCCTTTGTACTTTAATAAGATGCAAATTTTGAGAACTTTTTATTTATAAAAAAAGTATAAAATTGTGTCAGATCGGGAGGATGATTTTATTAGTTTTGTAACCCCTCTTTTCAAAGGGGAATCACTATAAAACTCTAACCTTTACTTACTTGATTACAACCTTGGTTTCAAACGATGCAGAAATAGTATGGAAAGACTGTCTGAAAATTATCAGAGAGCACATTTCTGAGCAAAGTTATAAGACCTGGTTTGAACCCATTTTACCTTATCGCTTAATAGGCAAGAAGCTTATCATTCAGGTACCTAGTCAATTTTTTTATGAGTGGTTGGAAGATAATTATGTAAAGGTACTTCGTAAAGCTTTAGATTTTTCATTAGGTCGTGAAGGTCAATTGGAATATTCAATTGTAATAGACTCTGGCAATAAGAATCGCAATCAACCTACTATTTCAGTTGAATTACCAAATTCAGGTAAGCAATTACAAAAAACAGAGAAAGAGGAGAAATCCAATAGAATAAAAAACCCATTTGACCTTAAAGAGTTAACTTTTTCTAATGTTGATTCCTTTTTAAATAAAAATTATTCATTCGATAATTTTATTGAAGGTGACTGCAATAGACTCGCCCGTGCAGCTAGTTATGCTGTTGCGGAAAAACCAAGTGTGACATCTTTTAACCCTTTAATGATATATGGTGGTGTAGGCTTAGGGAAAACCCACCTGGTACATGCAATTGGCAACAAGATTAAAGAGAAAGTTGGATCAGATAAAAAGGTACTTTATGTGTCATCCGAAAAATTCACCAGTCAATTTATTAATGCCATTAAAGAAAACAGCCTGCAGGATTTCATGTCATTTTATATGCAAGTGGATGTCTTGATTTTGGATGATGTACAATTTTTATCAGGAAAAGAAAAAACACAGGAAACTTTCTTCCATATTTTTAATCATTTGCATCAGTCGGGCAAACAAATAGTAATGACATCCGACAGGCCACCAAAAGATCTTGTTGGAGTGGAAGATCGCTTGTTGTCCCGATTCAAATGGGGGTTGACAGCTGATTTACAAACACCGGATCTGGAAACAAGAATTGCAATTATTCAAAAAAAGCTGCAACACGAAAATTTGGATGTGGACTTTGAAGTTGTAGAATATCTGGCCCACTGCATTGATTCTAATGTTCGGGAATTAGAAGGCGTTATGATCTCGCTTATTGCCCAGGCATCTTTAAATCGTAAAACAATTGACATTGAATTGGCCAAAAGTACATTGAATCACATTGTTACTTCCAGTGAAAAAGATGTGAGTATTGATTCGATAATATCTGTAGTAACCGACCATTACAATGTAAGAATCGCAGATTTAAAGGGCAAAACCAGATTACGCAATATCGTAATTCCAAGACAAGTGGCCATGTATCTTGCCAAAGACCTAACCCAGCTTTCGCTCAAATCAATTGGATATCATTTCGGTGGCCGGGATCACAGTACCGTAATCCATGCTATTCAAACCGTTAATGATTTAATGGATACGGATAAAGAAGTAGATAAAGCAGTAAAGGCTCTGTTACAAAGATTTAAGAAGTAATCGTTTCGAGAATATTCAGAAGTTGGGGTATAATAAGCATTTGGCCATTGTTATTAATTTCGTAGTTGGCTATTTCCCTGAATTGCTCAGTGGATTTTTGTTTGTTAAAAATTGATTTAATTTGATCTGTATTTCTTTCGATATCTCTGTTTAAAACTCGGCTAAGCCTTACCTCTTCAGTTGCATAAACAAATATTACCGCATCGAGACCGTTCTTCTTGCTCGCAGAACTCATTAAGGCAGCTTCTTTAAAGCAAATTGGAAAAACATTATTTAAATCAGCTACCCACCTATTGAAATCTAAACCTACAGCCGGATGTACTATTCCGTTCAGCTTTATTAAAAGTTCAGGATTATCAAAAACCATTGCCGCAATCAAACTACTGTTGTAATTGCCATTCAAATAGGCCTTTTCGCCAAACAAATCCAAAATTTGTTCTTTTACAATTAAATCGTGATTTATTAAAAATTTGGCTCTTTCATCAGCATTATAAACCGGATAACCCAAAACCTGTAACAATTCGGCAACAAGGCTTTTACCTGATCCAATACCACCAGTTATGCCAATTTTTTTCATTTTACAAATCGCTGTACTTTTTTATTCTTTGTAAAAAATATTTTAAAACAATTGATCCATTGTACCGGCTGACCTTTAATTTAACAGGAATTCTTTTCTTCTTTAAATCAGAAATAGATCGGTAAAAAGAAAAGTGTGCCCTTATTATAGCCCAAAAATTAGAAAATTGGAAAGTAAACAAAAAATACAAGCCGGATATACCATCCAGTACCATTCTTACAAATAAAGTAAAATACAATTCTCTATTATCCAGATTTTTGTATAACATATAAAGGCCATTCCGGAAATTCAGAAATGTTTTGTGCGGATTTGATTTTTGAAGTGTACCTCCTCCTAAATGAAACACTTCACTTTGCGGAAAACACCAGATTTCATAACCCGATTTTTGCAACCTCCAGCACAAGTCAATTTCCTCCATATGTGCGAAAAAACTATCATCAAAGCCCCCAATCTGATGAAAAGCATCAGCCCTGATTGCCATACAAGCTCCTGTGGCCCAAAACACCCTTTTGGAATCGTTATATTGTCCATTATCCGGTTCTAAATCATCGAAAATCCTTCCCCTGCAGAAAGGATAACCGTATTTATCGATAAATCCTCCGGCAGCTCCGGCATATTCAAAATGGTCTGGTTGATTCACTGACAAGACTTTAGGCTGAGCTGCAGCAATTTTTGCATTTGAAAACATTGGATAAAGTAGTTGCGAGAGCCAGTTTTTGGTAACCTCTACATCCGAATTAAGCAAAACATAAAAATCTGCCTCTATTGACTGCAGGGCCGCATTGTATCCACCGGCATAACCGTGATTTTTGGATAAAACCACATATTTTATTTGTGGATGTTCATTAATTAACCATTGGATTGACTGATCTGTACTAGCATTATCCGCTATCCAAATTTCAGCATCAGGGGTATTTTCAATTACCGAAGGTAGATAACGCTGTAAATGGGCTAGCCCATTATAGTTAAGTATTACGACGGCAATTTTCAAGACTACTATTTATTAAACATATTTCCCAAATCCATTCCGGGAATATTTGGAATCATACCTTCAGTGGCTTGTTGAAGTTCTGCTTTTGCTTTTATTTCTGCATTTTCAAGAGCTTTATTAGCAGCGGCCACAATCAGGTCTTGTAGAATCCCAATGTCATCCGGGTTTATCAAAGCAGGTTCAATCATTATTGTGAGCAGTTCCTTTTTACCATTTGCTGTGGCTTTTACCATGCCAGCACCAGCCTCACCTTCCGCAGTTATATCGATTAATTTATCTTGAGCTTCCTGCATTTTGGTCTGCATTTCTTTAACCTTGCCCATTAATCCGCCCATGTCGAACATTCCCATAATTGTATATTTAAGATTACAAAAATAGGCAGAAGCAGGCTAAATAAAAACAAACAGAAAATTTACCTGATAAGCATAATAGTACCTTTCATATTGAAAGATTCCCCTGCTTCGGATACCCCTTTTAACTGATAGGCATAGTTACCCACCGGAGCTGGGGTAATATGGTCAGATTCAGTTCCATCCCAACCTTTGGTGATATCGTCGCTTTCAAATAAAATACCACCCCATCTATCGTAGACAATTAACTGTATTTCAGATACAAATCGAAGATGAGGTGTAAATATATCATTTTCGGAGTCAAAATTAGGAGTAAATGCGGTTGGCGTAAATACAGCTGGTGGAACATTTAGTACAAAAACATTACTATATGTACTAATAAAAAAAGTATTGAATCCATCTCCACTGATATATTGCCTTGCCTGAATTCTAAATTTGATGGAGGACTCATTCGAATTCTTTATTAAATCAGAAATATTCAAAGCAGTTTCATCCGTTCTTTTATAAGCCACAAAAGATCCCAGATTTGAGTCGTAAACCTCAACAAAATATTCGACTGGCGAACTATTCGTCACAACCTCTTTGGGGAAACTATAGGGAGACCAATATATTCTGTTGCCATCTCCATCCAGATATACTGTGCAGAATTCAGGAGATATTTCCGAAGTAACATCGCAAGCATCGGTATATTGATACTTATAACAATACGAACCTGAATTAGGAATTAAGTCAATATCGTCAAAATTATTTGTACCCGAAGTGCCTATTTTTACAAAATCGCTATTGGTAACATCAGATCGGAAAAAAGTATAATTTCTGGAATCTGTATTTTCGACAAATAATTGAATAGTTTCTTCATCATTTACCATAAAACCAACATTCACCACATCAGATGGTTTAAGCGTTATGACGGCAGTTCTGGGGTCGAGAATAAGCTCTGGAGATACAATTATAACTTTCCCATTTGGCTCACTATACTGATAATTAATCTGGTATTTATATTTCTGATCACATTCCAGTTTTGTTTCATCCAAGGTATTGGTTGGTTTAGTACGTAAAGGAATGGGTGTGATACAATTTGAATTACTACAGCCTTCTATAACTTCTCTATTTAGACTGCCCTGAAATGACCCAGTACTGCTAGAAGGATTATTCCAGGTAATTGTAGCTTCGGAGGAACTCTTTTGAGCTGCATATAAGGAAATACTACAAACAGTATTTGAATATGAATTATTCCCGCAATCATCTTTTGAATTAATTCGGAAACAATAATTCTTGCCCGATTTCATATTGCCAGATAAGGATATAGAGCCATTTTTGGCGTCTTTTGCTACTTCAATCCATTTATAGGCACCTAACCCGTCATCTTCCGACATCTCCACAACATATGCTCTGTCAGTAATAAAATTAGTAAAAGCAATATCCGCTTCAGTACCCGAATTCTTTGTTTCCAATCGATTTATAAAAACGGGATTATTGGCTTGAGGGCTAAAAATATTACGTTGAGAAGGACATGAAAGGCCTCCAACCCATCCCTCAACACTAATATTTCCTTTCGCTAAAGGATCATAGGGATGAGTTACTGTAATTGGTAAGGTTGGATTGGTTAATGTTTGCTTTTTCCCATCACTCCAGGAGATAATGTATTCTTCCGCAACATTTTTAGGATCAAGAGGTATAGTTACCGAAGGAATTTCTCCGGGACAGCCCTTAAAATTAACCTTTGGAGTAGGTGAGTAATTTACTGTGAACGTTCTACATACTTTGTATTTTTCTGTTCCTTTATATGCCAAAGCAATTATAGTATAGTTACCAGCAGAATAGGGGTGTTTACCAATATAATCCTTATTGATGTCTGGTGTCGCCAAATCTTTAGCAATTGAACTGGGATCTGTTAAACTTGCAGCCGGTTCATAAATCCATTCAACTTTATCAAAAACTGTTCCTTTAGTCAGAAACTTAACATTAACATCAGTACTCAACTTAGAATCATTTGTGCAAGCATTAATAGGACCAATATCACTACTGATACCAAATTGAGTAAAGTTTGGTAGTTTTTTATAACCGGATACATCATTCCCGGCACAAAATGTCTCCAATGGAGTTTGTGCATTTACCATAAAAGGTAAAATAATTACAAAGCCCAATATTATTCTGACAAAATATATGTTCTTATTTATCTTCATTTATTATCAGCTCAATTAGCAAAAATAAACTACCCAAAAACCATGCCTGTATTTAGTATATAATTTAATCAATGAATACATTTCTTAATAAAACTAATACTTAAAGTCTTTATTATCAATTCAATAAAAATTTTAATTAAAATAAAGTATAAGATAAAAAATACCACTTTTAAATCATATAACTGGTCTGATTTTTGAGTAAAGGCAATGATGCCCTTCAAGACTGATTTTAGACTTCTTTTCTGGCAAAAAGCAACTAACTTTGCATGAATTCTGTTAAAAATTAATCAAATCAGATTTAATGAAATTTCATTTAGATAGCATTTCATCAGCAATAGAAGATATTAAAAAAGGAAAAGTAGTAATTGTAGTTGACGATGAAGATCGCGAAAATGAAGGTGACTTTATTTGTGCTGCCGAAAAAGTAACACCCGAACTGGTTAATTTTATGATCAAAGAGGGAAGAGGACTGATGTGTGCACCAATTACGGCAAGAAGATGCGAAGAATTGGGACTTGAAATGATGGTAGGTACTAACACAGCTACTCATGAGACACCATTTACCGTATCTGTTGATCTTTTGGGATATGGCTGCACCACCGGAATTTCGGCCTCAGACAGGGCTAAGACCATACTTTCGCTAGTTAATCCTGATACAAAACCAGAAGAACTGGGCCGGCCAGGTCATATTTTTCCATTAAAAGCCGCAAATGGCGGTGTACTTCGAAGAACAGGACACACCGAAGCTGCAATTGACCTGGCAGTTTTAGCAGGTCTTCAAC
Source organism: Jiulongibacter sp. (assembly GCA_024645245.1). Taxonomy (GTDB): domain Bacteria; phylum Bacteroidota; class Bacteroidia; order Cytophagales; family Spirosomataceae; genus JAHEBN01. The sequence continues at coordinate 6,609 of JAHEBN010000113.1, read as the reverse complement.
CTGCCGGGGTTTTAATTGAAATCCTCAATGAAGATGGGACTATGGCACGTGTTCCGGAATTAAGAGCCTTGGCAGATAAATTTGATCTTAAATTAGTATCTATCAAAGATCTGATCGAATACCGATTAAAACATGAAAGCCTGATAAAGCGGGAAATAGGAGTTGAAATGCCAACCGAATGGGGTAATTTTGATTTGATCGCTTTTCGCCAGATAAATAATAATCAATTACATCTGGCACTAAAAAAAGGCAATTGGGAAGCCGACGAACCAGTTCTGGTGCGTGTTCATTCATCTTGTGTTACAGGAGATATATTTGGGTCGTGCAGATGCGATTGCGGCCCGCAGCTCCATACAGCAATGCAAATGGTAGAAGATGCCGGAAAGGGTCTTGTGCTTTACATGAATCAGGAAGGGCGAGGGATAGGTCTTTTGAATAAACTTAAAGCCTACAAATTACAAGAATTGGGTCGTGACACAGTTGAGGCCAATCTGGAATTGGGTTTTAATTCAGATGAACGAGACTATGGAGTAGGGGCTCAGATATTGAGGGATATGAATATTTCAAAAATCAAACTTATTTCTAATAATCCCAGAAAACGTGCCGGACTGATGGGTTATGGTCTGGAAATAGTAGACACAGTGCCAGTTGAAATAAAACCTAATAAGCACAATCAGAAATACCTGGAAACCAAGCGGGATAAAATGGGACACGATATTTTAAAAGGCTAGCGAATGTGGCTACCGGCATTAATATCAATAGTAGATCCGGTAGCATGATCCATTTTCCCGGAAAGTAATAAACAAACGAGTGGACTGATATCCTCAGGTTTTGTTAATTCATTTAATGCTAATTCATTAAGAATTTTTTCCTGGCCATAAATAGCACTAAAACTTTGTGCCATATCTGTATCTACAAAACCAGGTGCAAGCATAAAAGCTTTAATCCCTGATTTTCCAAATGATCTGGCAATTGATCGTCCAAAAGAAATTAACCCACCTTTACTCGCTGCATAGGCCAGATACTCACTTGTTTCTCCCCGAAAAGCTGCCCTAGAAGCCACAAATACAAATCTACCATTTCTGTTTTTCTTAAATAAAGGAATAAAATACCTGCTAAGCAGAGCGGGTGCGTTTAAATTTACTTGCATGGTATTTTTCCAAACATCCTTCCATTCTTCTATATCTGAATCAATTTGGTGCGACTTAAAAACTCCGGCATTGAGAACTACTCCACCTAACTCAGGAAAATCCTTAATTATACTTTTAGCCATAATTTCCACCTCACTTTCTATACTCAGATCGCATTTTATCAGGTAGTATTTGGCAAACCCAGATTCTAATAATTCCTTTTTGAGTTGCTCAAAATGCCGGTTGCAATGCAATATTACAAAAGCACCTGATTCTAAAAGTTGCCAGGCAATAGCTTTACCCAGCCCACGTGAGGCACCGGTTATAAAAATTGTTTTTCCAGTCAAATCAATATGCATAGCTTTGCAAAGTTTATTCAATATTATGATTTCAAAAAGACGAGCCAGCTCACCTTCACTTTTTTCTAAAATTAAGAAAATACTGATTAAAGCCGTAGTTTACTTTCTGATTGCCTCCATTGGTTCGGTGTTAATATTTAAATTTTTACCAATACCGTTTACGATGACAATGATTAATCAGAAATTCAATCAACTAATAGATGACAAAGGCCTTTCATTTAAATACAGCTGGAAATCAATGGATAACATATCTCGTGAGGCAGCATTGGCGGTAGTGGCATCTGAAGATCAATTATTTCCGGATCATTTTGGTTTTGATTTTGCTTCAATACAAAATAATTTTATCAGGAATCAAAAAGCGAAAAAAATCAGAGGTGGAAGTACACTTTCAAATCAGGTGGCTAAAAATGTATTTCTTTGGCAAAAAAGAAGTTATTTCAGAAAAGCACTGGAATACTATTTTACTGTTTTGATAGAGCTTATTTGGGGAAAAGAAAGGATACTGGAAGTTTACCTGAATGTGGCAGAGACGGGAAAATATACTTTTGGTTTCGAAGCGGCTTCTCAAAGATACTTCAACAAACCAGCCAAAAATCTTACCCGGCAGGAAGCCGCAAAAATTACTGCCGTATTGCCAAGCCCAAGAAAATGGTCTGTTGCTAATCCTGGTCCATATGTTAATAAGCGTACCGCCCATATTGTACGGCAAATGAGGGCAATCGGAGGAACGAATTACATCTCAAACCTTAGAAAGTTTTAAAAAATGATAGTAGATGCACACCTTGATCTGTCCATGAATGCTATGGAATGGAATCGCGATTTAAGCTTACCCATTTCTGAAATCAGGATTCGGGAGAATGGAATGACCGATAAGCCTGACCGTGGACTTAATGTTGTAAGTTTTGAAGAAATGCGAAAAGGTGATATTGGACTCTGTGTGGCTACACTTATAGCCAGACACACCAAAACAGGTTCAAAATTACCAGGTTGGGCATCACAAGAGCAAGCATGGGCACAAACTCAAGGTCAATTGGCATGGTATAATGCCATGGAGTCAAAAGGCCTGATAAGGCAGATTAGAGATATTGAAAGCCTAAAAACACATATTGAAAACTGGGAATCAGGAAATAAAAGTGAAATTGGCTATATACTCTCGTTGGAAGGGGCAGACTCGATTGTGGATATTTCCTATTTAGAAAAATCATTCGAAAACGGGCTACGGGCATTAGGACCGGCTCATTATGGCCCGGGAGTTTATGCTTTTGGTACCGACTCCGAAGGGTCTCTTCCCGAAAAAGGGAATGAGTTGTTACGAAAAATGGACGAATTAGGTATCATTCTCGATGCCACACACCTTAGTGATTTGTGTTTTTGGGAGGCACTGGAAATTTATAAGGGACCTGTGTGGGCAAGTCATCATTTGTGCAGACAAATAACACCACATAACCGACAACTTTCTGATGAAATGATAAAAGCCTTACTTGAAAGAAATGCAGTAATAGGTATGGCTTTTGATGCCTGGATGATAGTACCGGGTTGGGAAAGGGGAAAAAGTACACCTCTTAATATGGGTGTTAATTTGGAAAAAATTATTGATCACCTGGATCATATATGTCAGATTGCCGGACATGCACGGCAGGTGGGAATAGGATCTGATCTGGATGGGGCATTCGGAAAAGAGCAATCGCCCTATGATCTGGAAACAATAGCCGATCTGAATAAAATTCCTCATATCTTAAATAAACGAGGCTACATGCCAGAAGAAATATCAGGTATTATGGGGAAAAACTGGATACGCTTTTTGGAGAAGGCCTGGAATTGATTTGATTGGTGGTTGTTGGTTATTCGTTATTTATTAGTGGTTGGTGTGCTTGCCTGAAATAACTTGTTGGTGTTTTTTGGTTGAGCTATTTTTTAAAACTTTGGTCAAAATAACATTTTGTACAACAAAAAAATCTAAATGTTTTTTCTGAATATTTCCAAAAGGAAATAGCATACAAAAAACCAATTACTGATAACTATTGCCCGACAACCACAACTTATAACCGACAACCAATAACCGATAACTGCTGACTAAAAACAGCCAACTGCCTTACTTCTTCTCTGCCAAATCTTTGATTTTTTCGTAGATCATAACCTGATTCGAAGCAATTTTCGAAAAACCGCGTACATCATCACCACTCCAGGCATTATTCATTTCACCATAACTACCAAAAACGTTCGACATTAAATCGTAGTCGGACTTAATACCTAATAATTCGAATCGGTAAGGAGCTAATAAAACGCGTACTTCACCAGTGACATGGGCTTGCGTACTGCTAAAGAATGCTTCAATATCCCGCATAACTGGTTCATTGAACTGGCCTTCGTGCAATAGCATTCCATACCATTCGGCCAAGCTTTGTTTCCAGTATTGCTGCCACTTGGTAAGAACGTGCTTCTCTAATAAATGATGGGCTTTTATTATTATCAATGGTGCTGCGGCTTCAAATCCTACGCGTCCTTTTATACCAATAATGGTATCGCCCACGTGAGTTTCACGACCTATACCATAAGGTGAAGCCAAATCATATAATCGCCTGATAGCATCCACGGGATTTCGGAATCGCTTCCTATTCACACCTTTCAGCTCTCCTTTTACATATTGAAGGGTTATTTCCTTTTCCCGTTTTTTTGTAACCTGAACAGGCCATGCGGATTCGGGTAGATTTTGAAAAGAATTCAAGGTTTCTTTTCCACCTACAGAAGTTCCCCAAAGCCCCTGATTGATAGAATAGGCTGCTTTATGCCATTCCCGGTTAACGCCTTTAGCTTTCAGGTATTCAATTTCGGCATCACGCGAAAGTTTAAGATCACGAATCGGAGTAATAATTTCGGCATCAGGTACAATGATCCGGAAAGCCATATCAAACCGCACCTGATCGTTACCTGCTCCTGTACTACCATGGGCAATGGCACTCGCATTCACGCTTCTTGCATATTCGGCCACTGCTACTGCTTGAAAAATACGCTCTGCACTAACAGAAAGTGGATAAGTGTTGTTCTTTAAAACATTGCCATATATCAAAAATCGGATACACTCTTTATAATATTTATCGGCGACACGACTTGTAAAGTGAGATTTTACACCTAATTCATACGCTTTTTTTTCGATATCAGCAATTTCAGAATCGTTGAAACCACCAGTATCCACCAATACGGAATATACATCCATATCACGATCTTCCGTTAGGTATTTTACACAAAATGAAGTATCCAAACCACCGCTGTAAGCCAGCACCACTTTTTTTCTTTCAGCCATTTATTTTGTAGATTTTCCTTAATCGTCAGCAAAATTAGGGATTTATCCGAAGCAATAAGAACCGGAATAAGATAAATTATAAGTAAACTATTTGGGTATCCCAAAATACATTCCACTACCTATCAGTATAAACACAATATTGGGCATCCATACAGCCAAAAGAGGCGGCATATTTCCAGATTCGGCAATACCTTTTGACATGATATAAAATAAAATATATACAAAAGCCAATACAAAACCAATCGCAATTTGAAGACCCACCCCACCCCGGCGTTTTCTTGCCGAAACAATAAGGCCAATCAAGGATAAAATAACCACAGCAAATGGTGTGGCAAAACGCTGATATAACTCAATTTGAAAAGATGCGATACCTTCAGATCCTCTGCTTTCGATCAGGTTTATTTTATGGTTTAATTCCGGAATTGTAAAAGTTTCATAAATGGCATGAGTACTTTCAAAATCAGATGGAAACATGCCTACAGCAGAATCTATATGGGTTTTGGGGAAACTCATATTATCTTTCAATATCCCAAGTTTTCTGATTTTATAATCGTAAATCCGCCATTTATTCAGGGTATCTATCCACATAATTCTTCTTGCCGAAAGTTTTTCCACTAATTCATTTTCATCAAATTTTTCGATTGTGAAATCATAAGCAGTTTTGGAATCATTATTATAACTCGAAAAATAGACATATGTATCGCCACTAATAGCCATGTGGAAATCACGATCCGAGAAAAAAAACTGCTCTTTTATGTACTTATTTTCAAACGAAATTCGCTTGGCATTAGCTCTTGGCAAGAGCCAACCCACCATGATAAATGACACTGCTGCCACTACAAGTGAGCCCATAAGATAGGGCTTCATTAGCCTTACAAAACTTGTACCGCTGGTAAGAATGGCAATTATTTCGGTGTGGGAGGCCATTTTAGCTGTAAAAAAAACCGTAGAAATAAATATCATCAAAGGGCTTATGTAATTAGCCCAATAGGGTGCAAGGTTCAAATAATAAACTCCAAGAATTTCATTCATTGGGGCATTTTTCTCAATAAAGTCATCGTTTTTTTCAACAAAATCAATTACCAAAATAACCAAAACGATTACCAAAACGGCAAAAACATAGGTCGTCAGAAATTTTTTAAAGATGTATTTATCGAGTATTTTCAAAAGAAAAATCTTGTTTGAATGTAAAAGTACGATTTGAAAAGGAGCAAAGTATTTCTATTAGGTTTTTTTAATAATTTATAGAAGAGCAACCATAATATTCCGGGCTACTTCCAGACTAATGTGCAGGTGTAACTTATCATCAGTAATCAGCTCAAATGATTTATCAAATTGGCTTTGATCTTCTATTTGAAAGTTCAGACCTAATTTAAAATTAAGTTTATCTAAATGCTGCAAAAAACTGGCTGAATCTTCCGAAACACTTTTAACTGTCAGCATTTTATGTCGTGGGGCGTCTAACAGACTGAAAGATTTAGATTCGGGCAATGTCCCTCTTGAATCCGGAATCGGGTCACCATGTGGGTCAAACTTCGGAAACTCCAAAAACTCATCGAGCCTATCGGTTAACTCTACTGAATTGATATGCTCCAATTCTTCCGCTATTTCATGAATTTCATCCCATCCAAAACCCAGGTTTTTTACCAGAAAAACCTCCCAAAGTCTATGTTTTCTTATTATCTTAAGAGCTATAGTGGTGCCTTTTTCCGATAAAGTGACACCCTGATATTTACGATATACAATGAAATCTTTCTCTGAAAGCTTTTTTAACATATCAGTCACTGAGGCCGCCTTGGTTTGAGTGTGCTCAGCCAGC
>JAHEBN010000112.1 GCA_024645245.1 Jiulongibacter sp. | reverse complement strand
CTCTTACTTCGTTATCAGGTCTTTGAATACACATAGTAATATCACGGAAACCATGTGCTTTTAAGGCATAAATGGCTCCTCTGCTAACAGCACTAAAACCGAAAACAATCACCTTCCGCTGATTTCCGTAGTGCCCATCGATTCCCTTTAGTTGTAATGCATGTATTACGGCCCAATAACCTGTCATTTCATTGTTTTTGTAGAAAGTGTGTCGACCAGCCTGCCCGCTCTGACTCCAAACAAACATGTCTTCAAAAGCGATCAGGGTAAGTTTGCGGTCAATAGCTGTTTGGGTTATTTCTTTTTGCTGAACACAATGTAGATATCCCCAAAGCAAGCCGCCTAATTTTTGTTCTTCGAGGTCCGCCAAAACAGGTTTAGCAATTATTACAGAACCAATATCACACAAAAGCTCCTTACGGTTTGCCATCCCCCCGCTAAGTGCTGCTATTTCTTCATCAGCAACCTGAAAAGGTGCACCATAGCCTTTTTCGAAAATAAGTGTTCGCCGAACGCTTTCCGGTAAACGAAGCAGGTGATCAGGATGAATTGGTAAACACCTTTCGTCTTCTTTTTTTGAAGTTCCAATTACGCCTATTTTTGAAAAAGCCATATAGATATATTTTGTTTGAATTGGTCCGGATAATTTAAAAAGTAAGGCAAACCAACAAGCAGTTCGTTCTTTTGATTAATGTTGAAAAAACTTAATGAAAAAAACTTCCGGAATAAGATATAGGTAACCAATGGAACTGGAAGAGAAATTTGACCAATTCTAAATAAACGAAATTAAATCACGATATTCAGATAAAAGGTTATAAAAGACTCATAAGGTGTTCAATGTCAGACATAAAAGTTAAATGGATTATCAAATTAATATGCCTTTGAAAAATTAAAGTGTCGACCTAAAATTGTTCCTTTTAAAATTTTCTAAGCCATGTTTCTGAAATATAAGATCGGGCAAAAGGATTATTTAGGAGATATATTGGAAAATAAGAGGCCTCTTTTAACCAGAAAAAAAACTCTTGTTCTAATTTATGTATTCCAGGTTTCAAAATGGTTGCCGCATTAACAATATCCAATATTTTTGTAAAAAACACCCTTTTTAGCAGCATACTGTATAACAATTGTTATTATTTCAACTTTAATCTATTCTAAAAATCTGTGATTAACCATACTTTAAAAGCTTTTTAAATTTAGACCATAAATACTTAGAATTTCCCCATTTTTGCATAACCCTGACAAAAAAACGATGGTAGAAAATTACATTAATACGACATTCCAGCTGCCCTGCGGAGCTAAGCTGAATAACAGATTGGTAAAGTCGGCAATGACCGAACGGATCAGTAACCAAAATTTTGAACCTACAATTGAACACGAAAAATTATATGAAAAATGGTCAGAAACCGGAGCTGGATTACTGATCACCGGAAATGTAACCATTGATAGAATTCACCTGGAATCTGCCGGAAATATTTGCTTTGACGATGAAAACATGATCCCTAAACTTAAAAGCTGGGCCGAAGCGGGCAAGAAAAATGGAAACCATATATGGGTTCAGATTTCTCATGCCGGAAGGCAATCTAATCGATTTAGTACACTTAGGCCTTTGGCACCTTCAGAAGTACAACTGAAGAAAATTGGGCTTTTTGGCAAACCTAAAGCCATGAAGGAAAGTGACATTGAGCAAGTTATCTTAGGCTTTACCAAGGCTGCAAAAATTACCAAAGAAGCCGGTTTTACAGGATTGCAAATCCATGCAGCTCACGGGTATTTATTAAGTCAGTTTTTATCTTCTGTCACCAACAAAAGAACCGATAAATGGGGTGGAAGCCTTGAAAACAGAAGCAGGCTTCTGATTAGTATAATTCAGGAAGTACGTAAAGAAGTGGGGCCGTCGTTTCCAATATCGGTAAAGTTAAATTCTTCCGATTTTCAAAAAGGTGGATTTACGGAAAACGAATCTCTAGAAGTGGTAAAGATGCTTGAAAAGGAGAAAATCGATTTGCTTGAAATATCGGGAGGTACCTATGAAAAACTCGTATTCTTTTTGATGAATGCAGACAAGCAAAAGCTTAGTACAAAGAATAGAGAAGCTTATTTTATCGATTTCGCCCGAAAAATAAGAGCCATAAGTGAACTGCCATTATTGATAACAGGTGGATTCCGCTCCAATACATTTTGCAAGGAGGTTTTGAAAAATGGAGAATTAGATCTGATCGGAATGGCACGCCCATTTATAACAAACTGCGATGAAATTCCGGGTTTTCTGAAAAATGAAATTGAAAGTCTCGATAACCTGGTTTTAAGAACCGGTATTAGCCAATTTGAAGACGCCGCAGAAGGAGGTTTCTATGCCCGTCAAATAATCAGAATAGCAAAAGGGAAAAAGATAAAACTGAATATGAGTCCATTAATTTGTTCCAATTTTTTGATTTACCATGAAATCAGGAAAGCCATTGCTAAAAAACTGAGACTTCCATTTTGAATAGTACCAATAAAGAATTTGTCGATTTCATTGAAAACCAAATAGAACATACCGGTGAAATAACCGCCAAAAGCATTTTCGAAAATATGATGTTTACTCTATAGTAAATTATTCGGGTTGTTTCGTGACTATAAAGCTTTTATAAAACCCACTGAATCTGGAAAAGAATTCATTCAAAATGCAGTAGAATCGCCTCTTTATGATGGATCGAAACCTTGTTTTTTGATTGAAGAAAAAATCAATGACCAGGTATGACTCCATGAATTATTTTCTATTTCTTTAAAGGAACATCCCGAACCAAAACCAAAGAAGAAAAGAGTCATAACATAGTACCGATTTAAACTATGGTTCGAGGTTTTTGTAAGCCGTTAATGAATGACCTTTTGTAAAACTTTGTGCTCCTTTTGCAAATTATCAGCAGCCGAAGAATTCCCTACCGAAATCACAAACTCACCCGGCAAATTAACCAGATTAAAATCTTTATCAAATGTCTGAAAAGCCTCTTTTCTGACTTTTAAATCCACCGTTTTACTTTCACCTGCTTTCAAATGAATGCGTTTGAAAGCAGCCAGGTTCTTTATCGGGGCATCTGCTGGTCGGTTCTTGTTAGCCACATAAAGCTGTACCACTTCATCACCGTCCATTTTACCTGTATTCTTCAAGCTTACTTTTACCGAAACTTCTTCTCCCGGCTTACTTACTTCCGACATGTTCAAACCGGAGAATTCAAATGTAGAATAGCTTAGTCCGTGCCCGAAAGGATACAAAGCTTTGCCCTTGAAAAAGCGATATGTCTGCGTTGTCATGTGGTAATCGGTAAAAGCAGGTAGATCATTCACCGAATTATAGAAAGTAACAGGTAATTTACCCGAAGGATTATAATCTCCAAACAACACATCGGCAATTGCAGTGCCACCAGCCTGACCCGGATACCAGGCTTCCAAAATCGCCGGAATGTGTTCATTTTCCCAGGGAATTGACAAAGCACTTCCGTTGAGCAAAACCAAAACCACGGGCTTGCCTAAGGCCTGTATTTTTTTGATCAGATTTAATTGAGCTTCTGGCAAACCCAGTTTCGTACGGTCGCCGCCGTTAAAACCATCCACTTTGATGTCCATTTCTTCGCCTTCCATTCTAGGCGTAATTCCCATGCACATAATGATTGCGTCGGCATCACGGGCAGCCGCCATCGCATCTTTCATCAAATCGGGTTTAGGTTCTGCCCATACCAGCTGAACCATGGCATCGGCATAATTTTCGCCGGCATCCACTTTAAAAGAGTAGGTTTTTCCTGCTTCCAGATAAATCGGTTCAGACTTTCTTAAACGCGGATCTCCGTATTCATCGCCAAAATGGTAAACGGTGCGAGCCACTTCTTTCCCTTCAAAATAAAGCTGGGTATTGCAGGTGGTAATCACTCCTAATTGGTGATACCCGGATTTTTGTGCTTTTATTTTTCCTTCCCACCGAACTCCAAAATTATCATCATCCAGATCTTCTCTCGGGGATTTATCGTTCCAGTTTACATCCAGATTTTTGATGTTTCCGGTAAAAACAACTGCCCCTTGCAATTTGCTGTTGTTAAAATAACTGGCTTTAATTTCTCCTGCGATGGCAGAAGTAGGAACAGTATAAAACATGGGTAATCCATCGGCATATTCAGAACCTTGAGCAAATACCACTTCTGTGCTATTTCCCAGTTTATTTCTTATGCCTTCTAATGGAGTAACGGCCTTAGATGGCACTCCATTGTAGTTGCCGAGTAACATCAACCATTGATCTGAATTGGGTCCTATTACCGCCACTTTTTTCAAGTCTTTTTTAAGTGGAAGCGTATTGTTTTCATTTTTCAAAAGTACCATTGTTTCTTGAGCGGTCTTTAAAGCAAGTGCCTGGTGCTCGGGTTTATCAACTATATCGTAGGGTATTTGTGCATATTTTACTCTTTCCAACGGGTCGAACATGCCTAATTTAAAGCGGGCTTTGAAAAGCCTTTTCACCGAAACATCAATCTCAGCCTCGGTAATGTAGCCTTCTTTTACCGCATCTACCAACGATAAGTATTCTTCTCCACAGCTTAAATCTGTGCCGGCTTTTACAGCCATTGCTGCCGCTTGTGCCTCGGTACCAACCACCTTGTGGAATTTCCAAATATCGGTTATCGCCCAGCAATCCGAAACGATAAATCCATTAAAACCCATATCCTCTTTCAAGGTGCCGGTTAAGAGGTTTTTGTTGCCACAGCAGGGTACTCCATTTATGCGGTTATAAGCACACATGGCCGAATAGGCTCCACCTTCCATTACACCCATTCTGAACTGGGGCAGGTAGGTTTCGTTGAAATCTTTCAGGCTTACCTGAGCATCAAATTCGTGTCTTTCGGGCTCCGGCCCGTTATGTGCCGCAAAATGTTTTATAGTGGCTACCGTTTTCAGATAATCCGGATCATCACCTTGTAATCCTTTGATAAAAGGTACCGCCAAAGAGCCAGTCAAAAAAGGATCTTCTCCGTATGTTTCTTGTCCACGACCCCAGCGTGGGTCTCTGAAAATATTGATATTAGGTGACCAGAGCGTAAGGCCCTGATAGAGAAATCGCTTTCCTTTTCTTACAAAATCATGATGTTTAGCTCGGGTTTCGTCTGAAATTACGTTTGCCACATCAAAAATCAGGTCGGTATCCCAGGTGGCTGCCATACCTATAGCTTGCGGAAAAACCGTCGCCTTACCTGCTCTTGCCATTCCGTGTAAACCCTCCGACCACCAATTGTAAGCCGGAATACCCAATGAATCAATGGCTACAGAAGTATTGGTCATTTGAGATACTTTTTGTTCGAGCGTCATTCTACTTACCAAATCGTCTACTCGCTCATCGATAGGTAAATCCGGATTTTGAAAAGGGAATTTATAGGTATTTGTTTTTTTACAGGATGACAGTGCGAATATTAAGACAAGAAGTAAGGGTAAATGCTTGAATGATTTCATTATAAGTTTATGGTTGAAAAGTAAAAATACTAAATTCTTTATGGAATAATAATATGTCTTGATATAGTCATTGCCAAAAAATAACAGCAAGCAATATTTGGTTTTTATACTCATTTTTGATTTCCTTTCGCAAACGCAAAAACCTCCCCTTGGTGTTAAAAATTTCAGAATTAGCCGACCACCGCTAAAATAAATTGAGGGCAACAAAGGTGGATAAAGCAGTAAATTTTCAACATTTGTGTTGCAATGCAAATAAAAAGGCAATAGAGAAGAACACTATTCAAGAATTATGACCAATAACGACATCCTCCGCCAGCTCCGGTATACTTTCGATTTAAGCGACGATAAAATGATGGAAGTTTTCGCTTTGGGCGATTTGATAGCCTCACGTTCCAAAATCAGTAATTGGCTAAAAAAAGACGATGACCCGGAAATGCAAATCATTGCAGATCAGGAGCTGGCCATTTTCCTGAATGGTTTTATTGTATTAAAAAGAGGCAAAAAAGACGGCCCCACACCTGCTCCGGAAAAATTTTTAAACAATAACGATATTTTTAAAAAACTGAAAATTGCTTTAAGTCTAAAGTCGGAAGATATAATTGCTGTTTTTGCCTTAGTAAACAAAACCCTGAGCGAACACGAATTAAGTGCCTTTTTCCGAAACCACAAACAAGCCCAATACCGACCGGTAAATGATCAATATCTCCGAAACTTTTTACATGGCTTGCAGGTAAAATACCGGCCAAAATAGGTCTGGTAAAAACTGTAGTCAGACCCAGAAGTTCGGACCAGGAAATCTACGAATAAGCTTTTTAGTAAAATTAAATTAAGGCTAAATTTTCTGAATCTTTCCGAATTCGGGTCCGATCCTTTTTAACTTCTGGCTCTTTGTATAACTTAAAGAACCAAAAGCCCCTGCTCCCGCATTTCATTAATTGGCTTGGAATACCAGAAAAGCTCGAAGTGCTCAAAGTTCTGTTCGAATGAAGTCTTTAATTCTCCAAATGTTATATGTTTTATATTTTTAACTTGCATGGAGGGTAAGTTTTTCAACAACCACTCTCCTTTTTCTTTTTCTATTTTAATCGAGAAAGTCTCCATTTTTTCATGGAAAGTAAATTGTAACTGAGGGCCTTTTTTACTTTTTATATCGCTTACCAAAGGTTCATTTCCAATCCAGATAATTTTTGCAGTTGGTTTTACAGGACTGTGATCTTGTTCTTCCAGACAGTCGGCAATAAAGTCCGGCTGAATTTTAGTTTTTGGAATTTTAAAATCAAACCATTGCTTTAGCGGATATTCAAAACACAGGCCGTGCATGTAATTGTATAAGGACTTTTTAAGTCCAAAGCTAAACATATTGTGATCTATGCCTGTGTTATCCTGAAACTGGATATCATTGTCGGCAAAACCAATTTCTTTGTAATCGGGTATTATTCCAAATTTTTCGGGATTGAGCCCCACCGGACTGTGAGCAGTAAGGGCAAATTGATGCCAAAAAGCCGAATGCAAAATACCGGATTCAAACATTTGCCGTACCATCTCCAGGCTATCGATGGTTTCTTGTACAGTTTGCGTTGGGTAGCCGTACATCAGGTAGGCGTGCACCATGATTCCTGATTCTACAAAATTGCGGTTGACCTGAGCCACCTGAGCCACTGTGACACCTTTATCTATTAAGGCCAGTAATCTGTCCGAAGCCACCTCCAGCCCTCCCGATACCGCTATGCATCCGGATGCTTTTAGCAAGGCACATAAATCTGCTGTAAAGCTTTTTTCGAAACGGATGTTAGTCCACCAGCTTACCGCCAGGTTTCGCCGTAAAATTTCGAGTGCCACTTCCCGCATCAATGCAGGAGGAGCAGCTTCGTCTACGAAATGAAAACCGTTTTCACCGGTTTGAGCTATCATTTGTTCCATGCGATCTACCAGAATTTTGGCGGCGATGGGTTCGTAAAGTTTGATATAGTCGAGCGAGATATCGCAAAAGGTGCACTTTCCCCAGTAGCAACCATGGGCCATAGTAAGCTTATTCCATCTCCCGTCGCTCCAAAGGCTATGCATAGGATTGGCAATTTCTATTACGGAAATGTATTTATTCAGAGCTAAATCGGCATAGTCGGGCGTGCCCACTTCACTGTGTTTGTAGTCTTTTTGCGTGGTATTGTTGATATATTTCACATCTCCATCAACCAGGCAAAAAGTACGTTTGAATTCCGCCTTGACACCTTTATTCTGTACATTTTTGGCAAGTAATTCTATCGGCAGTTCTCCATCGTCGAGCGTTATAAAATCGAAGAATTCAAAAACCCGTTTGTCTTTAATGCTTCTCAACTCGGTATTGGCAAAACCACCACCCATGGCTACTTGAATATCAGGAAAATGCTTTTTTATGTATTGAGCACAACGAAATGCACTGTACAGGTTTCCGGGAAAAGGAACCGAAAAACAAACCAATTCAGGCTTTATAGAATCCAATCTTTCAGATAATTGTCGAAGGGTGATTTCATCGATATAAGTAGGCGGGTTGAGCAGTTGATGATAGAGTTCGTCAAATTGATTGGCACTTCGACCCAACCGCTCGGCGTACCGGCTAAAACCAAAATTTTCATCCAGACATTCAACAATAAAATCTGAAATATCTTCGAGGTAAAGAGTGGCCAGATGTTTGGCCTTATCCTGCATGCCCATATTGCCAAAGGCCCATTCCAGGTCATTTTCTGAAGAAAAACGGGAAGCCTGCGGCAGGAAATTCGGACTACAAATCTGTCGGGCTAAAGTTTGATTTTGGCCTTGTAAAAAAGTAATTACACCATCTATGGTTTGGATATATTCCTTTTGTAGGGAAAAAATACGCACAGAATTTTCAGTAACACCTTCTACTTTTGATCTTTCAAAAATGGATTTAAGTCCGCGTGCCGAAAATAATTCCAGAATCACCTCGATTCCCAGATCCATTTGATAGGAAGTAATACCTTTCGTATTCAAAAAACCCTTCAGATAGGCAGTAGCCGGGTAGGGAGTGTTGAGCTGGGTAAAAGGCGGCGTAATAAGGAGGAGGTCTTTCAAATAAGAGGTTTTTCTGTAAAATTAGGCATTCATTTTTTCTTTTTACTCTCCTTCCATTCATTAAGTTGACCCTGTATCACTTCGTAAACTTTGTCTTTCAAGGCTGGAATATCTTTTTGGGTAAGTCCGATAGTCATAATTGGTTCGTTAAAAATTACACGCGGGATACCCCATTTTAATAAAGTAGCAGGCTGTATTTCATAAAAATTGAGGTAGGTAATTGGCACAATGGGTACCTGGTTTTCGATTGCCATCACAAAGGGACCATCCTTAAAAGGCCTGTGCATTTCCGGAATATTTTCAGATATAATTCCCCCTTCAGGCATTATAAAAACACTTCTTCCTGCTTGTACAGCTTTAATTCCCCTTAATAGAGATTTGGCTCTGCTGTTTTTATCAGATCGGTCAACCTGTATGTGTAGCTTGGCAAACATATACCCAAAAAGTGGTATGGTTTTCACGTCACTTTTTCCTACATAGGCAAAATAATTATCAACGATATTCATACCAGCAGCCACATCCAGGTAAGCAAAGTGATTGGCGACAAATACATAAGCTTTCTTTTGGTCCGGCTTAAAACGATATTCCTTACGGATGGGCATACCTGTGGCAAAAAAGAATATGTAAGACCAGAACCGGATAATGCGATGTGCAAAACGATGCCACTTTTTATTTTGAATACAAATAAAAATAAAAGGGAAAAGCACCAAAAATGGCACAATAAACCAGATAATGCACCAAGCGGTAAAAAGTATACTTGTTGTTTTTTTCAAATTAGTCTTCCTTTACGTGCTGGCGTAACTCCACTGGTTTACTGGCTTTTTTCCGCATACGAATGTTTAACATTTCTACCAAAAACGAGAATGCCATCGCAAAATAAACGTAACCTTTGGGTACATGCACATGGAAAGCCTCAGCCACCAACAAGGTACCAATCATTACCAGGAAGGATAAGGCCAGCATTTTTACGGTTGGGTGTTGTTCCACAAAATCGCCTACACTTTTTGCGAAAAGCAACATGGCTACGGTGGAGAGAACAACAGCTGCAGCCATTACTGATATAATATTTGTCATACCCACGGCTGTTATTATGGAATCAATGGAAAATATGATATTGATAACCGAAATGTCAAGAATCGCCCTTGTCAGGGAAGGAGCAACGGACTTTGTTTCGTAATCATCCTCTTTACCTTCCAGTTTGTGATGAATTTCTGAGGTGGATTTATACAAAAGGAAAAGTCCACCACCCAAAAGTATCAGATCTTTGCCGCTCATACCCATATCAAAAGAAAGTCCCAGATCTGTCAGATTGAATAGGTCTTTTTCAAGTCCCAAAATCCAGCCCAAAACAAACAAAAGCCCAATCCTTATAAACATGGCTGAAATAAGGCCCAGGTTTCGGGCTTTTTTCTGGTCGGCGGTTTCCAGCTTTCCCGCAATGATGGATATAAAAATAATATTATCTACCCCTAGTATTACTTCAAGCAGAGTAAGTGTAAAAATACTCGTAAGGGCAGCGGTAGTAAAGAGTTCCTGCATATGTTTAATTTAAATATTTGTGCTAAAATATTCTAAAACCAGGGCTTTACAAAAAGTACAAGGGTTAAACGGCAATTATTCCTTTAATGTGGCTATTTTTTACTTTGAAACTTTTGGGCCATAGCATTCATTTCGTCATCACCCAGGTGTTTGGAAGCAATTACCAATTCGTAATGAAAAGTGAGTTTTTCACCTGCTTTAAGCTCGATATTTGAATCCTCACTGCCGGGTTGAAAAACCTGATTTCCAATTGGATTTATGGCATATAGACCATAACCTCTGGCATGCCATTGCGATGGGAAATTTGGGTTTTTAGGATGATCAAAGATGGCCAGAGAAATTTCTTCGTTTTCTATTTTCCCAGTTAAATTCATCCATTCCGATCTTTTAGACCAAACTGCATCGCCCTCAATTCCCTGATCATTTCTATAGTTTCCTGATATTCCCGTATTGTCGGTTTGTGCCACTTTGGTTTCAATGCCATTGGCATCTGTAAATACCCCGGGCCCTTTCGATGGAAGTTCTAATTCGCGGGCAAGCCTAATGGCAAACAAACCTTCCTTATTGTCCTTAAAATCTACATGCTCCACGGCAGTAAGCGTAGTTTTTCTATCTATTGTACGGCTTTGGACAGTTCCTGAAAACACATATTCAGTCTCTTCCTTCAGAATCAATTTCCCTTCACTATCTTTCCAATCGGCTGTTACCACTAGCGTTCCGGCCTTTTTACCAGCTTTCATAGATTTGATTCCCGTATGATAAATAGTTCCGTATTTGGTTTTTACGTGATCTACATTATTTGAATTATTCCAGAAATCATTTCCATTTACGTCGCCGTGATTTAGCCATACTCCTACATGGTGCGGATGATCTACTCTTTCATTTTTTCGGGGAGCAAATGGCCATCCACGCGTAACAAAGTGGCCTTCGGCAGATAGTACAGGGTACAAAACTGGTTTTTTCAAAACATCCTCCGAAGGATAGATATAGCTGGTAAATGGCTTATTATCAATCAATACGTCCACTTTTTTATTTGCAGGGTCAGATTGAAATTTAACCGGGAGAGTCTGGGCAAAACTCAAGATGGGTAAAAAAAAGAAGATTATTTTTTTCATATTAATTCAGGTTGAATTCTCAAATTTACAAAAAAGCCAGTACCCGCTGTCAGGTACTAACCTGTATTTTGACAAAACACATTAAATAGCCCCTGAAATGTGGAAATAAAAAGCGACAAAAGGGAGTGCTTTGAAAAAACGGAGGAATATTTTATCGTTAAAAAAACATTCAGGATAAAGTTAAACCAGGAATTACAAAAATTCCTGATTTAACCACTTGAATATCAATTATTTTACAAATGAGGTGTAACTATTTTCTTTAGCTGTGGTAGCATCATAGCACCGGACTGGCGAAACAACTGTTTGCTGTTTTTGAATACCATTATTGTGGGTACTCCGGAAACCTGGTACTTGCGTTGCAAGGCAGGATTTTTATCAATATCAATTTTAATAATTTTCACTTTGTCGCCCATTTCCTGAGCCAATTGCACCAAAGCCGGAGCCATCGCCTTACATGGCCCGCACCATTCAGCAAAGAAATCAATTAAAACGGGTTTGTCACTAGCTATTAATTCTTCAAATGTTCCTGTCATGATTGTAAAATTTTAATGTTGTAATTAACTTTTTCTTTTACCTTTCTCCTCTTTTTTCCGGAGCGTATTTTATAAATAACATGATCCAGATGGCACGTGAAAACCGATAAATCAATGGCCAAATGGCTAATGTAAACAACACATAACCGCTGATGTAAATTCGCCAATCCATAAGATCTTCAATAAATAAATACCAGGCTACCGTTGCAATTACAAAAAATGCGATGTTAAACATATAACTTATATACATGGCACCGTAGAAAAAACCGGCTTCTTTCTCGTAACGCACCCCACAATTGGAGCAATGAGTAAGCATAACCATCATTTTTCCCGGTTTGTAGGGATTATTTGACTCAAACAAATCACCTTCTCCACAACGGGGACATTTCCAAGCCAATGCAGATTTCAGTTTACCCATTTAATACGCGTTTTTTTTCTGCAAAGTTACGTATTATTACCAAAAGCCTTGGTAACAATTATCACCTTTAATAATCTCCATAATTTGTCTATTTTACATCAATAAACCAGCATTATTCATCAGAACTTCGATACAGCTTGTCCCGATTAATCGGGAAGAGCCTAAATTGGGATAAATCAGGCAAATAAATTGAAAGAGAATAGTTAACTATTTGAGTTCAATTTAATTGATTTGAAGCCTGTACTGAGTACGCCAAAGTGAACTGATTTGTGATACCCTGAGCGGACCGAAGGGAAGTAATTTAGGATAGGAATAGATTTTATGGCGAATAATGCGGGCTAAGTCCAAAATTTGCTTTTGACCCAAAAACGTTATTCTTTGAACGACTTTCGTTAACAAAATGGGGTAAAACAGAGCCAAATTTGTAGTCTTGAAAAGCTCCTGAAGATTCAGGTAAAATTAAAAACGCTAATTAAAAAATATATTTATGTCAAAATCCTTATTCGATAAAGTTTGGGATTCGCATGTGGTAAAGCACATTGAAGATGGTCCTGATGTTTTTTTTATCGATCGTCATTTCATTCACGAAGTTACCAGTCCGGTGGCTTTTTTGGGTCTGGAAAGCCGTGGAATAAAAGTGATGTTTCCGGAGCGAACTTTCGCTACAGCTGATCACAATACGCCCACTATCAATCAGCATTTGCCGGTTGAAGATCCCCTTTCGGCAAATCAATTAAAGGCATTGGAAACCAATTCCAACAAATACGGGATTTCTCACTGGGGACTTGGACATCAGAAAAACGGAATTGTGCACGTGGTTGGTCCGGAAAATGGCATAACCTTACCGGGTATGACCATCGTATGTGGCGATTCGCATACTTCTACACACGGTGCTTTTGGTGCAATAGCCTTTGGTATCGGTACTTCGGAAGTAGAAATGGTGCTTTCGTCACAGTGTATTATGCAGCCAAAGCCAAGCAAAATGCGGATTACCGTAAACGGAAAAATGGGTAAAGCCGTTACTCCGAAAGATGTAATTCTGTATATCATTTCTCAAATTTCTGCTGCAGGTGCCACGGGCTATTTTGTGGAATATGCCGGAGATGTATTTGAAAACATGAGCATGGAAGGCCGTATGACGGTTTGTAACATGACCATCGAAATGGGTGCAAGAGGAGGAATGATCGCTCCGGACGAAACCACTTTCAATTACCTGAAAGGCAGAGAGCAATCTCCCAAAGGAGCCGATTGGGATAAACTGGTAGAATACTGGAAAACACTGAAAACGGATGAAGGAACCGTATTTGACAAAGAGTTGGTATACGATGCGGCCGATATTGAGCCACAGATTACCTACGGTACAAATCCTGGATTAGGAACAGGCATTTCCAAAAACATCCCGAAAGCATCGGAAGTAATTGATGGAGAGGCTTCTTATGTGAAATCACTTGGTTACATGGGTTTTGCTGAGGGTGAAAGCCTGATTGGCAAAGAAGTGGATTACGTATTTTTGGGTAGCTGTACCAATGGCCGTATCGAAGATTTCCGTGCCTTTGCATCTGTAGTAAAGGGTAAGAAAAAAGCGGATAATGTTACGGCATGGCTGGTACCGGGTTCGCATATTGTAGAATCTCAAATAAAAGAAGAAGGAATTCTGGATATTTTGAATGAAGCCGGTTTTTCGCTTCGTCAACCGGGTTGTTCGGCTTGTTTGGCAATGAACGATGACAAGATTCCGGCAGGTAAATTGGCTGTTTCTACATCAAATAGAAACTTCGAAGGCCGCCAGGGACCAAATTCAAGAACTATGCTCGCCTCGCCACTGGTGGCCGCTGCAGCAGCCGTCACCGGTAAAGTGACAGATCCAAGGGAATTTGTTTAAATAATAATGAACCCCGAAGCCGCAAAGCCACAAAGATTTTTATGGAACCAAGTCGATATGAATACCCGGCAAAAAATATTTTTGAGGCTTGCCTGGAAGTTCCTAAAAATATGGGACCAGGCCTTCTGGAAAATGTCTACGAAAGTTGTTTAATAAAAGAATTTGAACTAAGAAATATTAAAACAAAAGCTCAGGTTCCGGTACCCATTTTTTATAAAGGTTTTAAAATTGAAAAGGATTATAAAATTGATTTGTTGATAGAAAATGAAATTATTCTTGAGCTTAAAACTTGCGAAGTCCTGCTTCCCGTACACACGGCTCAATTAATATCTTATTTAAAATTAGCGGACAAAAGAATGGGATTCCTTGTATATTTTAACGTTCGGCTTATTAAAAATGGTTTAAAACGTTTTGTTAACCAATACAATAATATTAGTGAAGAAGATTTAGATTAAATAGTATAAAAACTTAAAACCCTTAGCGGCTTAGCGGCTTCGTGGTTAAAAAAACAATATGGCATACGATAAATTTACAATTCTAAAATCGACCTGCGTTCCACTACCATTAGAGAATGTGGATACAGATCAAATTATTCCGGCTCGCTTCCTGAAAGCGACAAAAAGAGAAGGTTTTGGCGATAACCTCTTCCGTGACTGGAGATACAATAACGATAACAGCCCGAAGGCAGACTTCGTTTTGAATAACCCTACTTATTCCGGTAAAATATTAGTCGCCGGCCGTAACTTCGGATCGGGCTCCAGCCGTGAGCATGCAGCCTGGGCAATTTACGATTACGGTTTTCGCTGCGTGATATCCAGCTTTTTTGCCGATATTTTCAAAGGCAACTCCTTAAAC
>JAHEBN010000263.1 GCA_024645245.1 Jiulongibacter sp. | reverse complement strand
TCTTAATGCTATAAGTAAACAAGTGATTGTTTACCTCAATGGCGAGTTGCAACTTCAATTTATGGATACGGAAGATCAGCTCGAAATGGCCGCCGATCGCCAAATCATTTTTTTTGCTCAGGAGGGAGTAAAAACCACTTCCGGTGCAGTTTCTATGATAAAAATCTACAATTATTTTATTGATGAAAAAGATGCTGAGTCAAGTTTCGATAATTTCCGGAATAACGAGCAAAGTAAAGTTGATAATCTTAAAACGGGTGATAAAGTAACCTTAAATAAGCTTTATTTTATCCAAAGTCTGCCGAAACTATTACCGGAATCTTTTCCTGAATTGGAAAATCTAAAATCTATGTTGCAGGAAAACCCCGACCTGAAAATTGAAATTCAGGGACATACCGACAATCAGGGTGATTATCAACTAAATATTGAATTATCTAATAAAAGAGCAGAATCGGTAAAAGCTTATCTGGTGGAATACGGTATTGATAAAAATCGCATTTTAACCCGTGGATTTGGTAGCACCCGGCCAGTGGCCAGTAATGCAACGGAAATAACACGTAAACTTAACCGAAGGGTGGAGATGGTGGTGCTATGATGCTTAAGCTTCTTGGTCGTCATAATTAGTTCCTTTATGTCGAAAATTTGAATATCTGAGAAATTATTCCTTAATTTCAGGCATTCAACCCTAACATAAACATGCTCATTCTTCTTCTTATTCTGGCGGTAGCTTTGATTGTGATCAGTACTACCCGTTTTAAATTACATCCTTTTCTGGCTCTTTTGTTTACAGCCATTCTCTTCGGTTTAGCCGCAGGTTTGCCAACCGACAAACTCCTGGAGTCCATAAATGAAGGTTTTGGGAAAACACTTGGAAGCATCGGTTTGGTCATAATCATCGGTGTTATGATTGGTGCATTTCTCGAAAATACCGGCGGAGCAATTCGTTTGGCTGAAGGCGTATTGAAGCTAATTGGAAAAAAACGCGTTCCGGAAGCCATGTCGGTTATTGGTTGGATAATTTCTATTCCAGTATTTGGCGATTCTGGTTTTGTAATTTTAAACTCCCTGAATAAAGCGTTAACTAAGCGTGCGGGCCTTTCATTAATGGCCACCATAGTGTGTTTAGGTACAGGATTAATGGCTTCGCATACCATGGTTCCACCTACTCCTGGTCCTATAGCCACCGCTGCCATATTGGATGCCGACCTGGGCATGGTTATACTATTTGGATCCATTGTAAGTTTTCTGGCTTTAATTCCTTGCATCTTATTTGCTAAAAAAATTGCCGCGAAAGAGTGGCTGGAACCCGTTGTCGGCGATGGAGATGTTGATTTTGATCAGGCTTTGAAAGGAGCACCAAGTTTTTTTAAGTCGCTGATGCCAGTAATTGTTCCTCTATTTTTAATTGTAATAAAATCATTTAATGATTACCTGAAAATATGGGAAGAAGGAAATGTAAAAACGATGATTGACTTTATTGGAACACCCATTATCGCTTTGATAATAGGTTTGCTACTTGCTTTTTTACTCCCTAAAAAATTGGAAAAAGTAATGCTTTCAACCGAAGGTTGGGTGGGAAAAGCCATGCTCGATTCGGCTTCAATAATAATGATTACCGGTGCAGGTGGTGTTTTTGGGAAGGTTTTGCAAAATGCAGGTTTAGGTGATGCTATAGGTTCTATTTTAGCCGATTATCCAATTGGTATACTTTTGCCCTTTATCATTTCTTCCGCTTTGAAGTCTGCTCAAGGTTCATCAACGGTGGCTATGATTACCACAGCATCCGTATTGGCTCCTATGATGTCGCAGTTGGGCCTGGACTCTGATATAAGTAAAGCCTTAGCTGTATTAGCTATAGGTGCAGGTTCTGCCGTTATTTCGCATGTAAACGACAGTTTCTTCTGGCTCGTGACCCAAATGACGGGCATGAATATTTCACAAGGCTACCGCTATCACGCTATGGGTACGGCTATTCTCGGCGTTTCTGCTTTTATACTTATCTATTTTGCTAATATGGTTTGGGGGTAGGGTTTGGTTTAGGGATTAGGTTTTAGGTTTTAGGAATTAGTATTGGAAAGTTGTAAGGTTTTGGGTTCAAGAGTTCAATGTTCAAGGGTTTTTTGTTTAGTTTTATCGTTTGATAGTTTAAGGGTTGGAAGTTTACCTTTCAATAGGCTTAGGGACTGAATTTGGAAGTCCTATGTTTGAAGTTTTTTTGCCTTTTTTAAATTAGGAAAAGTGACTTCTGGTTTAAATTTTCAATCCACCACCATAAATTCCGTGCGTCGGTTAGCCTGGTGTTGTTCTTCAGTACATGGCACACTATCTGCACATTCGTTGGTGAGTTGGCTTTCTCCATAGCCCAAGGCGTGCAGGCGATTTTCGTCGATGCCGTGATCAATCAGGAAATTAACCACGCTTTCTGCACGTCTTTGTGATAAGTCCAAATTGTATTGAGACGAACCCCGGGAGTCTGTATGTGAATTGAGTTCGATGTTTATGCCGGGATTATCTTTCATAAACTGCACGAGTTTATTCAGATCGCGTGATGCATCTTCGCGTATATCGGCTTTGTCGAGATCGTAATAAATACTCTCCAGCTCAATGGCTTTACCTGCTTCTGTTTCTTCCAGGGCGACAGCCAGTTTTACATAAATCACGGTGTTTCTTTCCAATCCTTTAGTAGTAACACTTTCAATCTCTGAAATAAACCGGTCTTTCCTACCAAATACATCGTAATCTGTTTCCGGGTCAATCTGAAAACTGAATTCACCATCTTCTTTTGCCGAAATTACCTGATCTATCGCCTGAGTTTTCAGGTTAGTAAGTACCACATAAACATTACCCTCCCGTTCCTTCGTATTTTTATTAATGGTAAACCCTTTCAAGGTAAATCGGGGATCGTGATGTATCAGTCCTACCGCAATTTCCTCACCCGGGAAATCAAATTGTGTAGCAAAAATATCTGAATCGGTACTGGCTATTTCATTTAGCATTCCAGTAATATGATACTGTGCCTGAGGTATTTTTTCCAGCATAACCTCGCCTTTTTCGTCGGTTTCGGCCACATAGAATTTGCCATTATCCGAACTCAATTTAATCTTTACTTTGGCCAAAGGCTCATTAGTTTGGCTATCCCGTACCGTAACTTTAATATTTTTTTGAATCGTAATAATTTCTTTCTCCGGAATCGTAACTTTTTTGCCAAAACTATAAATAAGTGATAAACCTGCACCGTAAGAGCTTAAATTGTAGGTAGTGTTTTGGAGCAAAGATTTTTCTAAATTATAGTAGGTGACACGCTGATTAACGCCGATATATTGGGTATAATAGGTGGTGGCGGCCAATGCCCAACGCGGACTTAATTGTACTCCCAATCGAAAATTTGTACGGGCATTGGGAAACATACTTTTGGCCTCAAAGCCATTATCTTCCACTACAGATGTTGCATTCTGACTGGTTATTGATAAGCCATTTTCTAAAAAACTGATGCCGCCCAAAACGCTGATTTGCATAAAGGCTTTTTGATTCAGAAACGGAAAGTTAAAAACCGGGCCAATGCTTGCGGAAGCTCTTTGGAGAGGATTGTATTTTTGTAAAAAATTTTTCGGATCCAACCCCAGATTAATAAGCGATGAACTGATTCCCGTTGAATCAAAAAGCGGGGGTTGATTACGGTAATAGCGGGTAGAAAGCTCAATACCGACATGATTTATTACTTTTTGAACTCCCAATTCGGCAAAATAGCCATTCAAACTACTGGTTTGTGAATCATTTTTGTAGTTTTTTAAAGCCCTATCTAATCCATAGGTTCCCTCGATTCGCCAGCCATTTTTTTGAAAAATTGTTTCTTGTGCTAAGCTATATTTAAAGGGAATACAGCTCAGGTTTAACAAGAACAGGACTACAGGTATTTTGATGTTTAAATTAAAAATAGTCATTTCGA
>JAHEBN010000111.1 GCA_024645245.1 Jiulongibacter sp. | reverse complement strand
TGATGGCCGTTGAATACGTTCCAGGAAGCACCTATACTATTATTGAGGCCTAGTGATTGACTTAATAATTGTAAACCTGCATTATTTTTATTGAATGAATAACCAAAGCTGGAATTTAAACTTATTCTGGGTTTCCGGAATGTTTCAGCCTCTTGAATATTAATCATGCTGATTTCTTCTGCTTTATTTAGAAGAATTAGATCTTTGTTACCCGATTCTGCTTTTGCGAGCAGATCATCTAAGAGATATATTTTCCTTGCTTCACCTGTTTCCACCGAAACAAAATCACGTGTAGGACTTGCTCCTAATAATGTATTGAGTCTTACTTTAGCATTTTTGAGATTATTCAGGTTATTGACAATGTCGGCCTGTTGAGTAGTTAGGTCAGTTTTGGATTGTAAATAATCAAGTTTCGAACCTCGACCAATCTGCCACCTTTCTTCTGTAATTTTTAATCTTTCCTCGTAATAATTTATGATGGTATTCAGGTATTCTTCTGTTTTTTTCAATCGGAGTATATCATAGTATGCCTGCATTACCCCGGAAACCGTATTTTGGATAACCAGCTTTTGTTCAAGTTGGCTTTGTTGACCATTGCTTTTTAATCTTTCGTATACCAACTGCATTCTGCCGCCATTATATAGTGTCCAGCTAAGTGCCAGGTTGGTGTTTGGGGCGAATGCTTGTCCAAGACGATTTACCGTGCGACCGTCAAAGAATTTTTGATTCACCTGATTGAAGTTGGCTCCGAAATTGGAATTCCAATCTATAGTTGGTCCGAAGCCTGCAGCACCTTTATAAATTTGATTTTCAGCAGCTTCTATTTCAATATTGGCTATTTGAATTCCATAATTGTTATTTAATGCTTCTGAAATGGCATCTGCCAAACTTAACTGAACCTGGGCTTGTGTGACTGCAATGCACGAAATGTATAAAAAGACTAAAAGGTTTATTTTTCTAAAATTCATTCGGTTTATAATTTCAAGCCAGTGACTCGGCCATTTTTTCAATTTCATTCATTCTTTCAAAATTCTTTTTGCGACTCAAATAAATATACATCGCAGGAATTACATATAAGGTAAGTACAAGGGAAAGCATAAGCCCACCAATAACCACAATCCCCATGGAGCGACGGCTTTCACCTGCTGAACCTAATGCAAGAGCGATTGGCAAGGCACCTAAAACAGTAGCAAGGGTGGTCATCAAAATTGGTCTTAAACGAAGAGCTGCTGCTTTTTCAGCTGCTTCTGCAATGCTTGCACCTTTTTCTCTTAATTGATTTGCAAATTCCACAATTAAAATACCATTTTTAGTAACTAAGCCAATCAACATAATGATACCAATCTGACTAAATATATTGAATGTCTGATCAAAAAACCAAAGTGAGAATACGGCACCGGCAATGGCTAAAGGCACAGTAAACATGATAATGAATGGATCGATGAAACTTTCAAATTGGGCTGCGAGAATGAGATAAACCAGAACAATGGCTAAAACAAATGAAAACAAGGTATTGGATGAGCTTTCCTGATAATCACGCGATGAGCCAGTCAGGGATGTTTTTACCTGCTCATCGGCAAGCTTGTCGCGGATAGCATCCATTGCATTTATACCTTCGGCAATGGTTTTTCCGGGAGCCAGACCAGCAGAAACTGTTGCTGCCATATATCTGTCATAATGATACAATTGAGGTGGGCTGCTTTGTTCATCTACTTTTACAATATTATCTAATTGAACCAGCTCGCCACGATTATTTTTTACATACATGCTTTTCAGGTCAATAGGTTCGTTTCTGTTGTTTCTATCGAACTGACCAATTACCTGATACTGACGGCCATTCATATTGAAATAGCTAAAACGTTGACCGGCGAATGCAAGCTGCATTGTTTGAGCCACATCCCTTACATTAACGCCTAAGCTTTTTGTTTTTTCTCTATCAATGGTTATCGAAATTTCAGGCTTACTGAATTTCAAATTCACATCACTTATTAAAAAAGTAGGATCTTTGGCAACCTCGTCCATAAACTTTGGTAAGTATTCACGCAGTTTTTCAAAACCCGGAGTTTGAATTACGTATTGTACAGGTAGGCCGCCTCGCTTATTCAGAGCAATGGTTTGCTGCTCATTTACGAAGGCTTTGGCATCGTTCATTTTTCTTAATTGCCCGTTCAGGTAATCAGCAATTTCGTGTTGCGATCTTTTTCTTTCGCTTTTATCTTTTAAAAGTATACGCCCGAAGCCACTGTTGGCTGCTCCGGAACCCGAAAAACTTGGTGAAGTTACCGACATTACACCAGCAGCTTCCGGTATAGAGTCAGACATCATTTTTGTAGCTTTCAGGATATAATTATCCATGTATTCGTAAGAGGAGCCTTCCGGGCCTGTCATCATAACCTGCAGGTTTCCTCTATCATCCAAAGGAGCAAGTTCTGAATTTATATTTCTTCCCAGAAAATAAGTCATTCCAAATGTTAAACCGAGAATAATGAAAACGATCCATTTTTTCTGAAGAAAGTTGCTCAGACTAGCAGCATATCCATTTTCCATATTCCGGAAAAAAGGCTCTGTGGCAATCCAGAATTTAGTTTTCTTATTGGTTTTTCTATTCAGATATGCATTAAGCATCGGAGTAAGAGTAAGAGAAACAAAAGCAGAAATAAGCACAGCCGAGGCCAAAACAATACCGAATTCACGGAAAAGTTTACCTACAAAACCTTCCATGAAAATTACCGGTAAAAATACCGCGGCCAAAGTAATTGAGGTAGAAAGAACTGCAAATATAATTTCATTGGCACCTTTTATAGCTGCCTCTATGGGGCTCATGCCTTCTTCAATTTTCTTAAATATATTTTCCGTTACCACAATCCCGTCATCTACCACCAGGCCAGTAGCTAATACAATAGCAAGGAGTGTCAAAACATTTATAGAGAAACCGAATAAATACATCAGGAAAAATGTTCCAACTAAAGATACGGGTATGTCAATCAAAGGTCTTACTGCTACAATCCAATCCCGGAAGAATAGGAAAATAATGATTACCACCAAGCCAACAGCAATCAGAATTGTTTCGGCTACTTCTTCTACCGATCTTTTCACGAAAACGGTATTATCCATGATTACATCCATGGTGTAGTCCTCTGGAAGCATTTTTTTAATTTCTGCAGCACGCTCATTGGCCATTCGGGCGATTTCCAGGTAATTTGACCCGGGTTGTGGAGAAATTGCCAATCCCACCATATGCTCGCCCTTCCACCTTAAATTAGTATCCGGATTTTCAGGTCCTAATTCAGCGAATCCAACATCTTTAAATCGGATTATCTGCTCATTTTGATTACGGATAATCATGTTATTGAAATCAGATTCATCCTTAAACTTGCCCATTGTTTTAACAATGAGCTCGGTATTATCACCCTGAAGCTTACCGCTTGGCAATTCTACATTTTCCCGGTCTAATGCTGCTTTTATATCCTGGGTGGTTATGCCCAGAGAGGACATTTTGTCGGGGTCCATCCAGATTCGCATGGCGTATTTTTTTTGCCCCCAAATTCTTATACCACTTACTCCGTCTATGGTTTCAAATCTGGGTGAAATTACATATTCTGCATAATCGCTGATTTCCAGAATACTTCTTTTGTCACTTTGCAAACTGAAAGACATAATGTAATCTGCATCTGCATCGGCTTTCCTTACAGAGGGTAATCCATCGATGTCATCCGGTAATTCACGCACGGCCGATGATACTTTATCACGTACATCATTAGCTGCACGTTCCATATCCACTCCCAGGTTAAATTCTATGGTTATCCGACTGGAGCCTTGGTTACTTGAAGAGTTTATAGACCTGATCCCTTCAACACTATTCAGGGCTTTTTCTAAGGGTTCAGTTATTTGCGATTCAATAATCTCGGCATTAGCACCGGGATAATTCGTACTTACGCTTACTATGGGAGGGTCAATACTTGGAAATTCCCGGACACCCAAGAATTGAAAACTGATAAACCCGAATAAGAGTATCATCAGGTTCATCACAATGGCCAATACAGGCCTTTTGATTGATAGAGTTGATAAAGACATGTTTATTATATTTTATCTGGCACTTACATGAGCACCATTTTTTAAGTTCATCAAGGCACTTGTAATGAGGGTGTCTCCCACATTTAATCCACTTAAAACCTGAACATATTTCTCATTTCGCAAACCAGTTATTATCATGATTTCCTTGGCAACACCATCTTTTTTCACAAAAACTTTTTTGCCTTCCATTACAGGTATGATGGTTTCGGATGGTATCATTATCGATTTGTTGCTTCCGAGATTAAGGTTAATCTTAACAAACATTCCGGGAAATAATTTCCCGTTTGGATTTCCGGTTTGGGCACGAACTTTTAGTGTTCGGAGATTTTCGTCAATTTTCGGATCAATGGCAATGATTCTGGAATGAAATTTCTCATTTATACCGTCAATTTCAAATACTACTTCCTGACCTATTTTTACATTTGACAGATATCTTTCCGGCACAGAGAAGTCAATTTTTATCGGGTTCGTTTGTACCAAAGTTACAATACTTGTGGTAGGAGAAATGTAGGCACCTTCCGAAATATTTTTTAAACCGATTTTTCCTGAAAACGGAGCTCTAAGTTCTGTTTTAGCCAATTGAACTTGCAATAACTCTTTGTCTGCATTTAAAGTACTTACCTTATTTGCCGAGATTTCATATTCTTCTTTACTAATGGCATTTATTTCCAATAATTTTTTCTGACGGGCTTCAATTTGTGCAGCCAATTGCTCCTCAATCGAAATTTTCTTTAACTGGGCTCGGATATCGTCATCTTTTATTTTGGCAATTAATTGACCTTTCTGAACATACATTCCTTCTTTTATCGTCAATTTGATTAATCTACCTGACAATTCACTTCTGATTTCAACCTCCTCATTTGGAGCTAAAGTACCGGAAGAGAAAACATAATTATCTGATTCGTCCATTTTAACAATTTCGGTAAGAACCGATAAAGGTCGACCGGCCTTTGCATTACCTGCACTTTTTTCTGCACCCGGTGCAGTATTATTATTAGAATCTTTTTTATCCCATATAAAAAATTTCCCCAGAATAAGAATTACGATGATCGATGCAATTATGATTATTGGACGCATATAGTTTTAAAAGGCGTTTACGAAAAGTGTCTTTTTACTTTAAATAATGCCGAAAATAGCATTTTTTTAAGTGATTAGCTCATTAAGTGGATAGTAAATAGTTATTCATAGACCAAAACATTTTTTGTAGATATGTGAGTTAATAGCAGGTAATAGAGCTTTTAGAACTATATCTTTTTTTTATTGTATTTTCTCAAAAAACTAAGTTTCTATTCAAATTGATCCTTATTTTTGCAGTTCAATTAAAAATCGTAAAAAATGTTCGGATATCAGTTTCCTACCTGGCTACCAATTTTATTCTTTGTTACTTTATTATTCAGTGCTTTTCTGGTAGGGAAATGGCTGGTAAAAAAGGATAGAAATTATTAATCCCTTTCAAAATATCCCTTCAGTAAGGTGATAAATCTGCGTATCAGGTAATTTTTTCTGAAATAGCCTGGATACAATATAGCTGCGTGTTCCGTTTGAGCATGCGATAATGGCCAGTTCATACTTTTGAAGTTTTTCGAGATGCTCATTTATTTCATGTGAGGGAATATTGATGCCTCCCATATTGAAATCTTTGAATTCCCAGGGATCACGAATGTCTACTAACAAGGCATTTTCTTTTTTCAGGAGTTCCTCCATTTCCGTTTTGCTAATTTCCAAAATTTGCTTCATCAGATCAGTCCTTTTTCTGCCATGCTGTAATAGCCTTCATTAGTAAATATTAAATGTTCGTCTAAAGTAATATCTATAAGTTTTGCAGCTTGTTTCACTTTGCGTGTAATGGCAATATCGGCATCGCTGGCCTTTAATGCTCCGGATGGGTGGTTGTGAACCATCAAAATAAAAGTTGCCAGGTGTTCAATAGCAGCTTTTAAAATAATTTGTACATCTACAAATGTGCCGCCCACACCTCCTTTGCTTATCTGAACCGGCTTGATAATGCGATGAGCCCGGTCTAAAAGTAAAATCCAGAATTCTTCATGAGGAATATCCAATAGGTAAGGTTTGAAATATTCGTAACATTCACGTGCCGATTCTATGACTGGTTTTTCGAGTGAATGCGATTCTTTTCTACGGCGGCCCAATTCCAATGCAGATACTATACTGACAGCTTTGGCTTCACCGATTCCCTTAAATTTTATGAGGTCGTTTACTGTAGCTTTGGCCAATTCGTTCAGGTTATTTCCGAAATGCGAAAGAATCACTTGTGATAAATCAACCGCCGATTGCTCATTATTTCCCGAACCAATTAAAATAGCAATTAATTCGGCATCGGTCAGGCTGTTTTTACCACGAAGTAAAAGTTTTTCTCTGGGTCTGTCTTCTTCGGCCCAATCACTTATGGATTTCTTTTTAACTGTTTCCAAAGATTTGGTTTATAAATTAGGATGAAAGTAAAACCATTTGGTTACAAAACAAAAAAGGGTCACTTCATCGCTGAAGTGACCCGGATATTTTTACACAAAATATTAAGCCGCTAAGGCATTAACATGCTTAGTCAAGGAAGACTTAAGGTTAGCTGCTTTATTTTTGTGAATTACATTCTTACGAGCCAATTTATCCAACATAGATGAAACGGTTTTCAATAAAGCCGCTGCAGTTTCTTTATCATGTGTGTGACGAAGTTTTCTAACCGCCGTACGGGTAGTTTTATGCTGATATTTGTTTCTCAGACGCTTGGCTTCTGTTGATCTGATTCTCTTTAATGCTGACTTATGATTTGCCATTTATACTTAAAATTTTATTCGATTCCTCTGTTTCGGGGTGCAAAGATAAAAAAGAAAGAATTAATTTCTAAAGTTTTTCTAAAAAATGCTGAGTATTAATCAGTAATATTTTTAGAAATAGTCCATAATTCGGTTCAAATACTTATTTTTGGAAAATTACACACTGTTTTTTTAATGAAAAAAGAATACGGAAGAGCTTTTCTGGCTTTAGCTTTAATTTCACCAATTATCTGGAGTTTCACCTGGGGTTTTTATGCACATCAGCAAATTAACCGCCTTGCAGTATTTCATTTACCACCAGAAATGATTGTTTTTTACAAAACGAATATTGATTATATAACAGAAAATGCTGTTAATCCTGATAAACGAAGGTATGCCGTAAAAGAGGAAGCTCCCCGACATTATATCGACTGGGACGTTTATCCCGACTCGCTAAGGCAAAAGTTGGCTTTTACCTTTTGGAATCAGGCAAAAGAAAAGGTTTCGGAGGATAAACTACAGGCTTATGGGATAGTCCCCTGGCATGTGAACACCATGAAATTTCGACTGACTCAAGCTTTTACAAAAAAAGATGCAAAAGAAATTCTAAGACTATCCGCTGAAATCGGACATTATATCGCCGACGCACATGTACCCTTACACACTACCGAAAACTACAATGGACAAATGACTAATCAGGTAGGTATACATGGTTTTTGGGAAAGCAGGCTACCTGAACTGTTTTCGGAAGATTATACTTTCTGGTTGGGGCAGGCTGCGTATATTGAAAAACCACAGCAAAGAATCTGGGAAACGGTCTTAGCGTCTCATGCCGCTTTGGATTCTGTTCTGCTATTTGAGAGAAAATTGAGCCAGGAAATGGGGGAAGATAAAAAGTTTACCATAGAAGAAAGAAATGGTGTCACTGTTAGGAATTACAGTCGCGAATTTTCTTCAAGATACCATGAAATGCTTGATAATCAGGTGGAAAGACGAATGCGGGCTTCGGTAAAAACTATTGCGGATTTCTGGTATACTTGCTGGGTAGATGCTGGCCAGCCTGATTTGGATAAAATGGGTAAATATGAGCTGACTGAAACGGATAAAAGTGAAGAAGCCGAGCTTAAAAAAGCCTGGCTTCTACGAATTTTGAATATCAGAAAAGAAGCAGACGACTTATAAGGCTTTTACTGCAGCTGTTAATTTTGGTAAAACATCGAAAACATCTCCCACAATTCCATAATCTGCAGCCTTGAAGAAAGGGGCTTCCGGATCGGTATTGATAACTACAATTACTTTGGAAGAGTTAACACCGGCCAGGTGTTGGATTGCACCGGAAATACCACAAGCTATATATAGGTTCGGAGCGATTTTTACGCCCGTTTGTCCTACATGCTCGTGGTGGGGTCTCCAATCCAGGTCAGAAACAGGTTTTGAGCAAGCTGTGGTTGCACCCAATGCATCCGCCAGATCCAGAATTGGTTGCCAATGATCAGGCCCTTTCATTCCACGTCCACCGGAAACCACTAAGTCTGCCTCGGGCAGCGGGATAATTCCTTTGGCCTTTACGGTTTCAGTTACTTTTGATTCGAATGCCTTGGCATTGACATCGGCATGGAAGCTTTCGCTTTCCACAACCGCTTTGTCGGTTGATGCTACGGGGCTTAAAGCATTCTTCTTAATTCCAAGAATTTTTATATCTGTAGAAATGCTGGTCTGTGCAAATGCCTTGCCTGTGAAAATACTTCGGGTTACGGTAAAACCATTTGACAAATCTGGCAGTGCGGTTACGTTACCTACAATCCCGGCCTTCAAGGCAGCGGCTGTACGTGCAGTTACCGGATCGGCCAGGGAAGATTTCGCTGAAATGATCACAGTAGCACCTGTTTGTTTGGCGGCAGCAGTAAGTATATCGGAATAGGCCATGATATTGGCTGCCTTGTATTTATCATCTGACGCGTGCAGCACCTTCGTAGCACCAAAGTTTCCTGCAAGTGCTAAATTATCGGAACCAGCTTCACCAATAGCCAGTACATTATTTTCAGTACCCAGCATTTTCGCCAGCTGAGCACCATAGTATATAGCTTCCTGGGAAGATTTCTTTATTTCTCCATCTGCTAATTCTACAAAAACTAATATAGACATGTTTTTTAATTTTAAATTTTCAATGATGAATTGTAAATGATTAGAGATGAATTATAAATGATGAATTTTGAACTGTTTAGTATATTTTGGAAATTTCCCTAATCCCTAATCCCTAATCCCTAATCCCTAATCCCTAATCCCTAATCCCTAATCCCTAATCCCTAATCAAAGCACCTTCGCTTCGGTTCTTAATAAATTAATAAGTGAACCTGCATCTTCTGCCGGAATCATTTTGCAGGCACCTTTTGCCGGTGGCATGCTGTAGGCACTAATACTTGTCAGACTGTCTCCGCTTGGGGCAACCACATTTAATGGTTTGGTACGGGCAGTCATGATACCTCTCATATTAGGTATTTTCCATTCGGCGATCGGTTCCTGACAGCCAAGCACTAAAGGCAAACTTGCTTCCAGTTTCTCTTTTCCACCTTCTATTTCACGGGTCATTTTTGCCTGATTTCCATCAATGTTTAATTCCATTACGGGCGAGAAAGAAGGTATTCCCAGCATTTCTCCTACAATGCCATGCACTACTCCTGAATTGTAATCTGTGGTTTCGCGGCCCATCATGATCAGGTCGTAGTTGCCTTCTTTGGCGATGTTTGCTATTTGCTCTGCAACAAAATACGAATCTGTAGGTTCGGCATCCACCCGAATGGCATCGTCGGCACCAATGGCCAATGCTTTGCGAATTTGAGGTTCGGTTTCTACTGTACCCACGTTAAGAACAGTGACTGTACCGCCAGATTGCTCTTTTAATTCTACGGCACGAGCCAGTGCGTAATCGTCATAAGGCCCTATTATAAACTGAAGGCCAGCTTTATTAAATACGGTTTCACTGTCTGTAAAGCTGATTTTGGAGGTTGTGTCCGGAACGCTTGATATGCAAACGAGTATTTTCATTTCAGAAATTGGTTGTTCGTTTTTAAATATAGAAATTTGGCTTTAGAATACAAATAATGTTATGCATGCATAACATTTACAAAACTAAGCAGGAGAAAAATAGTATGCAAGCAGAGCGTTTGGAAATTTTACTTGAATTTCTTAAAAAAGAGCCTTCAGACCCATTTAATCGGTATGCTGTGGCTATGGAGCTAATGAATACAGACAGGGAAAAGGCTTTGGAGCATTTTGAAATAGTGAGGAATGAGCACCCGGATTATTTGCCCTTATACTATCAATTGGGTGCAATTTATTTTGAAAATGAGGATATTCAGAAAGCTGAACTGACTTATCAGACCGGAATCAATTTGGCAGAAAAAATGAATAACGAAAAGACCCTGAAAGAACTGAAAGGAGCCTACCAACAATTAAAAGACGAAACCTCGGAATGGTAAATTACAAACGATTTGAAATTGAGACTCTCCAAAATTCCAGTGAGCAAGTCGCCAAAGTTTTGATTATTTATACCGGAGGTACTTTGGGCATGTCTTTTGATCCCGTAAGTAAAACTTTAGTGCCTTTTCAATTTAAAGAAATATTAAAAGGTATACCTGAAATGGCACGTTATGAGGCCAGATTGAGCATAATTCCCATCGATCCACCCATTGACTCTTCCAACATGACACCGGAAATCTGGGTGGAACTGGCCGGGATAATAGAAACTAACTATACCGAATTTGATGCTTTTGTAATTTTGCATGGTACCGATACCATGGCTTATACTGCCTCAGCTTTGAGTTTTATGCTCGAAAACCTGGCAAAACCTGTGATTTTTACCGGTGCCCAATTGCCCATAGGTGTACCGCGTACAGATGCACGCGAAAATATCATGACAGCTTTGGAATTGGCTGCTTATCGCGAGAATGGCGAGGCTGTTTTGCATGAGGTGTGTATTTATTTTAATGGACGATTACTTAGGGGCAACCGGGCTAAAAAATACGAAAGCTCTCAATTCGACGCTTTTCAATCGGAGAATTATCCGAATCTGGCGGAGGTAGGAGTTTACTGCGATTATAACCGGCCTTATTTGCTTTCAAAACCAAAAGAAGAACTGAAAGTGCATAAAGTGCTGGATAATAAGGTGGCTATATTGAAATTGTTTCCCGGCATGCCAACAACTTTTTTAGAATATGTATTCGAAAAGGAAGGTCTAAAGGCGGTGATTTTAGAGACATTTGGTTCTGGAAATGCGAATAGTTCGGCTGAGTTTTTGGGTGTTTTACAAAAAGCAATTGATAAAGGAGTCATTCTGTTGAATATCTCCCAGTGTAGCGGCGGCTCCGTACGTCAAAAAGATTATGCCACCGGAAGAGCCTTAGAGAAAATCGGGGTAATAAGCGGGAAAGACATGACCGCGGAAGCCGCAGTTACTAAATTGATGCATGTTTTGGGTAAAAATCTAACCAAACAAGAATCTGAAAAAATGCTGGAATCTAATTTGTGTGGTGAAATGACTTTTTAGTTTGATATAAATAGCTTTATTTTGCAGCCCCTTACAGAGAGGTGCTCGAGTGGTTGAAGAGGTACGCCTGGAAAGCGTATATACCGCAAGGTATCGAGGGTTCGAATCCCTTCCTCTCTGCAATATTGAATCGTAACTTATTTATAATTAAATAGTTACGATTTTTTTATTTTGATTTAGCCTGTATTTAGCTAATTTTAAGCTAGTCCAATGACTTTTAGTTATCAGTTATGCTTAAAATAAGATTTTCGAATGACCCTGTGCAAACTGAATTATGAAATCCGCCATGTAAATTGTGTTTATCTTCTGAATGAATATTAGAATTTAATCTTAATTAGTCATAGGCTATTAGAATTCAAGGGACAAATTTCATTTAATAAAATTTGAATTAAATGATTTGATAATATATTCCAAATAAGTATTTTTCGCGTTAATTCTACTATTGCCCAGGTGTTTGATTATGTAATTTCAGACAAATGGAGGTAGTTTTTAATTATTTTGAAATGTAAAGTGCAAGTTGAATTTTATCTGATTTTTCAACTGATAAAATAAATTGAAGTAATTTTTATACAAGTGTAAATCATAAAAACCAAAAAGTAAAATGGATCAAACAGCTAGAAAATTAAAAATGCTGGGCATGTTGCTATTTTTACTCGGATTGCTCACCGGACTTATCATAATGAATACACAAAACCCCAAAATGGGTCTTGCAGCTCACCTGGAAGGGGTGATGAACGGAACTTTTCTGGTAGTTGCAGGATTGGTCTGGAAAGATTTATACCTCTCAGAAAAGATTCGTAAGCTATTATTTATGGCACTTATTTATGGCACTTTTGTAAATTGGCTTACTACACTGATTTCAGCGATTTGGGGTACTTCAAAAATGACGCCACTTTCGGGTGCTGGTTTTTCAGGAACAGGTATGCAGGAGAATATCGTTGCTTTTGGGTTAATCTCACTTACTCTCGCCATGTTGTTTTCTTTGACGGTAATGGTATACGGACTTAGAAGCAAAGGTTGATAAAATTATGTGAGCGGGCATCCGTCTCCATTTCCTAAAAAATATTATAGGTTAATTAATAGATTATCAATCACTCGGAATTTAGCGTTCGGAAATTGTAGAATTTGATTTTGTTGGATATGGCCTCCGACTTTTTACTAGACGGAATTTTATACAAATTGAAGGGAAACAAAGGCCTTGCCATAATGTTAAAAAATGGCGTTAAACTGTTTATTGGAACGCAAAAGGAATCTTAAATCCGGGAATTGTTGTGCCAATTGAATCGATAATATCGAAGTGCTTTTGGGTGAATTCTGCCTTTCTTTGCCAATAATAGCAA
Organism: Jiulongibacter sp.; assembly: GCA_024645245.1. Classification (GTDB taxonomy): domain Bacteria; phylum Bacteroidota; class Bacteroidia; order Cytophagales; family Spirosomataceae; genus JAHEBN01. The sequence goes on along the minus strand of JAHEBN010000111.1, from coordinate 2,433 downwards.
CTATATTCTCCCGGTATTTTGGCGAAACCGGAAAAGAAGCGGATATTTCTTTTTTAATCAACCCGATAAAATGAAATACCTTAGAATTACTTTTTTCCTGCTTATATTATTTCCAAAAATCCTGCTGGCTCAGCAGCCTATTCTAAAAACGGATACCACCGAATGGTGGAAACGCAATAATTTACGCCTGATACAAATGAATTTGCCGGCATACGAGGCCGCAGTTCTAAATGCAGATTCGATAGTTAAAGATTTGTTAGACTTTTCGGCTAACACTTTAATAATTAATGCGGGAGGGATAATGGCATTTTATGAAAGTAAACTCGATTTCCATTATATTAATCCCGATATGATTCCGGGTGAATTGGGCCGGATTGTTGATAAATGCCATGATAGCGGTATTCGGGTGATAGTACGTTTTGATTTCAGTAGGGCTGATAAAGATATTTTTACACAACATCCGGACTGGTTTTATATTTCACCGGCAGGTAAACGTATAATCAATACCGATAAGTATGTGGTTAGTATTAACGGTCCATATGTGCAGGAAAAGGCTTTTGCGATCGTGGCTGAAGTAATTCATAATTTTGACGTAGATGGTATTTTCCTGAATATGCCGGGATACCAAACCCGCAATGCCTACGAAAATACGTATGAAGGAATTGACCAAAACGCATTCGAAAAAGCTGCTTTTGCCAAATGGAGTGGGGGAAAGGCCTTACCGTTAAAAGAAGATAAAACAGACGCGGTTTTCAGGGAATATGAAGAATTTAAGAAAGAAAGCATTAGTTTATGGTCAAAAAAACTCTTTGAAACAGTAAAAAGCAGGAATAAGAAAGTGGCAATTTGCACTTATTTAGAAGAATACGTCGATATCATTCGCCACGAAAGCCAGACCCACGGCAAGCCCTACTGGCCTTATACAGGTTCGGATAATACCAATCATATTGAACAAACATTTCCCGACAAAATTGTAAGCAATGCCAGTATACAGCAGATATCTTTTCGGAGTCGCTTTAATGCCGTGGAACCCGAAGAAACCGCCATTCGATTATGGGAAAATCTGGCAAACGGCAGCGGAACGGATGTCAGTCTGATGGGCGATTTGCGGGATTACGAAGACCAGCGGAATTTTGAAACTTTGAAAAGGATTTATTCTTTTCAAAAAGATCACGAAGCATATTTTGGTAAATACAAATCATTGGCCGATGTAGCCCTAATTGCTCCCGGATACTGGCCGGGCGGTACAGAAATGGAAGAATATAGAGGTATACAATTGATGCTGAAGGAAGCCCATATTCAATACGATATCATTCAGGATAACAGAATAGCTGACCGGATGCAAGAGCTTCAGAAATACAAAGCGGTAATTTTACCAGAAATCAAATACCTGGCAGAAAAAGACAAATCTGCACTTAGCACGCTCAGCGAAAAAGGTGTGCATTTACTGGCGACAAATACCAGTTTTGCTGACGACGCGGTCTTTTTAAATAAAATGTTTGGTGCCAAAATTATCAAAGCCGAAAACGATGGAAATGGGAATTATTTGAGTCCTCAAAATAAAACTATTTTTACGGATTTTGTGGGTCAAAACATGGTGCATTTTAATTATAATCTGGGCCTGTATGAATTCGATAAATCCAATGACAATTTGCTGCCCATATTGGCCAAAGGCCGGCCAGGGCCACCCGAAATGATTGGCGGTCACGATGCTACCGGCTTTTTCGCAGCTTCTGTTTTTCATTCCGGAGCTAATAAAAATATATTGATGCCTGAAAGTATTGGACGGCAGTATTACCAATACGGATATGAGCAACATAAATTCCTTTTTCTGGATTTACTGAAATACATTTACCCGGAAGTAAACCAACTTATTAAAACCAATGCACACCCCAGAGTGGAGGTGATTTTGCAGGATTATATGTTAAATACAAGGGAACAAACTATCGAAACTCCCTTTGAAGGGAAGGGGAGTCTATTGCATTTGATAAATTTAACAGGCTTTAGTGGTAATACCTATTTTGAGCCTTTGGCTGTCACCAACATGGATTTTCAAATCAGACTGGACTTTAAACCAGAAAAGGTTTGGGATTTGGAATCCGGAAAGAACATACCGTATTCTTATCAAAATGGCTTTTTGATTTTACAGCTCGATCTGTATTCAGATTACAAAGTTTTGGTATTAGATAAGTAATTTAAAAGAATTCAGGTGCTTTATTTGGCAAATAATTTAGAGACGATCGGCCACCTGCGTCTGGAAATTTGCTTTTCAATACCATCTTTCATGGTTAACAAATGATCATAAGGATTGATGGATTTGATAAATTTCTTGTTGACTATACACGATCGGCTAATTCTTATAAAAGGATCACTAAGTAAATAATCGTAGCGTGAAATGGTATAAGACATTACCTCCCTTTTTCCTGAATTAAA
>JAHEBN010000262.1 GCA_024645245.1 Jiulongibacter sp. | reverse complement strand
ACCAAAGAGGTAGAAAGATTCGATAAAATCGAGGAAGGTAAATCTGGAGGAATTTCTTTTCTTGCTAACTCCAAATACGAAGAACATATCTACAAAACCGATTCGTCGGCAGTTATAGTATCCAATAAATTTATTCCTAAAAGTAATTATAATCCTGCCTTGATCCAGGTTAGTGATCCGTATCTGGCCTTTTCTGAATTATTAAATGTTTATCAGAATCTTACGAAACAAAAGAAATCAGGTATTGAACCCAATTCATTTATTCACAATACTGCCAATATTGGTAAAAACTGCTATATAGGAGCTTTTGCTTATGTGTCGGAACATGTAGAAATTGGGGAAAACACACAAATAAACCCTCAGGTTTTTGTCGGAATTAACGTAAAAATCGGGAAAAATTGCTTGCTTCATTCCGGAGTTAAAATTTACGATAACTGCATAATTGGAGATGATTGCGTAATTAATAGTAATGTGGTTATTGGTTCCGATGGTTTTGGATTTGCCCCACAAGATAACGGAACATACAAAACCATTCCCCAATTGGGAAATGTAATAATAGGTAATAATGTGGATATTGGAGCCTGTAGTACGATCGACAGAGCCACTATGGGCTCAACTCAAATAGGTAACGGTGTGAAAATCGACAATTTGGTACAAATTGCTCACAATGTTTCCATTGGTGATAATACGGTAATTGCTTCACAAACCGGTATTGCAGGCAGTTCCAAAATAGGTGAACGATGTGTGATAGCAGGTCAGGTAGGAGTAGTAGGGCATATTTCGGTGGCAAATGATACAAAAATCGGAGCTAAAGCAGGAATTAACCGGACTATTGCCGAAACCGGGAAGTCATTTTCTGGTTCACCTATCATGCCCATACAGGATTATCTGAAAACCAAGCTTTTAACCAGACGATTACCAGATCTTAACAGAAGGGTAGAAGAAATAGAGAAAATTATTAAATCGAAAGAAAATGAATGAAAAGCAGCATACCATTGCCGAAAGCAGATCGCTGGCTGGAGTTGGACTGCATACAGGGAAATTAGTAAACCTCACTTTAAATCCCTCAGGTATAAATACCGGCATTGTATTCCAAAGAATTGATTTGGAAGGAAAACCTACGGTACCGGCAAATGTGGATTTTGTCATCGATACTTCACGAGGCACTGTTTTAGAAAAAGATGGAGCAAAAGTGAGTACCGTGGAGCATTTACTTTCTGCCATTGGTGCTTTACAGATCGATAACCTACTAATTGAGCTTGATGGGCCCGAAATCCCTATTCTTGATGGAAGTGCATTACCTTTTGTGGAATTGTTCGAAAATGCCGTTTTGGTAGAACAAAATGCTTTACGCAATTACTTTGAAGTTACCGAAGCGATTCATTTTCGCAACGATGATAAAAGTATTGAGCTGGCAGCTCTTCCTTTAAGTGATTACCGCCTCACTGTTATGGTGGATTATAATTCGAAAGTATTGCATAGCCAGCACGCTCAATTACATGATTTGAGCCTCTATAAAGAGCAAATTGCTCCTTGCAGAACGTTTGTTTTTGTACACGAATTAGAAATACTTAGTAAGGCCGGTTTAATAAAAGGTGGTGATATAGATAATGCCATTTTAATAGCTGAGGAGGCTTTACCTGCCGATAAAGTAAAAGAGTTGGCAGCTGCAATAGGAAAAGAAAGCCTGGACATAAGTAAAGCCGGTATAGTTAACTCCACACCTCTGAAATTTGACAATGAGCCTGCCAGACATAAATTATTAGATTTGCTGGGTGATCTGGTTCTGATAGGTCAACCTTTGAAAGCCCACATACTGGCTGCCAGGCCGGGTCATGAATCCAATGTTGAATTAGCTAGAAAAATAAAAAAAGCCATTACATTGGCTTCAAAATCCGCACCTAAATACGATGTGAACGCCGAGCCCGTGTTTAATGTTAAAGATATTGCCAGATTATTGCCGCATAGATATCCTTTTCAATTAGTTGATAAGATTGTTTCTTTAGATGGTACTACAGTGGTGGGCATTAAAAATATCACCATGAACGAGCCACAGTTTACAGGTCATTTCCCGGATAATCCGGTGATGCCTGGTGTATTGCAGGTAGAAGCAATCGCACAAACAGGTGGTGTTTTGGTATTGACAAGTACCGGGGATCCGGAAGCTTACTGGCCTTATTTAGTGAGTATAGAAAATTGCAGATTTTTTAAAAATGTTTTGCCAGGTGATACGTTAGTAATAAAATGTTCGCTTTTAGCTGCAATTCGTATGGGCGTGGCTAAAATGCATGGTGAAGCTTGGGTAGGAAAAAATCTGGTTTGTAGTGTTGATATGACTGCCAGATTAGTCAAGAAATAATAAAACTATTACTTAATAATACATGAATCAACCTTTGGCATACGTTCATCCTGAAGCCAAATTAGCACACAATGTGGTCGTTGAGCCTTTTGCGATGATTTCAAAAGATGTTGAAATTGGAGAAGGATCCTGGATAGGGCCGCACGTTACCATTATGGAGGGTGCCCGAATAGGTAAAAATTGCAAAATTTTTCCCGGTGCTGTAATATCAGCTGTTCCTCAGGATTTGAAATTTAAAGGAGAGTACACAACCACCGAAATTGGCGATAATACTACCATTCGTGAATGTGTAACTGTAAATAGGGGCACTGTCGATAAATATAAAACAGCCATAGGGTCTAATTGCCTCTTAATGGCCTATGTGCATGTGGCTCACGATTGTATTATTGGGGATAATGTGATTTTGGCCAATGGCGTTCAACTAGCCGGACATATAACCATTGAAGATTTTGTTTTTATCGGTGGTACCAGTGCCGTACATCAATTTGTAAGATTGGGGCGACACAGCATGGTGGCAGGCGGATCTTTGGTACGTAAAGACGTACCACCTTTTGTGAAAGCGGCACGTGAACCCATTTCATTTGCAGGTGTGAATTCTATTGGACTAAGAAGACGGGGTTTTAACAACGAAAAAATAGCTGAAATTCAGGATATTTACCGCTATATTTATCTAAAAGGCCTAAACAATAGCGATGCTTTAAACAAAATAGAATTAGAAATGGAAGCCACCGCGGAACGTGACGAGGTACTCAACTTCGTTCGTAATTCAGAAAGAGGTATAATCAGAACAGGAAATGTAAAAGTTGAAGACTTCTAAAAGTGAATATTCATCTCGAAAATATCGGAAAAAAGTTCAGAAATGAATGGATATTCAGAGGTGTAAATGTGAATTTTAAAAGTAAGGAAAGTTGGGCTATCACGGGTCCAAATGGCTCAGGAAAGTCAACTTTGATGCAAGTTATTGCCGGAGTAATACCACATAATACCGGAAACGTCATCTACAAAGATAAAAATCTGACTGAACTCAATTCAGATACTACTTACAGGCATTTTTTTTATTCTGCACCATATATTGACCTGATAGAGGAATTTTCTCCAGTAGAATTATTTAATTTCCAATCGGGTTTTAGGGAATTTGAGGACGATATCAATTTGTCCCAATTTTTAGAAAATACCTTTTTAAATGGTCATGAAAATAAGGAAATCAGGCAATTCTCATCTGGTATGAAACAACGATTAAAATTAGGTCTTGCTTTTTTTAGCAAATCTGATGTGATTCTGCTTGATGAACCTACCACTAATCTGGATTTGCGGGGAATCGATTGGTATCTGTCGAATATGGAAAAATTAATTGGGCAGAAAACAATAATAATATCCTCAAATGACAAAAAGGAGTATGATTTTTGTTCTGAAACTTTAGATATATCTGTTTTTAAATCCGGAAAAAACATGCCTGGATGAATAGACTTTTTCAAATAGTATTTTTTTTACTCATTTCCCCCTTAACTTTTGCCCACGATCCGGGCGGTAACTATTTATTTATTGAAAACAAGGGGCAGTGGCCTGAAGATATCCTTTTCCGTTCAGAAGTTCCTTCGGGTTATTTATTTATAAAAAAGACAGGTTTGGAATACTTCTTTTACGATTCCAA
>JAHEBN010000110.1:6796-15238 GCA_024645245.1 Jiulongibacter sp. | reverse complement strand
ATCGCTGACTAATCAGCCAATCGGAATACATATCCAATACATTGGCATAGGCGGCACCTTTTTGCTCATCATAAACGGGCGGAGTAAGAAAAATAATTTGTGCTCCGGATTTCGCCACCTGATCCTGCAGCCAAATAATACCATCGTGGTATTTCTGAAAACGGCCATCATCAAAGGGCAAATAAATGCCATCATTCATACCGTAACTGGCAAAAACCAGGTCGGGTTTTGTCTGCGAGAGTACCCGATCCAAACGCTCGTGCAGGTCTGGCCGGGGAAACTGTCCATTCGCATGCCCTTCTTCTGAAAGCCCGGAGACCGTTTCGCTGGGCAAGCCTACATTAATTATTTCATACTGTTTATCGGGATGCAAAACCCGCAAAGCCGCATCTGCATAAGCCACATATTGCCCGGCATAAGTAATGCTGTTGCCTAGAAAAAGTATACGCTTGGTATCTTCCGGTATTTTATAACTTGATTGGGCTTTCGTAACCAATTGGAAAACCAGGAGAAGGAAAAGTAATAGGATTGCTTTTTTCATTTGGGGTGAGGGGTAAAAAAGTTAATACTTACAACGGCGTTACGGTGTTCTAAACCTTTCCGAAAAAAACCACTTAAGTGTTTTTATTATACTCTGTAAATTTCTTTTCGTTTGTTAATTAACTTGCAAAAGCCGGTCTTCCAGTTTTGCATGGAAATGAAGTTCAGCTTTTAAAGCTTTAAAAACTCTCATAATAGTATCAATGGTTGAACTATTGCTGCTGCTTTCCAATATTGAAATTTGAGCCATTTATAGAAAAATTGTTATCTAATTTTCGGATCCAGCAGACTCAATTTGTAATGGTTCTACTTTTACCATAATTTTTGGTTCTTCCAAAATTTAAATTATAAAACGGCATAAACTGAAAAATGCAAATATTACATTTTACTCGTTTAGTCGGTAGTTAAATTTTACTACTTTTTATAAAAGTATGATTGGCCTTTAAAACACTTATCCCAGCACCATAATCGCCATTCAAGAACTATTTCAAAACCCCCTCTCCCCACTCTTAACCCTATTAATCGTCTTAAAAAGGGAGGTTTCGTCCGTGGTGTCGTGGCTTAGCTCCCATACCATTACGCCGGCACATCGGCGGTCCAGGGCTAGTTTGGTTTTGTTGGCAATGGTAATCATGCCATTGTAATAGTGTCCGTTCCAGTAGTCGTCGTATTTGCTTGCACCTTCTTCCAGTAATTTTTTGTAAGAATATCCGAAATTTCCATGTCCTTTTTTAGCATAAAAAGGTAAACCCAATACGCATTTTTCTGCAGGTAAATGCCGCTCATCGAGCCAAAAATCCAGACAGCGAACCGCCATCGAATACGGCGAGTGGTGCTTGATTTCCTCCGGGCCGTAGTCGCCATCATACACCATCAGGTTGAGCCAGTCCATATATGGATATACTTCTTCTTTTATGCCGAAAGCCTTTTTGCCTGCAGAAACCACCGCCGCTGTAAGTTCCTTATTTTGTGCATGCAATTGGGTATAAAGGTCCTTGCATAGCAGCACAAACTGATCGGCCGAAGGCGAGTCTTCATCCGGATATTCCCAGTCGAGGTCTATGCCATCGAGCTTGTATTTATTTACCAAAGCCATGGAGCTCGCAATAAACCGCTTACGACCTTCGGCGGTTTCGGCCATGCGGTGAAAACGGCTATCGTCGCCTCCCCCATCTCCTACCGACCAGCCACCTATGGAAATAAACACTTTTACCCCGTTTTTATGTGCCAGTGGCACCAGTTCCTGTAGTCGGGCGTCCTCCTTCAGGGTTTCGAGTGTATCTCCACTTTTGGCCGGTATGGCAAATGAATAGTTGATATGTGTAAGTTGCTCAAAGGGAATATCGGAAGGTGCAACACGAGGCACGTAATAGGCGATAACCTTAAAATCTTTTTGGGCAAAACTGCATACACCGCTAACTAAAATAAATAATACAATAAGACTCTTTTTCATACATTTTGGGTTTGTAAATTTTCCAACATAAAATGAAGATAGGGCTTAAAAAACTATTTTAAAAATGATTTTTTATTGGAGAAAGTACTCTTGTAAGCGTAAAGACACAAAGTTTCACAAAGTATTACACAAAGTACACCAAGTCAGCCCCTTAAAGCGAAGAACTGTCAAATCGAGCGGAGTCGAGATTAGACACAAAGTTTCACAAAGTATTGGCACAAAGTACACCAAGTCAGCCTCTTCAAGCAAAGTGTAAAAACCCGCCTGGCGAAGCGAAGAAACATTCAAGCGAAGCAAAGAAACCTTCAAGCGAAGCAAAGAAGCAAGAACTGTCAAATCGAGCGTAGCCGAGATTACATCCGCTCCGGCACCTCCACGCCCAGTAGTCCCATCGCCTTTTTCAAGGTGTCGGCCACTACCCGTATCAATGCCAATCTGAAATCTCTTTTAGCCGTGTCAGCCTCATTCATTACACTAAATTCCGAGTAAAACGAGCTGAAAGTCTTCGCCAGATCGTAGGCGTAGTTGGCAACCGTAGAGGGTGCGTAGTCATCTCCCGCTTTTCTGATTACAGATGGAAACTCACTTAACAAAAAGATCAAATCGCTTTCTGAGCTTTCTAAAGGTATTCCGGCAATTGTTTCCGGTATTTCGATGCCTTCGGCCGTGGCTTTTCGCAATATAGATTTGATACGTGCGTGCGTATATTGTATAAAAGGCCCCGTATTTCCCTGAAAATCAATAGATTCCTGTGGATTGAAGAGCATTCTTTTCTTGGGTTCTACTTTCAGTAAAAAGTATTTTACAGCTCCCAAAGCCAGCATTTGAAAAAGATTTTCTGCTTCTTCTGCCGTAAAATCGTCAATTTTCCCTCTTTCTTTGGTGGTTTCTGCGGCTGTAGCGGTCATTTCGGCTACCAGTTCATCGGCATCTACCACCGTACCTTCCCGCGACTTCATCTTACCGCTAGGCAAATCCACCATTCCGTAACTCATGTGGTAACAGCCATCGGCGTAACTTCTGCCCAGCTTTTTCATAATCGCAAAGAGCACCTGAAAATGATAATCCTGCTCATTGCCCACCACCCAAATCGCTTTTTCCGAATGGAAATCTTTGAATTTCAGATCGGTAGTTCCCAGATCCTGCGTGATATAAACCGAGGTGCCATCTCCACGCAAAACCAACTTATGATCCAGCCCCTCTTCCGTGAGGTCTATCCATACGGAGTTGTCGTCTTTTTTGTAAAAAACACCAGTGGCCAGACCCTCTTCCACTATATCTTTTCCGAGCAAATAGGTATCCGATTCGTAATAGGTTTTGTCAAATTCCACCCCGATTTTGCGGTAAGTAGCATTAAAACCGTCATACACCCAGCCGTTCATTCTTTTCCACAGTTCCACCACCGCGGCATCGCCTTGCTCCCATTTCAGCAGCATTTCCTGTGCTTTTTTCAATAAAGGTGCATTCTTTTTAGCGTTTTCTTCAGTTTCTCCGGCAGCTACCAACTCATTTATTTCTGCTTTATAGGATTTGTCAAACTCCACGTAGTATTTTCCGGCCAGGTGGTCACCCTTAATACCCGCACTTTCGGGCGTTTCGCCCTTTCCGAATAATTGATAAGCAATCATCGACTTACAAATATGAATCCCACGGTCGTTTACCAGGCAGGCCCTGGTTACATCCCAACCGTTGGCTTTCAGAATCCGGGAAATACTATCACCCAAAAAGTTATTTCTCAAATGACCCAAATGCAAAGGCTTATTGGTATTTGGCGACGAAAATTCCACCAAAACACCCTTTCCATTTGCTTTCGCAAAACCAAAATTTTCATCAGAAAGTATCGCATTGAAAGTATCAAACCAGGTATTTTCTTCCAAAACCAGGTTTAAAAACCCCTGAACGACATTGTAATCAGCGACCAGATCCGAATTAGCTTTCAGGTATTCACCCAGTGAAGCACCGATTTCGGGCGGACTCTTTTTCAGGCTTTTCACCAGCGGAAACACCACATAAGTATAGGTACCGGCGAAATCCTTTCGGGTAGGTTGCAGTATGACTTCCTGCTCTACTTCAAATAAAGAATGTAATGCCTGTTTTATATCTGCTGCCAGTTTCTGCTCTGTATTCATTCCGAAATTTTAAAATGGAGTGCAAAATTAAGGAAAATAAGAGGATTGAGCACGCGGTCTTAGGAAAAGGACTTAATAAATTGTTATTTTTGTCCTTATTCAAAAATACCCAATCAATTACCCATTTTATGCTCCAATCCATGACGGGCTTCGGCTCAGCATCTGCCGAAAACGAGAAAATTGCCGTTACTGTCGAAGTAAAAACCTTAAATTCTAAATTCGGAGATATTTATTGCCGAATGCCCAAAACCTACTCCGAAAAAGAGGTGGAGTTGCGTAACTTGCTGTCTAAGGAGCTGGAAAGGGGAAAAATGGAGCTCAATCTCAACGTGGTACCCAAAGATGAGTCTGCCGCCGGCACCGCCATCAACCGGGCACTGGTTAAGGCCTATTTTCACGACTTAATGGGCACCGCATCCGAGCTTGGTTTTGAGGCCAGCCCCACCGAAGTGTTGCGTATGGCCAGCATGATGCCCAACGCTTACATGAGCTCGGCACTATCGGAAGAGGAAGCCGAAAGCGAATGGAATTTGATCAAAAATACGGTATTGCTGGCTATCGAAAAGTGCAAGGAGTTTCGTCGGCAAGAGGGCAAAGCCACGCAGGAGAAATTCGCCGAATACATCGCTAATATCGATAATTACCTAAGCGAAGTAGCCGCTCAGGACCCAAAACGCATTCCTGTTATTCGTGAGCGACTGGAAAAATCGGTCTCTGAATGGATCCAAAATGAGAACTTCGACAAAAACCGTTTCGAGCAGGAGCTCATTTATTACGTTGAAAAATTTGATATCTCGGAGGAGAAAGTCCGCCTCAAAAACCACCTTACTTACTTTATGCAAGAGATGGAGACGGCATCTAATGGCAAAAGACTCAACTTTATCGCTCAGGAAATCGGACGTGAGGTAAACACCATCGGCTCGAAAGCCAACGACGCCATTATTCAAAAACTGGTGGTACAAATGAAAGACGAGCTCGAGAAAATTAAGGAGCAAACTATGAACATTGTTTAAAATTCGGGGCTTCCCCTTGCCCTTTTTTACTTAAAAGTTGTATTTCGTAAAGGCAGGGGTCGGGCCTACGCTAGTCGCCCGGCTACGCCAGGGCTCCAACAGGCTGCTCAGTCCCTAAGCTGGGGCATTTGAACTAATAGATAACTTTTGCAATTATAATTCAAAAAAAAAGAATAAAAATTGGATTTCGATCTGGGAAATATCCTTACTTACTTACCCGCCCTCATGCTTGGCATAGGGCTCAGTGCAGCATCCGGTTTCCGCATTTTTGTGCCCTTACTAATCGCCAATCTGGCGGCTAAATTCGGGGTATTCCCAATGGCCGATAATTTTGCCTGGATGAGTTCGAATACTGCAACTATCGTTTTGGCCATTGCCACGGTTTTTGAGTTGGCAGCTTATTATGTTCCTGTTGTCGACAATCTTTTGGATACCATCGCTGCCCCCACGGCCGTAGTTGCGGGCACCTTACTCACTACTTCCTTTTTGCAAATAGACGACCCGATTATACAATGGGGCCTGGGTATAATAGCCGGAGGTGGTGTGGCCGGCACTATTCAGGCAGGTACATCTTTGCTTAGATTGGGCTCCACCAAATTCACAGGAGGCTTAGGGAACAACATCCTTACTTCCATAGAAAACGGCTTATCGGCCATAATTTCCATTTTCGCCATATGGATACCCGTATTTATCGGTATTCTGGTAATTTTCTTTGTATATTATTTAATTCGGAAATTGCTGGCATTCAGGAAGAAAAAGGCAGTTTAATATTTAAAAGACCTAGTCATGCTATTGTGATCTATGTGCCTATGTATTAAAGAAATAACTAAACATTCTCCTCCTCCACCTTCTTTCCTTTGTTATCCTTTACAATCAGGTAGAAATTATTATCCAATTCCAGGTAGCCGTAATCGTACACAAAAAAGTAGGTGCTCCCTTTTTTGGTTGTTCTCACAGACGTAATAAGGTTAAAATCAAAACCCATCTGTATCAATCTATTTTCCGTGGTTTTGGCCTTTTCATCCAAACATATTTCGGCAAGAATCCGGCGGTTTTTGCGTAAGGCATTGTTGGTATTCCGCACCAGATTTACCGAGTCAGAATTCAATTTATTGTTGTACGTATTGCGGCACACATCCCCGCAAAACTTTTTATCCACTCTTCCAGAAATATTTATTCCACATTCTAAGCAAACTCCCATATTTAAGTGATTTAGTTGATTTTCAATGCAATATAAAAATATTTATCCGATAACAAACGACTACAAATACTTTTATACGACTATAAACATTTAATATACGACTAAAATTTGCACCGATCCACAACTTTGCATCGTCGATTTCAGCAACAAGAAATCAAATAAAACTAACTTAAACATTTAAACAATTACAAGTATGAACGCAGTACAATTAATCGGAAACGCAGGACAAGAAGCCAACATCGTAAAATTTGAAGGTGGCCAAAAAGCAAACTTCACACTCGCCACAAACGAGACCTACAAACAAGATAATAAGGAAGTAAAAAACACCACCTGGCACAATGTAATTGCCTGGGGCAAGCTTGCAGAAGAATGTAATGAACTTATCAAAAAAGGAAAGCTTATAAAAGTAGAAGGCAAAATCAATTACCGCAACTACACCAATAAAGACAACCAGAAAGTCTACCTGACCGAAATAGTAGCCCGCAAGGTAGAAGAAGTAAAAGCAAAGTAACCCGTCTAACCAAAAAAAGGAAGTTGCTAGTCCGGAAGCTGTTATTGAATCATTCCAGCATTGAAGATTTCTAACATTTAAACATTCTAGCATTCTCACATTAAAAAACTAACACATTTAAAACATAAAAAAATGGCATCATTAAATAAAATAAGCATCATCGGAAACCTGGGAGCAGATCCTGAAATAAGAACATTACCAACCGGCAGCAAAGTAGCCCAGATAAGGGTTGCCACCACCGAGTCGTACAAAAATAAAAACGGCGAAAAAGTGGAGGAAACCGAGTGGCACCGCATAGACTTGTGGGAAGGCCTGGCCGGAGTAACCGAGCAATTCCTGAAAAAGGGAGACAGCGTTTATATTGAAGGTAAACTAAAATCCGAAAAATGGACCGATAGCAGCGGCGTGGAAAGATTCTCCTACAAAATCAGAGCAAACGTAATGCAGATGCTGGGCAAAAGCCAAAAGTCAGAAACCTCAACTCCGGCATCCACCTTCACCATACTATCCTCCGAAGTAAACGACGGACTGCCTTTTTAAAATGAAAGCTGAAAATGAAATATCTGGAATAGTACTCAATGCTGCATTTGAAGTTCATACTATTTTAGGACCTGGGCTATTGGAAAATACGTATGAGTTTTGTTTAATTCATGAGTTGACGAAAAGTAACTTAAAAGTTGAAAGGCAAAAAGGTCTTCCGCTGGTTTATAAAGACATAAAACTTGAACTGGGATATCGCGTAGACTTAATTATTGAAAATAGGGTTATTGTGGAACTCAAGGCTACAGATGGCATAAATGATTTATTCATTGCCCAAACCCTTACATATATGAGACTTAGTGGATGCAGATTGGGACTTTTGTTGAACTTCAATGTGCCCTCTTTAAAGAATGGGATAAAAAGGTTGATATTATAAATTCAGTCACTAAGGTACACAAGGTACTGGCACAAAGTTTCACAAGGTCTAATTTGTGAAACTTTGTGCTAATTTTTCTTATAAGATTGTGCCACAAAAAATTCTCCAAGATTATGTTTAAAATTTCAAAATCTACTTTGTGCAACTTTGTGCTAATACTTTGTGAAACATTGTGAAACAAAATTAAACCTTTGGCCCGGCATTCACAATTTCTATATCGCAACCAGCCTCAAACTGTCCGAAATTAGCTTTAAACATTCCAGCCAATTTAGCTGCGGTTTTATCGTAGGCCGGTTTATCTTTCCAACTGTTTCTAGGCACCATGATTTCATCCGGCACACCGGCACAATGTAAAGGAATCTCCAATCCGAAAACCTCATCTTTTACCATTTCTGAATGGCTTAATGTACCGTTATGAATGGCATCGATTATGGCTCTCGTATATTTTAATTTAATACGACTACCATCGCCATAGCCACCACCCACCCAGCCGGTATTTACCAGCCAGGCTTTGGAGTCATTCGCCTTCATTTTTTCAGCCAATAGCTGTGCATATTTATTGGGATGCCATACCATAAAGGCCTCACCAAAACAAGCCGAAAAAGTAGGTACAGGTTCGGTAACGCCCATTTCTGTTCCCGCAACTTTGGCCGTATATCCGCTAATAAAATGGTACATC
>JAHEBN010000110.1:4334-6786 GCA_024645245.1 Jiulongibacter sp. | reverse complement strand
TATTTTGGCATTGGCAATATACTCCAATGGATACGCTGCCCGGGTATTTTCGGTAAGTGAGGTGTCGGTATAATCCGGTCGGTGATCCACTTCATCGTAAACCACATTTTCAAGCACCGTACCGTATTTAATTGCCTGAAAAATCTCGGGCTCACTTTCCGCTGTAAGACCTACTGTTTTTGCGTAACAACCACCTTCAATATTGAAAACACCTTTATCGCTCCAGCAATGCTCATCATCACCTATCAGACTGCGATTGATATCTGCCGACAAAGTGGTTTTACCCGTACCACTCAAGCCAAAAAACAAACTGACATCCCCACCTTCCCCTTCATTGGCCGAGCAGTGCATGCTTAGGATACCTTTTTTAGGCATGATGTAATTCATAATGGTAAACACGCCCTTTTTCATTTCACCGGCATATTCAGTACCCAGAATCACAAATTCCTTTTTCTCGAAACATAAATCCACACTCGTCGTGGAATTCATATACGATGTATAGGTATTAGCCGGAAACTCACCGGCGTTAAAGATGACATAATCTGGTTCGCCGTATGCTTTAAGTTGATCTCGGGTGGGTCGCATTAGCATATTATGCATAAATAAGGCATGGTAAGGACGCGTACAAATTACCCTTACTTTTATCTGATTTTCGAGATCCCAGCCGCCATAGCCATCTACCACGTAAAGCCTCTCCCTGGTATTGAAATAATCAACCGCCCGCTGTCGATTGATATCAAAAGTGTGCTCATCCATTTTGATGTTCACTTTCCCCCACCAGATATCCTCCACACTTTCTGGTCTTTCAATGATTCGTTTGTCTTTCGGGCTTCTACCAGTTTTTTCGCCCGATCTTAATATAAGTGCTCCGCTATCAGAAATCGCCGCACCTTTTTCATATTTTAAGGCCTCTTCGTACAGCCTTGCGGGTGAAGAATTCCTAAGAATTTGGGGAGTATGTATTCCGTACTTGCTTAAATCTAAATCCAATGTCATAACTCGATTTCTTTTTGTTCAAAATTCGACCAAAAGCCCTCATAAACTCATGACGGATATCAGTTTTTTATATGATATGATTCAATAAAAAAGGATTAGTTTAAAAATATAGTTTAAATGTAAAATATATAAATATCTGTTAATAAGTACCTTATTCGACAACAAGCATTTACAAACACTTTTATACGACTATAAACATTTATCATACGAGTATAATTTTTCTTGTTACTCAATTTTGCATCGTCGGTTTCGGAAAAAAGAAATCACATCACAATTAAATTATCAAACAATAAAACAATTACTAGTATGAACGCAGTACAATTAATCGGAAACGCAGGACAAGACGCCAACATCGTAAAATTTGAAGGTGGCCAAAAAGCAAACTTCACACTCGCCACAAACGAGACCTACAAACAAGATAATAAAGAAGTAAAAAATACCACCTGGCACAATGTAATAGCCTGGGGCAAGCTTGCAGAGGAGTGTAATGAACTTATCAAAAAAGGAAAGCTCATAAAAGTGGAAGGCAAAATCAATTACCGCAACTACACCAATAAAGAAAACCAGAAAGTTTACCTAACCGAAATAGTAGCCCGTAAAATCGAGGAAGTAAAAGGAAAATAATTTATCACAAAAACACCCCGATTATTTATATGGGGATTCAATATATTATTCAAACGATTAAAAACAAAAAACAATGAACACAATCAAACTCATCGGAAATATCGGCAAGAATGCCGAAATCAGAAAAGTAAACGACAAAGCTGTGGTAAAATTCAGCCTTGCCACAAATGAAATTTTCACCAATAAAGAAAATCAGGAAGTCAAAAACACTACCTGGCACAATGTGGTGGCCTGGGGGAAAATGGCGGAGGAATGCCGCGGATTACTTGTGAAAGGACGCTTTATCAGAATAGAAGGAAAAATCAATAATAGAAATTACCGAAACAAAGAAAACCAACTTGTTTATGTCACAGAAATAATAGCACTAAGAGTAAGTGACGTAGCAACCAAAATTCAAGAAAACTAATTGATTATGTCGACCAAAGCCCAATGAAGTGGAAAAGCGAAAAGAATTTTCCACTTCATTTTCAGGCCGGTATTTCAATCAATTTCGGATTTTTCACCATTTTCTTTAGAAACTTAAACAACAAACCACCGTGATTAGCATCAGCTACGCGATGATCTATTGCCGTAGACAAGGTAATTATAGTCCGCGGTACTACTTTTCCATCAACCACCCACGGCTTTTCTTTCACACCACCCAATATCAAAACAAAAGCCATATTGGCCACAGGCATCAATGCGGGATACCCGGTATCCAAACCTAAACTCCCAATATTCGATACCACAAATGACCCAAAACTACTCGAATTTAAGCCAACACCCGGTATGGTAATTCCCCAATCTATAATCATTTTTCGGATTAAGGAATAAAGCCAGCCGCGTATCGGCC
>JAHEBN010000110.1:0-4324 GCA_024645245.1 Jiulongibacter sp. | reverse complement strand
TCTTCTGGACGCCTGAATTTCTTCATTTAACTGATATACAGCTTGTTGAAAACTAAGCTTGTCCACATTTTTTAAAATAACAGAACCCATATGACCGTTTTGCTGCAAAACCGAAACAGCAGCATCTATACCCGGATGATTATAAATTTTCCCCCTTTTTATAAAGGTATTGAACTCTGGCACCGCCTGTGCGATTGCCCTTCCGGTAGCGAGGCTAAAAAAATGAGTTAGGGTTATTTTTATACCATTTTTCCGCTGCTTTTCAATATATTTATTCAGCTCAGTAATATCAATTTCCACCGATCCGAAAATCTTGGAATCCTCCGGTTTTTTATAAATTGTACTGGCAGTTATTCGCCAAGGGTTATTCAGGTTTTTCATTTCGCGAAAGTAATAAGTCTGATGTTAAAATAAAACTAGTCAAAATGGCAGCCCTTTCCATGCAAATTATCATTAAAAACGGTCATTATTTCCGAATTTACAAATTCGCACACTTTTTGACTACCATAATAATGTCGATTAAATCGGAATTAAAGTTGAATTTTCTGGGTAATTCCCAATCAACAAATTGTAAATTAGAAACAAAATCCAAAAGCTATGAATCTGAATCAATATACCATGAAAGCCCAGGAAGTGATCCAAAAAGCAGTGCAGATCGCTCAGGGAAATATGCAACAGGCGGTAGAGCCCGCACACCTTTTAAAAGCTTTGATGGAAGAAGATGCGAATACCACATCATATCTTTTGAAAAAACTAGGGGTAAGCGAAGTTTTGCTGACGAATAAATTAAATGAATTAATCGAATCGCTACCCAAAGTAAGCGGTGGTTCACAACCCTATTTAAGCAATGATTTGTCCGCTGTTTTAGGCGAAGCACAGAAAAAATTAAAAAACTTTGGCGATGATTTTGTAAGTGTGGAGCTGCTTTATCTGGCACTTTCTGCCGGTAAAGACAGGATAGCCCAGCTACTCAAAGAGCAGGGTTTTGTAGAGAAAGAAGTTGAAAAAGCAATTAAAGAATTAAGAGGAAAAAATAATCCAGTGAAAGATCAAAACGCAGAAAATAAATACCAGGCTCTTAGCCGGTACAGTATTAACCTTAACGATAAAGCACGTGAAGGGAAAATTGATCCGGTGATTGGCCGTGACGAGGAAATACGAAGGATTTTACAAATTCTTTCCCGTAGAACAAAGAACAACCCCATTCTTCTGGGTGAACCGGGTGTTGGTAAAACAGCCATAGTGGAAGGTCTCGCTCAGCGGATTGTGCAGGGCGATGTACCGGAAAACCTGAAATCCAAGAGTGTGATTTCGCTCGATATGGGTCTCCTGGTAGCAGGAGCTAAATACAAAGGAGAATTTGAGGAAAGATTAAAAGCTGTAATCAAAGAAGTGACCGACTCAGAAGGGGAAATCATCTTGTTCATTGATGAGATACACACCTTGATAGGGGCCGGTGGAGGTGGCGAAGGTGCCATGGATGCGGCCAACTTACTGAAACCGGCCCTTGCCCGTGGTGAGTTGCACGCAATTGGTGCTACCACACTCAAAGAATACCAACGCTACATCGAAAAAGATAAAGCATTAGAGCGTCGTTTTCAAGCTGTTATTGTAGACGAACCCGATGTGGCAGATGCAATTTCTATCCTACGGGGTATCAAAGAAAAATACGAAGTACACCACGGTGTGAGAATTCAGGACGATGCCGTAATTGCAGCCGTGGAGTTATCAAGCCGTTATATTTCCGATCGTTTTTTACCTGATAAAGCCATTGACCTGATGGATGAAGCTGCTTCTAAACTACGTTTAGAAATGGACTCCATGCCCGAAGAAATGGACGAGCTTCGCCGCAGAATTATGCAGCTCGAAATTGAAAGAGAGGCCATTCGCAGAGAAAATGATAAAAATAAGGAAGCCACACTTTCAAAAGAACTGGCCGAATTGAACGAAAGTTTTAATGCCCTGAAAGCCAAATGGGAAAATGAAAAAGGTGTGGTGAATGAAATCAGAACACTGAAAGAAAACATCGATCACTTAAAATTCGAAGCAGAACAAGCCGAACGCAGTGGCGATTTTGGAAAAGTTGCTGAAATCAGATATGGGAAGTTACCTGAAGCCGAAAAGCGATTAAATGATTTGGCTCAACATGCACAGGCTGAAGGTACTGAAAACACTTCAGAGGAAGGAAATCTGATAAATGAAGAAGTCACCGCAGAAGATATCGCCGAAGTAGTAGCCAAATGGACCGGAATTCCGGTATCCAAAATGCTACAAAGCGAACGGGAAAAGCTACTTTATCTGGAGGATGAATTAAGAAAACGGGTAGCTGGTCAGGAAGAAGCGATCGAATTGGTTGCCGATGCAGTACGCCGTTCACGTGCAGGCATGCAGGATCCTAAAAAGCCAATTGGTAGCTTCCTGTTTTTAGGAAGTACCGGTGTTGGTAAAACGGAATTGGCGAAAACTTTGGCTCAATACCTGTTCAACGACGATCAGGCCATGGTAAGGATCGATATGAGCGAATACCAGGAAAAACATACTGTAAGCCGACTGGTGGGAGCTCCTCCAGGATATGTGGGTTACGAAGAAGGCGGACAATTAACTGAAGCCGTGCGTAGAAAACCCTATTCGGTTGTTCTCCTTGATGAAATTGAAAAAGCTCACCCGGATGTATGGAATATACTTTTACAGGTGCTCGATGATGGTAGATTAACAGATAATAAGGGGCGTGTGGCAAACTTTAAGAATACCATTATTATCATGACATCAAACATCGGCTCGCATATCATTCAGGAGAAATTTGCCGAAGCCAAGGGCGATGAAAAAGGTTGGCAGTTGTATTACAAAGAAGAAGCAAAAACAGCAATTATGGAATTGCTCCAGCAATCTGTAAGGCCTGAATTCTTGAATAGAATTGACGAAATTGTACTTTTTGATCCATTAAACAAATCTAATATTCGTCAGATTGTAGAGATACAATTTGCTCAGATTCAAAACCGTCTTAAAGAACAGGGCATCACACTGGAAGCATCAAAAGATGTTTTAGATAAGCTTGGCGAAGAAGGATATGACCCTGTATTTGGAGCAAGACCTCTGAAAAGAGTAATTCAAAGAAGGGTATTAAATGAACTTTCTAAAATGATACTTTCCGGTAAAATTCAAAAAGAAGAAGTGATTTTGATGGAGTTACACGGAGAAAATGAAATCACTTTTGAAAATTTGGAAACTATTACGCCGGAAATTCGTTAATACATTATAATTAATAGGTTAGGGTTATAATTCTAAAGCCGTTCTGATTTTCGGAGCGGCTTTTTTCTTTTAAAAGGACTTAAATTTTAAAATATGAAAACGATAATAATTACAGGAGCAACTTCAGGAATTGGTAGGGCAACAGCAAAGAAATTATCTGAGCAGGGAAACGAAATTATTCTAATTGCACGTGATTTAAACAAAGGGCAAACTGTTGCGAAAGAAATCCAGTCGGTAGGTAAAATACAGGTTTTTGTTGGAGATCTGGCTTCTCTGAAAAGTATTCACAATGTATCGAATGAAATATTAGATGCCGGAATTACTCCCGATATTTTGATAAACAATGCAGGTGGTATTTTTAATAATAAAATATTTACAGAAGATGGTTTTGAGTGGGGATTTCAAATTAACCACCTGGCCCATTTTTATCTTACTAAAAGACTATTACCCGAAATTCTAAAAAAACCGGAAGCCAAAATCATAAATCTTTCATCAGAAGCACATAAATTTGGTAAGATAGATTTTGAAAATCTGAATGGAGAAAAAAGTTTCAGCGGAATGCGACAATATGGTGCCACTAAATTAATGAACCTGCTATTTACCAAGTCTTTGCATGAAAAATTAAAGGTCTCAGGCATCAATTCCTATGCGGTACATCCCGGTGTGGTTCGTACCGGATTTGGCTCAAACAATACCGGAATACTTGCCCTATTCAACAAAATGCCCTTCATTCTTACACCGGATAAAGGTGCAGAAACCAGTATTTTTCTGGCAACTGAAAAAGTGGAAAAACTAGAGTCTGGAGCATATTATAAAAAGTCGAAAGTTACACCCACCACAGGTCAAAGTCTCGATTTGAAAATTGCCGAACAACTTTGGAATATTTCAGAAGAATTGCTTGAGGCTAAGGGTTTTGGGTCTCGTATACGCTCGACCTGACAGCCCTAATCGACCTGACAACCCTAAATTTGCTCGACCCGACTGCCCTAATTTCGCTCGACCCGACTGCCCTAAATTTGCTCGACCCGACTGCCCTAATTTCGCTCGACCCGACTGCCCTAATTTCGCTCGACCC
>JAHEBN010000109.1 GCA_024645245.1 Jiulongibacter sp. | reverse complement strand
AAACATCACCGGAGCCACTGTTATCTGTGAAGGCTCTACATTAAGTTTAACAGCAAGCGGAGGCACGGGATATTCATGGACCGGCCCGGGAGGATATACTTCCAATACCGCTTTGGCTGAAAGAAGCAACGCCAGCACGGCCACTACCTATGCAGGTGTTTATAGTGTAACAGTAACGGGTAGTAATAGTTGTACAGCTTCGGCAAGTATTACGATTAGTACCAAATTTAATCCAGTTATTAATATTGTGGGCAGTGTAAACCCTGCAACATGTAATGGCCTGAATGGATCTGTTGCATTTAACAGCTTAAATTTACCCAATGGCACTTATATATTAAATTATACCCGTAATGGGAATTCCCTAACGGAAAACCTTACACAAAATGTAAATGTAGTTGCAAATAATTTTGTGTTAGACGGATTATCTGCGGGAGATTATTCCAATTTTTCTATTTCTATTCAAGGTTGTACAGGAAATGTGACCGCACCTGTTAATTTATCGGACCCGATATTTATAGCTTCTTCCTCAAATCTTGGACCCTATTTCGAGGGAGATTTAATACAGTTATCTGCTTCTAATGGCACTTATTTTGATTGGACTGGGCCTAATGGATTTTCAAGTAGTTTACAAAATCCGGAAATTACTTCAGCAAAAGTGGTAAATGCAGGTATTTATACCGCCATAATTACAGATACACGAAATTGTGTCATTACTGCCACCACTGAGGTTGTTATTTCTTGCAGTTCCCCTCAAATGAGTTATTACCTTATGTACGCTGGTGAGAATCCGGAGTTTATTGCTCCCCTTACAAATAATATGGAGGTGCAGGTTTCTAATAGAAAAACAACAGTAATTGCATATACGACATGCACCACGCCAGTAATAGAAAGTGTAAAGTTGCAATTGTCGGGTACCACAAATACACATTTCTATATTGACAATAATCAACCTTTTAATTTGCATGAATTATCAGGTATTCCGGATGGTGATATTTTGGATTACAATTTTTATACATTCATAGGTAACGGATATGAATTGGATAATGCTTTAGGAAATGTAATTGTAGGGCCTGATGTGATAAAATTTTGGATGATTCCCGGTTTTAGAAGTTTATCGGAACCATTAGCTTCAGTCTCTGAAATATGCATTGGCGGCTCTTTTAATGTTTCTACTTCAAAGGATGGTATTTTTAGTGAGGGTAATATGTTTCAGGTTTTTCTGTCAGATGAAAAAGGGGGATTTTCATTTCCTACATTAATTGGTAGTGCTACAAATCCGGATAATATAAATTGCAAAATACCCATGTATATAAAAGGAAGTAATAATTACAAGATAAAGGTTATTACAACAGCACCTGTTGTTTCTTCCGCAACGTCTATTACCAATTTAAGGATTATTTCTGCAGATTTGAATTTAGTTTCGAGTAAAGATGACTATAGTGCGAATACAAATTATGGAAAAGCTATAAATATAATTGAAGCAGAAAATAAAGTAACGGGTTCGGCACGTGTATTATATGAAGCGGGAAGAAAAATTGAATTAAATCCCGGCTTTAAAGTTGAAAACGGGAGTGTTTTTTCGGCCCAAATTAGTAATCAATGTCCCAATTAATCGGTATAATTAAATGACATTTAATTCAATATTACCTTTCATTTCTTTGCCGCTTTTCTTATCCCAGATACGAAAAAGCATAAAGTATTTTTTCCCTCTTTCCATTGGTTTACCAATGGTCAGATTAATCTTTATCTTTTTAGAATCTTCCATTGAAACACCTTTATCGCCAAATTTTAAAAAATAATCAGAAACATGAAAAATTACCTTATTCTTCTCATCTATTACAGAATTTTCAACTCCGGCTAGAACGTTACCTGATGGAAGTTTGGTAAACCCCGATAAATTTTGTATCTCTATGGTTAGTTGATGTCCGAATGAGATTTCCTTGTTTGTTTTATGATTAAAATCATCCATAACAAGTGCATGTTCCGGACTCAAACCTAAATCAGTGATATATAAACCTAATTCTGAATTTTCAATGTTGTGTTTGCAAGCCAAAAAAGTAAGTAAAGAAAGAAATAAGAGAAATTTATTAGTCATAAAATAAAGTATTTTAATTAATCAATTAGACATATGAAAAGACGATTACAATTATTAGGACCGCTAATGCTGCTTTGTTTATTATTACAAAGCCAAGTTAGTAAGAAAAGCTCGAATCAGGAATTAAAAACTATTCAAAGCACGGCTGAAGCTAAAGCGGTAATGGATGTGGTGCATGCAGACGATGTGATTATACAGGGTAGTGTGTGCGTAGGATTTGATTGCGTGAACAATGAAAATTTCGGTGCAGATACGGAAAGATTAAAAGAAAATAATTTAAGAATTCATTTTGATGATACCAGTACATCTTCTGGTTTTCCATTTAATGATTGGAGAATTGTAATCAATGATCAAGCCAGCGGTGGTGCGAGTTATTTTGCAGTGGAAGATGTTACTGGTGGTAAAACGCCTTTTAAAATTGAAGCCAATTCTCCCAGCAATCTACTTTATTTGGATAATAGCGGCAAAATCGGTATCAAAACATCGACACCAGCTGTGGACGTTCACGACGTTAGTGGTAATACCCCGACTATAAGATTAGATCAGAATAGTTCAAGCGGTTTTACCCCACAAGTTTGGGATATTGCAGGTAATGAAGCGAATTTCTTTATTCGCGATGTGACAAGTGGATCAAGGCTTCCGTTTAGGATAAGACCAGGGGCTCCTACAAGTAGTATAGATATAAATGCAAGTGGTTACATAGGTTTAGGTAGTGCCTCGCCTAATGGGCCATTACATATAAAAAAGGGTAATCTTGATAGCTTGCTATTGGTTGATGATATTGGAAAATTGTACATTCGGGACACTTTAATTCTAAAGAATAAAGGGATCAAATTTCCTGATGGCACTACTCAAATTACCGCTTTGGCTGGAGCTGGGGGGACCGGCACTTTTACCGATTTAAATGTAATGGGTAATATATATTTGAAAGGTGTTATGTTTCCTGGTGCCAGCTTTCCTTCTGATTTTAATTTGAAAAGAGATATCAATCCTTTGGTAGATGCTACTACGGTAATTAAGGAATTATTCCCTAAAACTTTTTACTATAAAAACGAATACGCCGCTGAAATGGGTTTTCCCAAAACCAAACAGTATGGATTGATTGCACAAGAAGTTGAAAGTGTTTTGCCTGATTTTATCAAGAATTTTGTAACCAAAGCTGGTGAAACTTTTAAAAGTGTGGATTATACTTCCTTTATACCGATTTTGATTCAGGCCTTTAAAGAACAACAAGGTACCATTGAGTTACAAGCCAAACAAATTGATCAACTAAAATCTCGGTTGGATAAATATTCTGCATTGGAAGATAGAATTGCCGCTTTAGAAAATGGTCGCAAAACAAATACATTAGAAAAAAACACAAAATAAAAAAGCAATGAAAAATATATTGATAACAGTATTAAGTTTATTCGCCTTTGGTGCTTTAGCTCAAGAAACTGGTGAAAACGGAAGACCGGTTGGTAGCAAACCTACCCGAGCTATTCAATCAATAGAGTTGGGGTCATTAAACAAAAACGCTTCCAGTACATCCACAAATTTGATTGTGGATTATAAATTGCCGTCAGGAGTTAATTCGGGTAAAATAGTGTTGCAACATCCAAAAAAAGATGAGGAACTTAAGACTTATAACTTAACGAGTAGTTCGGGATCCATAACCGTTGACCTGAAAGAATTAAACCTTTCGGGGGTTGTGGTAGGTTTGTATGACGACAAAGGGAAGTTTGTAAAAGACTTTAATTTGAACTAGAACGAAATAATTTAACAGGACTATTGTTAAAAGCAGCCAAAATTATAGGGCTGCTTTTTTTGTTTATTAAGCTCAATTTTTTTAGGGGTCCGTTTAACCAAACTCCTGAAGTTCCATTATCCATTTTTTCATAGCTGCCATTTTTTTTGCCCAGCATAAAAAATCCCGCATTTCCTGCGACATAACCTGAATTTGTAGGTTCGAGATCGTAGTCATTGCCTCCAAAAAGAATATCCGGAATTCCATCATTATTTACGTCAAAAATCAAAATGTCTCTAACTGGACTCATTTGAGCATATTCAGGTAGTTTTTCCATTTCAAAACTACCATTTCCTTGATTTCTAAGTATTATGCTTTCCATTAACTCTGCCTGGAAGATTTGGCCTTTTTCAGGCTTTAACCAGTCATATATCTTTGAAACAGCATAAGAATTATAGTCCGGAAATTTTTTTCTAACTGCGGGTATTTGCCGTATTAAATCATCGCGTGATGGAATCGGAACTTCTTGATTATCAAGGCAGTAACTGGGTATCGCCTGAAATGTATTTCCTTGATCAAAAGTACTCGTGTTGATCTTTAAGGGGTGATTTTGGTTGAATTTATATCTATAATTCAAACCAATATTACCTAAAACAAAATCCAAGTCTCCATCATTGTCCAGGTCTGCCGACTCGATGCAATTCCATAAGCCTCGGCTGTCTTTTATTTTAAAATCCTGTTTTAAAACCCCATTCTCATTTTTAAGAAAAAGAGGTTGCATGTATTCACCAACTAAAACCAGGTCTGGCCAGGTATCGTCGTTAAAGTCGACAGATTGTACATCAGTAATCAGACCTAAATTTCCCAAGGTCTGTATTCGGAACTTATTGTTTTCATTTATTAATAAAAAACTCTCAGTGGAATAAGGAAACTGACCGGGTTTAACTGTTCCACCCCGGAATATATCAATGTCGCCATCTTGATCTATATCTAAGGCACATATTGTAGAACCGGGAATTCTGATTTTGGGTATCTTACTGTTTGTTTCATCGCGAAAATTTCCCTTTCCGTCATTTATAAAAAGCCGGTCCTGGTAGTTTTCTGCATTTTCAGGGAATTCATTAGTGCCCGCAACCAGGTATAAGTCTTTAAAGCCATCATTGTTCAAATCAAAAAGCAGACATGCTGCATCTTCCGCAATTTGAAGAGGAAGGTATTTTTTTTGTTCAAAATTCCCGGATTTATCCTGAAACATAAAAGTGCCACGTTGAATCGAAGATCCGGCTATAAATATATCGTCCAATTTATCACCGTTTACATCGCCTATAGTCAATGATGGGCCAGGTGTGGAATACATATGCAGGAGTAAATTTTCCCGATAATAATCTATAAAGCGGTTTTCCAAATGACTATAATTGGAATTTGTTTCTTTAAAAAGAGGTTTGTCCGATTTTTCTAAATTAGGGACTTCAATAGCTTCTTTTTCATCAAATGAAATGAGCTGATTTGTGGGTAAATTGTGAAGGGTTTGACTCTTTCCTCCGGGCCAAATTATCGTAATTGCATCTATTTTTTTTGCATCATCACAACCAAAATTAATTTGCGGATCTACAGATGATAGATATCCCCGGCTTAAGTTTTGAAATTGTGTTTGAGAATTGCCCTTTATACTAATTTCAACTTTGGCTCCCTGGCCAAAAAGATTTTTTGATTGGCCGATTAGTTTTACTTTCAAATAATTTTTTGTTCCATTATTTCGGAAAATTCCGGCTGGCTCATTAATATTATTAACCACATAATCCATGGTTCCGTTATTGTCTAAATCCACAAAGATGGCACCATTGGAAAAACTTCCCTTTGATAAAAGCCAGGTATCAGAGACATTCTCAAACAGTAAAGATCCTTTATTTCTAAAAAACTGATTCTTTTTGTACAATTTTGGTAAATTTTCAGCACCCTTGTTCATGAATTTCTTCATTTCTTCGCTTGATTGAGTTTTATTTGCAAAACTCATATTATAGGCCACATAATCTGCATCCGTTACGTCTCTTAGGTACCCATTGCTGATAACCACATCTTTTAAGCCGTCATTGTCAAAATCCACCATAAGCGGTGACCAGGACCAATCTGTAGCATGTATTCCAGCGTACTGGCCTATTTCACCAAGTTTTAGATTTCTATTTATATCTTTTCCTAAATTTTGAAAAAGCATATTCCGGGTAAACTCATTTTGATAACCCAGGTTTTTCTCTGTTTCAAAAACATGATAAGAAGTCATAAGCATACGTTTCTGTTGCTCGTTATCTGGTGGCAGCATATCGGTACTTATAATTTCGGGCCTTCCATCATTATTTAAATCGGCGATATCATTGCCCATTGAGAAGCGGCTCTGGTAGGGCATAACCTCGGAGGACTTTTCGGTGAATGTGCCATCCTGATTATTTATATACAGAGCATCATTAGGTAGAAAGTCGCTTGAAGCTAATATATCTTCCCACCCATCTCCATTGATATCAGTAATATTCAAACCCAGGCCATGTGTATTTTTAGTAATTCCTTTTTGTATTCCCACTTCATTAAAATGACCTGATCCGTCATTTTCAAATAGTTTATCACGGGCATACATACCATATTGATCTGGTTTGTGCAATAAATTCGGATTACGAAGTAAGTTGGAAGTAGTAAGTAAATACATATCCAGATCACCATCGTGATCAAAATCAAAAAAAGCAGATTGGGTGCTCCAACTCGTATCTGCTAAACCACGTTCTACTGCTTCATTATGGAAATGATTGTTTCCATCATTTATCCAAAATATATTTGCCTTAAGATTGGCAGTTTCATTTCCTGCTTTACAAATATAGATATCTGCTAAACCATCACCATTTATATCAGTAATTGAAACTCCAGTCGACCATCCAAGACTTGCAATTCCGGCTTGCTCAGATATATCTTCAAATTTAAAATCTCCTTTGTTTAAATAGAGTTTGTCAGGCACCTGATTTCCTGTAAAATATAAATCCTCTAAACCGTCATTGTTAATATCTACAGCAGCTACGCCGCCACCGTTATAAAGGTTATGGTAATCATATACATTGTATTTGGCATTTTCGGCAATGGTGTTTTCGAAGTATAGATTTGAATGCTCCGTTGCTATTTGAGTAAACAGAAATTTATTTTTGGATTTACAGCCAATAAATATGCAAGCAAGAAGTAGAATTAACTTAGTTTTCAATTCTTATTTTTAAAGTGAATAAAGATAAGATTCTCTTTCGGTATCACCCAATCCGCTTATAAATCTCCATACATGCCCGGGCATTGTGATAGGGCCCTTTCCAGGGATTGGCCTTAGTTTTTCCTGTGATTTTATGATCGGCGGTTACTCCTCCCCACCATTCACCACCTTGATGGTCTATTAAATAATCTTTAATAAACTGCCAGCTGTTTTCAGCTTTTTGCAAATAATGAGCTTTTCCAGAAAGTTGATAGGCATTGTAAAAACCCACCATAGCCTCGGCCATTACCCACCAGTCACGTGAATTATTGGAATGGCCATCCTCCTGGTCAAATTCGTAAATCATCCCATTATCTGATTGTAATCCTTCAGCGGCATCGCGGGCGATTTCCAGGCATTTCTTTTTGCAATATTCAATCAATTCTTCATCGCCCAATATTTCAGCGGATTCTAGCACGAGCCAGCTGGCTTCAATGTCGTGACCGTATGAAATGGCCTTGGTTTTGGCTTCCCAATCATCCGTAAAAAACAGGGTCATGCGGGTATGATCGTGACCAATGATATGCTCTACCATCATTTCCAGGCAGTGTTTCAAGTGAAAACGTACATTTTCTGACTTATCCACCCGATAAAGATTTGCAAAACATTCTAACAGATGCAAATGCGTATTCATGGATTTTCTGAGGTCACCTTTTGATAAAACATAGTCGTCTGTTGGCCCCCAATCCATGGCAAATCCTTCAATGTATCCTCCTTTTATAGGGTCGTATGCATGTTTTGCTATTTCGTTAAAACATTTTTGAGCCCATTCCAAGGCTGGTTTATGGCCTGTAGCCCGGTAATATTCACTCATACCGTAAACGAAAAAACTATGACCATAAATTACTTTTGGTCCGGCGATGGCCACGCCGGTAGCAGAAACATTCCAATGAACACCGCCATTTTTTGTATCCCAAAAATATTTTACCAGGTAATCGAAGGCTCTTTTACTGAGTTTTTCGTAATCCTTAATCCGATTTTTGTACGGAAAAAGTGCTGGCGTGGAATTTATAAATTGGATTGCCGTGCTGAAAGTCCAGAGAATCCGGCCATTCACCACTACCGATTTTATACTTTCTTTTTGAGTGTTTTGATCGTCTATAGTTCCTATAAAACCTCCGTTTTTTTCGTCGATGGCATATTTATGCCAATAATCAAGGATATGAAAAAACTCTTCGAGAACTTCACTTTTAAAATTTGACAGGGTCATGATTTACGGGTTGAATGAGTGAATTTACTTATATTTCGAAGAAATTCAACAATTACCCCATTGAAGTAGATGAAAGTTTTTATTTTAATTTTAGTAAGTATTTCCGGTCTGATGGCTCAACTTCCACAGGCCAATATTCCTGCTTCTGAATCTACCCGAAAAAACACCTATTGCAATCCAATGGATATTAATTATCAATACAATTGGGAACAGACAAACGAAAAAATATCTTATCGCAGCGGTGCTGATCCTGTCGTTATCAATCATAATGGAGTTTATTATTTATTTCATACGATTCAGGGAGGTTATTGGCGTAGTGAAGACCTTTCAGACTGGCGATATATAAAACCAAGCCGTTGGCCCATGGAAGATATGTGTGCTCCGGCCGCATGGAGTAAAGGCGATACCTTGTTTTTGTTTCAGAGTACATTTGAATCACGACCAATTTTTTATACCACAACTCCCGAAACAGGTCAATTAGAATTTTATAACCGTTGGTTACCGAGGTGGCCCTTGGATATTGGCCCTTGGGACCCGGCACTTTTTTATGATGAAGACCTGAAAGAATGGTACATGTATTGGGGAAGTAGTAATGTGTATCCTTTGTTCGGAGCACAGCTGGATAAGGATCGAAAGTTGACTTACAAAACTTCTTACAAATACATGTTTAAGTTGCATCCGGAAGAGCATGGTTGGGAGCGGTTTGGTCAGGACCATACTTCGGATATAAAACCATTTATGGAAGGTGCCTGGATGACCAAACACAAGGGCAAATACTACCTGCAATACGGAGCTCCCGGTACCGAATTTAATGTTTATGCAAATGGTACATACGTGAGTGATAAGCCATTAGGTCCTTGGGAATATGCACCTTATAATCCGGTAGCTTACAAACCCGGCGGATACATGCAAGGAATGGGTCATGGCTGTACATTTAAAGATAATTTTGGCAATTACTGGAATATGGGCACACCATGGATAGCCGTAAACTGGAATTTTGAGCGTAGAATTGACATGGTGCCAGCAGGATTTACGCCGGAAGGTGAAATGTTTTCCATTAGCCGTTTTGCTGATTTTCCACATAAGTTGCCAACTAATAAATGGACAAAACCCGAAGAACTCTTTACAGGCTGGATGTTACTTTCTTATAAAAAACCGGTAATAGTATCATCCGTAAAAGATAAAATGAATGGGGAAAACCTGACCGATGAAAATCCAAGAAAATTTTGGGTGGCAGGAACAAATAAAGAGGGGGAAAATGCCGTAATCGACCTTTTGGAAAGTAAAATGGTGCATGCATTGCAAATAAATTATACGGACTATAAATCGGATGTGTACGATAGTGCGGAGCCCAGAGTTTATATTCAGTTTCGTATTTTTGCTTCGGAAGATGGTAAAAGCTGGACAAAAATACACGACAACACGAATGAAAAAAGAGATAGGCCAAATGCCTTTATAGAATTGGAAAAAGAAGTAAAAACCAGATACATAAAAGTAGAAAATGTACATGTGCCAGTGCCTAATCTGGCCATATCGGATATTCGTATTTTTGGAAAAGGAAATCAAGGGACTCCGGAAACACCCGGTAAGTTTGCAGCCACCCGAGATACAGACTCCCGAAATGCCAACATCAAATGGCAAAAAGTGCCAAACGTAACCGGCTACAATATACGCTGGGGAATAGCTCCCGATAAACTATTTCAAACTTACCAAATATGGCACGATGAGCCTGCTGAGAAACAAATCCGATCGCTGAATAAAGGGGTGAAATATTATTTTGCGATTGAATCTTTCAATGAAAATGGGGTAAGCAATTTGAGTGAAATAGTGGAGGTGGATTGAAACCCCGATTAACTGATTTTCAGGGTTTATTTACCCCAAAGTCGCAAAGGGAATAAATGACTGATACAAGACTTTAGTCATGTGAAAAAAACATCAATTCCCCGTGGCTTCAGCCACGGGGAATATGATTACAAAAATAATTTTTCCAAATAATCAGCCACAAACTCCGCATCCTTTTCAGGAAAGCCATGGGCAATCACAGGTCCATTAAATGGAATTTTATTCAGTTTTTCAATGAAATAGTTAAAAGGAATTATCCCTTTTCCGGGAGCTACAAAATCTCCGTTTTTATCCCGATCTTTTGCATGAATCATGCATAAATCATTTCCTAAAAGTTCCAATGCCTCATCGATCAACCATTTTATCTCGTATTCCTGTGCTTGTTCAAAAAGATTAGCCGGATCAAGGATGATTTTCAGTCGATCGCTCTTTAACTCATCCAAAATTTGCCGGGCTTTTAAAGTTGAGTTAATTACATTTCCCATTTCAGGTTCTATACCCAAAAAGATATTGAATTCAGCTGCGATTTTAATGGATTTCCTGAGCGTGGATTTCATATCCTCCCATGCTGCAGCACTATTGTTATCCGCATGATGAGCCCACATGTTTTCCTCATTTCTGGAGCCGGTACAAATACTAATTATATCGCAATCCAGCTTTATCACCACCGATGCAATGGATGCTAAAGCTTCCAGACCTTTTTGCCGCACCGATTCTTTAGGATGTGCCATATTGAATGTGCCCGAAACTCCGGCGATTTTCAATTCAAACTTTTCTTTTACGCTGATAATTTTATCCACAATTGCCTCAGGAATATTCAATGGCAGGGCAGAGAGTCCTGTTTGCACAAAATTAAATTGCAAGCATTCATAACCCATTTCATGGATTTTCTTAAAGGCCATTTCCATGGAATCTTCCGAAAAAGTTTTAGCTAAAATCCCTCTTTGCATCAAAATGAAGTTCCGTTTAATTGGTCCAGATACACCGTTTTATTCCCTTCTAGCGACTCTTTTATTGCCAACATGCCTTTGGTGATTTCCATGCCTTCCAGCAAATTCGTGCCTTTTTGAGGAATATGACTCAGAATCACGTCGGCAAAATGTTCCAGCTGGCGGCGATAGGTAAATCCATCAGCGGAGAGTGGTCGCAGGTATTGTTGTTTTTCTTCCAGGTAACATTCCACATCACTACTTTTATAAAACCAGGGATTGTAGGTTTTAGCAAATACCGTCCCTTTTTCGCCATAAATATGAAACCCTTCGTGCCAATCACCTCGTATTTTTACAGTAAGATCTAAGTGGCCAACTGCCCCGTTCTCAAATTCGGCATCGATAAACCAACAGTACATATCAGCCATTTGCCTTAATCTTGCTCTTAAACTTCCTATTTTTCCCCCTAAATGCATGGCTGTATCCAGCAGGTGTGAGCCATGAGCCATCATGTAGTAACGCTCCAGATTTTCCTTTTCATTCGTACCTGATTTTCGGGAATTTTCACTTTTGATGGGCATTGGTTGCACATTGTCTGTGGTAGTATATCGGTGATTATTGTCGGCATACCAGGTTTTCAGTGCTAGTAGGTTACCCATTTGCGAGTCAATAAATTCTTTGGCAAACTCTATTCCCGGATCAAAACGTTTCATATGACCAATTTGTACTACCACTCCGGCTTTTGTGGCTGCTTCATCCAGTTCCTTGCATTCTTCCATGGAGTGACTTAGCGGTTTTTCTACCAAAACATGCTTGCCTGCCCGCACGGCCATTAATGCCAGTGGCACATGATAGGCATCGGCTGTAGCAATGATTACCGCATCCAGATTTGGGTCAGCAAGCATTTGTGCATAATCGGTACATATCTTTTCAGGTTGCCAAATGGCCTTCATTCTATTCAACAGGTCTTCAGCAGTATCACATATGGCATAAAGCCTGACATTCCTGCCTTTCTGGCACGATTCAAAATGGGCAAATTGAGCAATAGGTCCTGCTCCTAAAACCCCGATATTCAGTGTTTCTTTTTTCAATCAAATAATTAGGGTTTCAAAGTGAGCTTACCGATACTTACTTTCTCAATATCGCTTCGGTTTAATAGTTCATGCCTGCTGCCGCCGGTAGCAAACATTTTCGCCTGATCGGCGTAATGATCACTCAGAAAATAACCCGATTGACCTGTTGGAAGTACACTTTGAGCTGTTTCCGGGTTTGCAAAATCAATTATTCGGCGTAGGGCGGGTCCATAAACCACTTTATAGGTACCTGTGCTGTCCATCCAAAAATCCAGGTTATTGACGGTTTCCCGACCGCCATTTACAGGAATCGGACCTACATTAAATATTTTATCCAGGCCTTTTACCATTCCCATAGGGTGCTTATGTTCAATGCTGTGTACGCTGCCCCATTTCCATTTCGACATGTCGTTGCCTAGTCGAGCTATAAGTTTTTCCACTGATTCATTCAATGCAATAGCCAGAATAGCAGACTCCGTTTCTACCTTATCCTTGGTATTTACATCATCCCACCAGCGAGAGTTCTTATTTTTGAAAAAAGCAGCCGTGTTTCTTTTTACACCCACATTATGTTCAAATTCCGGGAACATTTTCTCGCCCAATTCATCTTTAAAGGCATGTTCATAGATGCTCAAGAGCAAGCGATAATAAATGGCCGGTTCTATATTGTCCAGTTCGTGCTTTCCATCCCATTTTTTCAAAATATCCCAGGCATTTTTGGCATTTACACTCAGGTTTTTTTTGTCAATCACACTGTCCATTACAGCAATTAGACCAGGATAAGTAGAACTGGTAACGTCATTAATGGTGGCACGCATATTTTCTACGGTCCAGTCTTTACGGTCATTGTCGAGCAATTGCTCAATGCGGTGAGCACGGTCAGATGGTACATAATAGCCGGGTACCAATCCATTCCCCATATCGTCCGGTTGGTTATTTGCAGTATATAAAAAACCCCGTTCTGGATTTAGAATTTGGGGATTCAGGTCAAAATCATACCAGCCCGTGGGATCGTCGAGCCCTGTACTTCCATCCAGAATCAAATTGGGATTTACATGTGCGGGCCTTATAGGTAGTTTCCCCGCTGCCCACCAGGCAATGTTGCCCTCTACATCGCCCCACATAAAATTCAAACCAGGTGCAGTTAAAGGCTTCACTGCTTCGCGGGCCTCATTGGCATTATGAGCCTTCGATATATTATAAAAAACCTCCATATGCCGGGATGGTATTTGATAATAGACCCACCAAAGTGCAATGGGGTCTTTTTCTTCCGCCACATCTTCAAATGCCTCATTCAGGATTATTCCATGCCTCGATTTTTTCACCATTAACTCAATATCGGCAGCATCTTTTACTTTAATTACCTCTTTTCGTACTTCCATGTCTTCCCAATGATCTTTATACCAAACCTGATTCGGATTATCCGGATTTGGTTTTTCCCGGAAAAAATCCGCTTCATCATTTTCAAACATGGTAAGTCCCCAGCCACCAAATTCATTATGTCCTAAAGCAGGAATCGGCGTAGCAGCTAAAAAATTTCCGTAAACTTTCAATCCGGGGCATTCCAAATGGGCTTCGTACCACACAGATGGTTGTGAAAAGGCAATATGCGTATCATTTGACAAGATTGGCTTGCCTGATTTTGTTTTGCTACCTGCTACCACCCAGCCATTCGATCCGTGCATGGGCGGGTAGGGCAGGGTAGAATTAATGCTTCTCAGAGCTTGGGAAAGACTCGCCAGTACCAAAGCATTTTCCTTGTTCTGTTGAGCGAGCTCCGATTTTTCCAAGTCCGTTTTTGGCCAGGCAGCCACTTTATTGGTGTATTTTTCATCCGGCCAGTTTTGCATAATATCGGCCAGATAATCGTCGCCCAAGGTGTTTTTAATGTAGGTTGCCAATGCTTCAGTTTTAAAAGCCCCTTCGAAAGTATAGCCCATGTAGCCCACGATCATTTCCATGTCTTCCAGCGTGAATTCATTTTTCGGAATGCCCGCCAGGGTAAATTCAATAGGTGTTTTCCCATTTTTCAAATAAGCGTTAATGCCATTTAAATAAGCTTGTGCAGCTTGCATTTGGGTACTTTTTGGGTCGCGTGAAGCGATGGTGCTTTTTGCATATTCCCGAAAACTCAAAGTTCTGAAAAACTTGTCCGTCGGCAAGGCAGCCGCTCCGAAAACTTCCGAAAGTCGACCATCGGCCAGCCTGCGAAGTACTTCCATCTGAAACAGCCTTTCCTGGGCATGTACATAGCCAAATGCGTAAAATAGATCGGATTCATTTTGAGCATAAATATGAGGTACCGCATAGTCATCGTAAATTACTTCCACCGGTGCAGCCAGCCCTGTCAATTTTAATTCACCGCTGTATTTGGGTTTAAGCCAATTCAGGTATAAATAACCACCAGCAATAGCCAGCAGGAGCAGTATAAAAAGCGTTGCAAATAAGCGTTTTAGAATTCGCATGATTTTTAGGGTTGATTGTAAAAGTAAATATATCGGAAATTATTTTTATTCAGGGCGTGCCTCCGGCCAAAAAGCATTTTACTAAGAATTTTACTGGTGAACCTGGGCCGGAGTCGTGCTGTGCGGGGGTGTCCGTGCAGCTGGATTTTTCAGAGTATTCTTGGATTAATTTGAGAATTTTATAGCTAAAAAATAAAGCTTCACCATCTGTGCCCCTCCCATTACTCACGCGATTTTTCTACATTTCAAAATTATCGTTATTCTATTTGCTCGGTGTTTTTCTGATCCTTACTATTTTCCTTTTCCTTAAAAACAAATACATTTGCAACCGATTGAAATCAATTATTCAACCAATTTTATATGAAAAATACGAAACAGATATCTATTTTATTTGCGACACTTATTGCCTTCGGATTATATTCCTGTCAATCAAGCACCAACTCAGTGACTGAAGCATCAGAGATGGCAGCTGATACACTACCTAAACCAATTTCTCAACCATTAGTAAGTGAAATTTTTACTGCCGATCCATCCGCTCATGTTTTTAATGGTAAAATCTATATTTATCCGTCACATGACATTGAGTCTGATGTGCCTCAGGATGATTTAGGTTCTCATTTTGATATGAAAGACTATCATGTATTTT
>JAHEBN010000108.1 GCA_024645245.1 Jiulongibacter sp. | reverse complement strand
AGTTTGTTCAGGAAATACGCTTTCGCTAACTGCAAATGGATGCTCGGGTTCAGTACTTTGGTCTGACAATAGTACGGATAATCCATTGGTTATTTCAGCAGTAGGTACTTATACAGTAAGTGCAAAATGTGTGTTAGACGGTTGCCAGAGTGATGCCAGTGTTGATGTTACCGGCTTAGAAATAAAAGTATTGCCGGTGGATCCTATTGTTAGCGATCAAAATGTATGTAGTGGAAATGACATTACCCTGGCAGCCACATGCCCTACAGCAGGTACCAATCCGGTGTGGTCAAGTGATAATTCAGGTTCGAATGTGATTAGTCCGGCTTTGACTAACATTACTGCCAGCAATTTATACTATGTCTCTTGTCAAGGCACAGGTCCTACTTTTTGTACAAGTGCAATAGTGCCGGTCAACCTTACCGTAAATACAACACTAACTTACTATATTATACCAGATTATCTCGGGAATGTATATGCTTGCGAGAATGGAAATGCCGAAATAGCTCTGAATACATTAAACTTAATCGGAAACCCTGCTCAATTTCAATGGCAGCTGAGTACAGGAGGGGCATATACAGATATAAGTGAGGGAGGGAATTATTCGGGAGTGACCAATGATACACTGTTGATTAGTAACATCGTAAGCGGCATGAATAATTACCGTTACCGTGTGATAATATCCAATGCGTGCAATACTATCAGTTCGGATACTACAGAATTAAAAGTCAATCAATTGCCAACAATAATTACCAATCCGGTTGGGCAAAATGTATGCGTAGGCAATCAGACAATCCTTTCAGTTGTGGCAGACGGTTCAGGCCTTTCTTACCAATGGCAGGTGAATACAGGCAGCGGTTTTGCCAACATTGCCACTAATACCAATTACACCAATGTAAATACGCCAAACTTACGAATCAGTAATATCCCGAATGGCTTTAATAATTATGCTTATCGCTGCTTAATTTTCAACTCTTGTCAATCCATAAACTCGCTTTCCGCAACGCTTCAGGTGGATCCAACCATCACTATTTTGGGTCAACCGGTAGATCGCAATGTATGTCAAAAATCTTCGGTCACTTTTGTAGTCAATCCAGTGCATCTCTCAAGTGGAGCTATCGTTTACCAATGGCAAAGAAGTGCGGATAATGGACTTACATACAGT
The DNA here is from genome assembly GCA_024645245.1 of Jiulongibacter sp. Classification (GTDB taxonomy): domain Bacteria; phylum Bacteroidota; class Bacteroidia; order Cytophagales; family Spirosomataceae; genus JAHEBN01. The sequence goes on along the minus strand of JAHEBN010000108.1, from coordinate 14,113 downwards.
AACATAGTCAACGGAGGCACCTACGCAGGAGCTACCACAAGCACTTTGAGTTTAAGCAATATTCCTGCAGGCCTGAATGGCTCAAGATATCGCTGTTTAATCAACTCTTACTGCCAATCAACAGGGGCATTGTTGACTGTAACACCAATTGCCACAGTGGTAGGCCAGCCGAAAAACGTGGAGATTTGTGAGGGCAATAATGCTAATTTTAGTATTCAAGCTGCGGGAATAGGGCTGACTTACAGATGGCAGGTAAAAACAAGCTCGGGCAGTAGTTTTGTCAATGTATCAGATGGTGGAATTTACCAGGGGGCAACCAGCAACACCTTGCAGTTATTTTCCCCTTCAAGTCTTATCAATAATAATCAATACCGCTGTTTGGTATGGGGAACTTCATCTTGTGATGTAAAAGCCGATACCTCAAATATTGCACTTATAACAGTTGGAATAGCAGCTGAAGCCAATACCATTTTGTGGAATTCGCCGATAAGTACCAGCATACCGGTAAGTCAGGCGGTAGCCTATATTCTAGGGGTAAATGATATCCTGGCACCAAATGGAAAAGCGGAGTTTCGTGCAGGAAATGCGATTTTATTAAATCCTGGATTTGAGGTACAAGCTGGGGCTGTATTTAAGGCTATTATCCGAAATCCTTGTCAGACAACGCCAATACTCAATAATAATTATACTACTTTTCCGAAGGAAATTGTGAAATAACAACCAACCAAAGCGTATTCAGTTAAAACTTTAAAAATTGAAGGTTGAATTTTGATAAATAAATTTCACCAATCCAGCCGTATCAATGAAACACCCTGACGAGGTAAAGAAATTGGAATTTCTAAATCACCGTCTTCGCTTTTGATGTATTTGGGGGAAGTGAGTAAGGCCAGTTGTCCTGCCTTTTCCAGTATTTTATATTGTTCGGCAGTCGGTTTTTCGGGAGAGTCCATTTTTTTCCATACCTCGTAGGAATTACTGTTTTCGTCATCAATGCGATAGTGTTTCATATTAAGCATTTTACCTGAAGGCAAGCCATTCAGGCTGAGCTTGATTGGAGCCGCACCTGTCTTTAGGTCGTCGTCGTGATAATTCCAGACCATAATAGCTGCTGAGTGTTCACTAATACTCGCCAAGGCGTTTATATCGGTTTCTTTTCCACGAACACTGGAGTCCCTTACCATTTCGAATGAGTAATCCAGATCACCAGAAACCCGCACTCTTTTGCCTGACATTTGCCCGTACATGCGAAATACATTTAATACCGGCTTATCGATTCCGTTTGTTGCCATATCGCGAAAACCGTAAAAGTAAGGCTGGTTTTCGAATTCAAAAGACCAGCTTACCGCACCCAGCAAATTCACACCAAAATAGTCGGCAAGTTGGTATTTTCTAGCAAAAGAAGCCGCTGTGTATGAAGAATACATGGTGCCGTTGCGATACGCATTTTGGGGGTTGGTTTTCATGCCACAAGCAGCACAACCTTCAGGGTCAGACTCTCCGATGATGATCGGCAGATTTTTGTATTTTTCATTTTCACTTACGATCCGGAAACCTTCCGAAATATCCCGCAACTGCGTGCCAATATTCATTTGCACATGTTCATCCACAATTTTTGGAGAACCTTTGGCGTGAAAACTGATAAAATCAAGCGGTGAGCCTGTTTCTCCGGTTACAAAGTTTTTTTCAAAGGCACAATGGTGCAAAAATTCTTTCAAAAAAGCCGCTGCTTTTTCCCAACCCGGCCCGGTGGTTTCGGGTCCTCCGATTTTGATAGTGGGCAAAGCCTTTTTTGCGGCGTGAGCCGTGTAATCATAAAGCTTGCAATACTCCTGCGTGGTGCCACTCCAATAGCCAATATTCGGCTCATTCCACAGCTCCCAATACCAGCTTTCTACCTGTGTTTTACCATATCTATCTACACAATGATTTACCCAATTATACACCAGATCGGCCCATTTTTGATAGTCTTTGGGTGGGTAAGTCCAGCCGGTATATACTTCATTATAAGGAGCTCCTGGTCGCCAGTTGTGCTGGTAAGGCTGAGGTTTGGTGGAAAGGGCCTCAGGCATAAAACTAAACTGGGCCAGCGGTTTTATACCACGCTCCAGATAGGTGTCAAATATTTTATCCACCACGGTCCAATCATAAACCGGATTTCCATTTTCATCTTCGGTATACACATTCGTCGATCCCCATTTAAGCGAAAGTGAATCATGCCCGGAAGTCAGTAAATTATGTGCCCGGAAATAGACAGGAACGGGACTGAGTTGAGCCAATTCAGAAAGTAGTTTTTTCCCATCTTTCATATAGGCATAATTGGGCTCATCGGCTCCGAAAAATGCCCAGAAAGGATACATATCGCCGATTTCTTCTTTAAAATTTACATGTATTTGCCTTGCTTTTTGGGCAAAAGAATGGGAAAGGGGCTGAATTAAAAATAAGGCTAAAATAATTCGTTTCATTTTTGAATTTAGGGTATTTGAATTTAGGCAAAAGGTTTATCAATGCTGATCGCCGGAGTATTAAACCACTTTGGTCCCGACTCGGTCATATACACGCAATCCTCCATGCGAATTCCAAATTCGCCCGGAATAGCAATGGTAGGCTCAATACTGAAACACATGCCGGGTTCCAGCAAAAGTTTATTGCCTTTCACCATATTTCCCCACTCGTGCCCGTCCATGCCTATGCCGTGGCCGGTGCGATGCGGCAAGCCGGGTAACTGGTATTCGGGGCCAAAGCCTGCATCGGTAATTACTTTACGTGATGCAAAATCTACCATTTCGCAGGCAACTCCCAATTGTGCAGCTTCAAAGCCGGCCAGCTGAGATTTTTGCTCCAGATCCCAGATTTCCTGCTGCCGCTCGGTGGGAGGAGCTCCGTATATTACTGTCCGTGTTATGTCTGAACTGTAACCACCTACTTTGCAGCCGCAATCCATCAATACCACATCGCCTTTTTTCAATAATTGAGGCTTTCTGGTGCCATGGGGCAGGGCAGAGGCTTTTCCAAAAAGTACCAAAGCAAAATCGTGTTCAGCACCCATTAGCTCGTGTGCTTCTTTTACAATCGAGCTTGCCTCTCGGGCATCCATACCGGCTTTCAATTGGCTTATGGCGATTAAAATAGCCTTTTGAGTAATGTCAAAAGCTCTCTGCATAAGAGCTATTTCCGCGGGCGATTTTATCAATCTACAGGTTATGGTAACCGGGTCGGCAGCTACTAAGTTGAATTGAGGAGCTATTTTTCTAATACCGTCAAAAATAAAAAAGCGTACTTGCTCTTCCAAGCCAATTTTACCTGAATTAATATCCGAAGAATTAAGTGCTTCAGTTACTTTTATATAGGGACTTTCATCTTCTTGCCAAGGGTAAATTTTAGTTTCTTTTCCAGTCATTTCCCGCATACGGTCTTCTTCAAAAGCCGGGCAAATAAAGGAGAGCGAACCTGTTTTGGGGATTATTGCCAGCATGCTTCGCTCACTTGGCCACCAATATATGCCGGTAAAATAGACCATTGAGGTGCCAGCGTCGAGCAGTATAGCTTCGATACCGTATGCAGCCATGAGTTGCTGTGCTTTGGCTATCCGATTTGCTCTCTCTGCCGCATCAATCGGCTTAATGTCTTTGGTTTGATCAATGAGACCTGCTTCCCAATCCGTATTTTCTGATGCTGTTTTACACGAAACCAAACTATTTCCTGCCGCTGCAACTCCACCGATGGCCAACAAATTCAGGAAATTTCTCCTTTTGAAATTCATAAATTTTTATAAGGGCTAGTTTTAATGAGTAATCAAAAATAGGAATAATGACCAGAAAATTTAGGTATTCTGGTTTTTAGTTTGCTTCAAGGATTTAGTGGATTTTGTTTACTTCTTTTTAGCAGCTGGGTTCAATGATTTTGGATCAATAGCACTGGCGGCATATTTACTCTTGCTTTCGGATTTATAATCCGAAACTTTTTTGGTGGCAGATTTATCTCCTGCAAGTTTCTTAACGTTTTTCCCGCCTTTGTCTTTGCTCATAATTTGTTTTTTCACGAATGACGACCTAATTAAAGCCACTACCTATTTAAATCACTTATATTATCTATAAATTAACTTTTATTTAATTTAAAATCAGGCAATTAGCTTTATTTTTTATTTCGCAAAATACGGAATTTTTTATATACTTTTTAAATTGAATTCGTAAAGCATTTACGGGGGCAGAGTCCCAACTCCGTAGGAGTGGTATATTAATTGAAATATCAAATGGAAGGGATTTTAAGCTCCTTTGGAGCGGTATTTTTTCGACCCTTTTTTAATTTATATTAACCTTGCGGGGCAGGTAATTCGTATTTTCTTGTTTTCTATTATTATTTGGCCCTGATGGGGGCTTTACTTTCATTAATTTAATTGGATTTCTTGCAACGCTTTTCTAATTGAATTTGGAAAACATTTATTTGGTCAAATTCCCAACTCCGTAAGAGTGACATATTAATAAAAATATCAATAAGAAGTGATTTTAAGCTCCGTAGGTGCGGCATAATTTCACCCATTAATGGAATTATATCACCCTCTTAGGTGCTTTGATAGCTTTATTCTATTACGATCTAGCTCCGAAGGTTTTTTTATGTGAGTGGTCAGGCAGATAATTCAACTTTAAAGTGTCCCGCTTTAAGGAAACCTTAAGTTGACACCAGATCTTGAAAACAAATTAAGAAGTACTTCTAACCTGAATTCAGTAATTCCAGTTTTTAAGGAAAATATTGGAGAATTTTGCTAATTAAAAACAATTGGAAAGGCATAATTCAAACCCTAAGTTTATTTCAGTTATTTTGAATGCTAATAAATTGGTAAACAATGAACCGAAGACTGATAGTAATCTTAATTATAATCCTATTGATTTCCCACGAAACTGTTTTTTCGCAGAATAAAAGAACCCGCGATTACGGGATTGAAATAGGAGTATTAAAAACGGGAAAATACAATGCTATTACTGATGTGCCGGGAGTAAAGGTCGGGCAAGTTACGCTTAGTCAGGGAGATAGCATTCGTACAGGCGTTACAGCCATTTTGCCGCATTCCGGAAATATCTTTCAGGAAAAAGTGCCTGCCGCCATCTACATCGGCAATGGTTTCGGGAAACTGGCAGGTTATACTCAGGTCAAAGAATTGGGGAATCTCGAAACTCCCATCGTACTCACCAATACCCTGAGTGTGTCTGACGCAATTGCCGGACTGGTTACCTATACCCTGGATCAAAATCCGGGTGTAGGCTCGGTAAACGCCGTGGTAGGCGAAACCAACGATGGTTATTTAAACGACATTCGCGGCAGGCATGTTAAATCAGATCATATTCTGCAAGCTCTTAATGCTGCCAGCGATGGACCGGTGGAAGAGGGAAATGTAGGAGCAGGTACAGGCACCATGTGTTTTCAATACAAAGGCGGAATCGGTACTTCTTCGCGGGTAATTCCTGCGAAATTTGGCGGGTATACCGTAGGCGTTTTGGTGCAAACCAACTTTGGTGGCGTACTGCAAATTAATGGCGTACCCATCGCCAAAGAATTGGGGAATTATGCTTCGCAATTCAAATACGATGTGGATGGCTCCTGCATGATGGTGGTTTTTACGGATGCACCGCTCGACGCCCGAAATCTGGAGCGACTGGCCAAAAGAGCGATAATGGGATTAGCCAAAACAGGTGGAATTGCCTCCAACGGCAGCGGTGATTATGTAATTGCTGTATCTACGGCTACCGAAAACCGCGTAATGAACAATTCTGATTCGCTTGTTGAAAAAAATACTTTTCTGAGAAATGACGTGATTTCTCCATTGTTTTTAGCCACTATTGAGGCTACGGAAGAAGCCATAATTAATTCCCTTTTTGCCGCCGAATCCACAATTGGTAAATCTGGACACAAGGCAGAAGCCTTACCTGTAGATAAAGTGGTGGAGATTATGAAAAAATACCAGGGAATAAAGATGGAATGATGCGGAGTGGGATACATGGGTTGATTTACTTTTGTCTAATTGGAATACGGTGAGTACATATTTTCTTCAACTCCGTAGGAGTAATATGTTAATAGAAATATCAAATTATAAGCGTTTTTAAGCTCCGTAGGTGCGGTATTATTTCACTTTTTTAAATCAGAATCTATCACCTCTGCGGGGCTGTGGATAGCTTGTTTACCTTTTCTCTATTATGATTTCGCCCCGATGGGGCTGGTTTTCTGGAATGTCCAGATTTTTGTCCTTTCAAGCCTTATAATACTCTGAGGACATAATTATATTTCATCTACACCAAAAAAAAGAAGTAAAAAGGGAAAAAGTGGACTTTACAATAACAATAATTAGTTAATTTATAATTGTTTCTTTTCTAAAGATTCAGGGATAGTCAGTTGTGCTTTTAAAACCCATTTACTTTATGAAAATGTCAGTAGTTTTTCCGAACTTTTAAAATTGTAGTAGCTTTGTTTTTTTCTTTTAACAGGAAAATAGTATACAAATAGTAATCGCAAAAAATACAAATGAAAAAATATTTGAAAATAGCTACTGCACTTCTTCTTTTTATTTCTCGTTTCAGTATGGCACAGCAGGATGTCACTATCAAAGAAGCTTTCAAAGGCGACTTTTTGATCGGTGTGGCAATAAACTCCCGTCAAATTCAGGAGAAAGATCCTGTACAATCTACACTGGTCAAAAGGGAATTCGGAATTCTCACCGCTGAGAATGATATGAAATCCATGAACATTCACCCTGAGGCTGATCGCTATAATTTTGAGATTGCTGACAGGCTAATTGAACTGGCCGGCAAAAACAAACAGCTTGTTCATGGGCATACTTTGATCTGGCATAGCCAGCTTTCTCCTTTTTTCCGAGAAATCAAAGACCCGGAAGTCATGAAAGCGGCTTTTCAGGAACATATCTCTACAATTGCCGGACGATACCGTGGCAAAATCTACAGTTGGGATGTAGTAAACGAAGCCGTGGCAGATAATGGCGATTTCCGCAAATCGGTGTTTCTGAATGTGCTGGGTGAAGATTACCTGGCTCTTGCCTTTAAATTAGCCGCTCAGGCAGACCCTGAAGCCATTCTTTACTATAACGATTATAGCCTTACCAACCCAGCCAAACGCGATGGCGTGATCCGAATGATAAAGAAGATGCAGGAAAGCGGAGCTAAAATTGATGGCATCGGCATGCAGGGCCACTGGGGGCTTGAGTCGCCCACGATTCAAGAAATAGAAGAAAGTATGTTGGCCTATGCCGCTTTAGGAGTTAAGGTGTCTATCACCGAGCTTGATATTGATGTGCTGCCCCGTCCCAACGGTGTTAGCGGAGCAGAAATCAGTCAGAATGCCGAACTTCGAGCCGAACTCAATCCTTATACCGATGGTCTACCAAAGGGAATAGCAGATAAACAAACTCAACGTTACAAGGAAATCTTTGAGCTGTTTGAAAAGCATCATGATATCATAGATCGGGTGACTTTCTGGGGAGTCAATGACGGCAACTCGTGGAAAAACGGTTTTCCGGTACGGGGCAGAACCAACTATCCGCTGCTTTTTGACCGGAATAACGAAAGGAAATCGGCGTATTACGCCATTCTTTCCATTAAATAGTGAAAGAATTTAGGTAAATATTTTCGTCTCTTATAATATCCGTAATAGGTTCTAAGTAAGCACTATAGTCATTTTAAATTTAAAAATGCCAAAATTGTTTTCAGTGTTTAAATCTCTGAACAAAATAAGAGCCAAAGCAAAATATTAATAATTGCAATAGAGATATTTAAATTTCTTTGTTATTTAAAAGTAGGATATGCACATTGTAATAATAAAAAATCCATTGCCGTTTTTAGTCAGAAAAAGAGTCCCATTGGAGAAGGAAGGTTTAAAATAGGACCAAATTAATGTTTAATTAATTGGCTTTCGCTACATTTAACTTCTGATTAAACTTAAATCAAACCGTTTTTCAACTCCATATTTCCGATTGTTATGAATAAAAACTTCCTTTTGATTTTTCTTTTAGCAATAGCTGCTTTTGCCTGTTCTAAAAGCAAACCTTTACCCAAAGTGGCGATAGCCGGAATTGCCATTGAATCCAGTACTTTTTCGCCGGCTACTACCGATGAAGAAGCTTTTCATGCCAAAACCGGAGCAGATATTTTCTCCTATTACCCGTTTATGGAGCCCGATTCGGCAGATAGGAACAGGGCGGAATGGTATCCCACTTTACAAGGCCATGCCTTGCCCGGTGGCATAGTTACCCAGGAAGCCTACGAATCACTGGTGGGCAAAACACTGGAAATGTTAGAAGAAAATTTACCTTACGATGGTCTGTTTTTTGACATACACGGTGCCATGAGTGTGCAGGGAATGGATGATCCGGAAGGTGATTTTATTGTGAGAATCCGGGAAGTTGTAGGGCCGGAAACCCTGATTTCTACCTCGATGGATTTACATGGAAATGTATCGGAGAGATTGGCGAAAAACACCGATCTGATCACCTGCTACCGTATGGCTCCGCATGAAGATGCCATGCAATCGAAAAAACGAGCCGTGGATAATCTTTTGGATAGATTGGAAAGCGGTAAAGGAAAACCAAAATATAAGGCCTGGATACCCGTACCGATATTGTTGCCGGGCGAAAAAACCAGCACACGCATAGAGCCGGGGAAAAGTCTGTATGCTCAGGTTGATCCTTTAACCAAACAGGAAGGCGTTATTGATGCAGCTATCTGGATTGGCTACGCCTGGGCCGATGAGCCCCGCAACCACGCCGTGGTAATGGCTTATGGCGATGATGAGCAGCAGGTAAGTGCGGCTGCAGAAAGTCTGGCAAAAGCATTCTGGGAGGTACGCAATCAATTTGAATTTGTGGCTCCAACAGCCACTTTTGAGGAAAGTATAAAAATGGCATTGGCAAGTGATAAAAAGCCATTTATGATCAGTGATATGGGGGATAATCCTACGGCGGGTGGAGCGGGTGATGTTACCTGGACTTTGAACGAGATTTTAAAAATGCCGGAATTTCAAAAGCCAAATGGCAAAACGCTCATTTATGCCTCTATTCCGGGCCCTGAGCTGGTAGAGCAGGCCATGAAAGTGGGTGTTGGCGGTGCTGTGGATGCACCCGTGGGAGCGGCCATCGATAATCGCTTTGCCGGCCCAATACAGTTAAAAGGTATAGTGACAGCCATAAAGCAAGGCGATGTACATGCCGAAACCGAAGTGGTGGTAAAATCGGGAAGTGTGTCTGTAATCGTTACAAAAAAACGCAAGCCCTATCATTACGAAAAAGATTTTACCGAATTGGATTTAAAACCGCGGGAAAACAATATTGTGGTAGTAAAAATTGGATACCTGGTACCAGAATTGTACGATATGCGTGGCGACTGGATCATGGCTCTTACGCCTGGTGGAGTAGATCAGGATCTGGAAAGATTGGGCTACAAAAGAATCCTAAGACCCATGTTTCCGTTGGATAAAGACATGCCCGAGCCGGAGCTTTCTGCCAGGTTAATTTCTCAATCGGGTCAAAATTAATGCTATAAAAATAGAAAGGCCGTTTCTGAAAAATAGAAACGGCCTTACTGACAAATGTAAACGAATTTTTAGTCTTTGTCTTCGGAATCGCTGTTGTAAATCTCGCGAATACACAGGTATTTCCCATCTCTTTTTTCAAAGAATGCAAAGTATTTGCCTGTTTCCACCACTTTTCCTTCGGGATCCGTTGAAGCGGATGTTCCAATTTCAAGTACCTGATTTCCCATACCATAAACTTCCAGTGTAGTGAAAGCAATGGTATTTTTCGAGGTGTTTTTTGCTAACTGAGCCTCTTGTGCTGCCCTGATGGCGGCCTTGCCGGTTAATGTTGGTGCATCATCTGGCATAGAAACCGCATCGTCTGCATAAAGTGCCATGAGCTCATCCACATTTCGGGTGTTTTGAGCCTCCGCCCATTTGGTTTCAATCGCTTGAATTTCTGATTTGATAGCTGCCAGATCGGGCATTTCAACTGCGGCGGTCATCTCTTTTTCTTCTGCTTCTTTTTCACTGCAGGAAGTATTGATAAAAAGAAGGGAAAGGCCTAGAAAAGGAATAATAAACAGGGTTTTTGTTTTCATACAATTTCGATTTTTTTATTTAGAATTTGTTTTAAAATACTCTAAGTGAGTTTAGCTATCAATTTGTGCCCGCTATGGTAAGCCAAATCTCATTTTTGCTTAAGGTGCGTACATCCAACAGCTGCTTGGATAATGCAGAAAGGTTTTCTTTTGGAAATAGCTTTGTGGCTGCTTTCTGGTAATCCCCATTTTTGTTTATATCTGCCCATGTATTGTAGAAATCAACAGTGGTATAGTTAAAAACACCATCCTCACCGCCTGGCATAACCCTCTTATACAATCCCCATGCGGATCTTCCACCTGTTTTCATCATTTCGGCGTGCATCGGTTTGATGTATTTCATTTCGAGGTTTTCGTAAGCGGCATCGTTGGCATCTTTTACTTTCATATAATTCACCACCAAATATTTCGCAGAATTGATGTTGTTTGGGGCGGAAGCGACGAAGTCCAGGCCTTGGCAAATAGTAGTGCTTGTGAGGTCCCGCAAATTTCCTGCCGACATGGCTTTGTCGTAATCGGCTTTTCCCAGAATTTTTTCAATTTCATCAAACAAAGTTCCGTAGCTGTTTTCCAGCTTGTTAAAGCCTTGAATCGCGGTTACCGTAATGTAATCATAATCGTTTGCCGTGCCGGATGGAGACACCACCTGATACAAGGTCCAGGAGCTGATGAGGCCTCTTTTTACCCTTTCCATGTGGATTTTTTTCCAGACATCGGTTTCCATTTTCACGTATTCCGCAGTTTTTTCGGGGTTCGATTTCATGGTTTCTACCACAAAATACATGGGTTCTGTTGATTGAGCTTTTAGTGCTACAGAGCCTAACATCATTAGAGCGGTAAGTAGAAAGTTTTTAAAAGTTTTCATTTTTATTTTTTTAAAGATTGATAAAATAAAATACCCGATCTGGCCAAGGTCAATTAGGTCTTACCATATATTTACATGAATAGCAAAAGCTTGCGGTGCAAAACTAAATTTTCGATGGCCAGATTTATAAATCAAAGTTAATTACTTGAAAATCAATTTACTTAGTCTATTGTTTCAAAAACTTAGTCTATTGTTTCATTTCAAAATTATATATTGCTTTTACTGTTTAATAAAGACAAAAGTCAATTTGTTTTCTGAAATCTATGGGACAAAATTCAAATTCCTCGGTAAAATATTTGCTGAAATTCTGAGGTAAATTGAAGCCAACTTCATAGGCAATTTCGGAGATTCTGAGCTGTGTGGAATTTAATAATACTTTGGCTTTTTCCAAACGAAAGTGCCGGATGGAGTAGTGGGTGTTTTTTTTGACGATTCGGTGGAGTTGCGTTCGACTTAATCCGAGTTCTTTACAAATTAATAAATGATTTAGATTCGAATTTTGATGATTATTGCGGATAAATTCATCTATCTGCATAATGATCTTGTTTTGCTTAGTTTTCATGATTTTTACTTTTAGATTAGCTATACGGGTCAAGTAAATTTAGTTTTTATCTAAGCGAAATGGAAGTAAGATTAATTTATTTTATTGGTTGGTAATGAGTTAATTAAGAAATGATGTTTTTTTTTAACAAAAGAAAAGGGCTTGCTATTTTTCAATAATCAAGCCCTAAATCATTTAAAGGCGGTATTAAAATTGAGTCGTAAAATCAAATAACCCAGTTTTTTTCGCTCAAATCGTGATTTTTAACCGGCAATTCTTTGATTCGGATACCGGTAGCTGCAAAAATGGCATTGCAAACAGCTGAAGCTATCCCCGGTGTGCTTGGTTCGCCTGCACCGCCTGGCCATTCACCACTGTTGATGATATGCGTTTCGATAAGGGGTGCTTTATCCATTCGAAGCATTTCGTAATCGTGAAAATTGCTTTGTTGTACGGCACCATTTTCTATCGTTATTTCACCATACAGTGCCGCTGTTAATCCAAATACTATTCCACTTTCCATTTGGGCAATAAAGCCGTCTGGATGTACTGCAAAACCGGGATCGGCCACGCAGGTTACTTTTTCCACGCTTAATTCACCCTCCGTATTTACACTAACTTCGGCAATCTGAGAAACGATAGTCCCGAAAGATTCGACGATAGAAATACCCCTGCCTTGCCCTTTTTGCATTCGCATAGCCCAGTTTGATTTATCTGCGGCAATTTCCAATACTTTTAAGAGTCTGGGATTGTCAGTAATCATTTCCTTACGGAAAATAAAAGGGTCTTTTCCTGCTTTATGGGCCATCTCATCAACGAATGACTCAATGAAAAAACCATGCGTGGAATGATCTACCGATCGCCAGTTTCCCCACGGAACAAAACTTTCAAAAGCAACATGCATGATATCTTTGTGCTCTACAGCGTAGGGTATAAGGGCGGCTTCTTCCGGGTGATGTTTAAATAAATACTTGTTTTGCCAGGCCAGTAATTTTCCCTTATCATCCAAAGCTCCTTTGAATTTACTGATGCTGGCTTCCCGGTATTTATCGTGCTGCACGTCCTCTTCTCGTGACCAGATCAGTTTCACCGGAAATTCCACTTCTTTGGCTATTTGAGCGGCTTGTTCTGCTATATCTGTTTCCGATTTTCTACCAAAACCACCTCCTAATAATTGATTGTAAACAAACACCTGGTCGGGACTTAAATCTACCATTTTAGCCACCGCTTTGCGTACACCCAATGGATTCTGGCAACCCAGCCATACCTCGCATTTGTCTTTTTGAACCCATACCGTACAATTCATAGGTTCCATGGCAGTATGAGCCAAAAACGGCACCCGATATTCGCTTTCCAGTATGTTTTGAGAAGCCGAAAAAACCTTTTCTATATCGCCGGTTTCCATGTCTTTTTTACCTTTTTCGGTGTTCAAAGCATTTTCGAAATCCGTATAAATACCTGCCTGAGTTTTTGAATCGTTTTCACCTTTAGAAAAACTGATATTCAGTTCGCCCAGGGCTTTTTTAGCCGGCCAATATCCATCAGCTATCACTGCCACGGCCTGCCCCATATTCACTACTTTTCTAAATCCCTTACTTAGGGTTAAACCACTTTCGTCGATTCTCAAAACGGTGTTTCCAAATACTGGAGAAGCTTTTACAGTGGCATATTTCATATCTGGCAACTTTATATCCATGCCAAAAGTAGCCGTTCCGTTTACCTTCGAGGGAATATCCAAACGTCGGATTTCTGTTCCCATTATTTTAAAATCGGCAGTAGATTTTAGTTGGGGTTTTACCGGCATTTTTAATTCGGCTGCTTTGGGTGCCAAAGAAGCATAGGTGGCTTTTTTGCCACTTTTGACATGCAAAAGCATACTTTTTTCTGTACTTATTTCCGCTGCAGGTACCTGCCATTCCTTGGCGGCGGCTTGTATAAGAATTTCTCTTGCTGCCGCTCCTGCCACCCGCATGGTATACCTGCCGGTGAATCGCACAGAACCACTACCGCCGGTGAGTTCCATATTCATGACTTTGCCAATACCCAAAAAGACACCGTTTACGGTATCTTCCAGAAACTCCGGATATTCTTTGCCTCCACCAATAAATCCCCGGATCATTCCGCCACTTGCATATTCCTTGCTGGTAGGAGCCTCCATGATTTCGATTTTTTCCCAATCGGCATCCAGTTCGTCAGCCAGCATCATGGCCAGGCTGGTATGGATGCCCTGACCCATTTCTGCATGAGGAATAATGGCTGTAACGCTATTGTCCGCATTTATTCTTACCCAGATATTAATCAAGGTGTCGCCATCACTCCCAACCAGATTTTTTACTTTATCGGCTCGGTTTCCGGGTCGGATGGCAATACCAAAAATGGTTGCTCCACCCGCCAAAACTCCCGTAGTTATAAAAGCCCTTCTTGTCCACTTTTTCATAATTCTTTTATTTTAACATGGGACATACTTTCAGCTGCTTTGTGAATTCCTTTTCTTATCCGGCCATACATGCCGCAGCGGCAAATATTTCCACTCATGGCATCATCGATATCGGTATCGGTGGGATTTGAGTTACTTCCCAACAAGGCTGCTGCCGACAT
>JAHEBN010000107.1 GCA_024645245.1 Jiulongibacter sp. | reverse complement strand
CTATTAATTCCTTCTGCTATTTGTATAAAAAAAGGGAGCTCAAAACTGAGCCCCCTTTTCGAATGGGTATATTAATCAATATTACTTACCACCATCCCACCATACACGTGTAGTGTATTGGTTAGGCAAGGAACCGCCAGCTTCGAAATTGGCTCCATTTATGGCAACTTCGCCATTTGGTATTCTCAATTTACGAGGAATAGTACCACCGGTAACATTTCCCTGATAGTTTACAGGAGTCAATTTAGGGAAACCTGTTCTTCTCCAGTCAGACCATGCATCCCACCAGTTAAAGAATTTACTTACCCACATTTGCTCACCGATAGACTCAACTCCTTTATACGCAACCCCAGCCGCAAATGCACTTGCATCGGCATCACTTACAGCAAGCGATGCATCGTAATGAGCATATTGCTGAACAGCAGCTTGCACACCTTTACGGAAATGACCCTCTGCATCCGAAGCACCACCAATATTGCGGGCAGCAGCTTCAGCTAAAAGAAACTCAGCTTCCGAGTAGTTCATGAAAACATAGTCTTCATTGTCATCCAACATTTTAGGATTAATTACAGAGAATTCTTCCATAACATTGGCACCAGCCTTTCCAAGGAAAGTTTGTAAAGTTCCCTGATCAAGGCCATTAGGCAATCCTTTTTGAGCTGCCGGTTCCTTGTTACCATTAACGCCACCACTTAAAATCATTAAACGCGGGTCGTTATTTGCTTTTAACCAATTTACCAAGGTAGCACTCAAAGGCGAAGGCTGACCACCATCTCCCTGTGCAAAGGCACGGGAAATACCGTTTTGGTTTGTCCATTCTGATGGACCCAAATCAGTTTTAATCATAGCAATATCAGCATTACTAGTCATTAATCCACCACTGATTGCTTTGGTAGCATACTCATTCGCTTTTGCAGCATCTACATTCGAGATACGCATGGCCATTCTGAGTAATAGCGTGTTTCCAAACTTCTTCCATTTGGCAATATCACCTTTGTAAAAAAGATCGGCCTTTCCAAAGCCTTCGTCACCATTCGAAGTATTCATGGCAGCAGTTGCTTCAGATACCTCTTTCAATAGATCCGCATAGATTACAGACTGTGGTGTATACTCCGGAAAAAATATTCCATCTGATATTCCTTTTTGAGCATCAGTATAGGGAATATTTCCGTAATAATCTGTAAGACGCATAAAATTGTAAGCTCTCAGAATACGGGCGGCTTCTCTCAGGTTTTTATTTTTACCTTCTGCAAAACCGCCAGGACCCGTTTGTCTTAAAATTTCTCCAGTATTCTGAAGTACATCATTCATTAAGAAATCCCAGGGAGCCGAATTGGTTTCACCGTTATCCGTGTATTTATCTCCAGGGGCTATTCCACCACCTACGTTGGCAATCTGCTGAATAGCATGGGCACACATTCCCATGTTGGTACGCCAGTCAATGTATCGGTTATCTCCTCTAGATCCACCTGATGCTGTTCCCAACTGGGCCGAGGTCATCAGGAAGTTCATATCGATCGTATTTGGAGCTTGCGGGTTTACGTTTAAGTCTCGTAGCTCTTGCGTATCGCAACTATTCAGTGCAATCAAGGCAGCTACTGCTAAAATTATTTTTTTCATATTTATTCTAAAATTTTAGGATTAATAAGTGATACCAAGATTGAATCCATAGCTTCTGGTAGTAGGTACGCCGAAGTATTCCAGACCCTGAGCACCAGCACTAAAGGCATAACCTGATTCAGGATCAACATTCGGTATATTTTTATACAGAATGGCAAGGTTTCTGGCTACAAACGATAAGGTTACATTATTGAATGGAGTTTTCGAAATGATGGATTTCGGTATGCTATATCCAAGCGTAACCTGACGAAGTTTCACAAAACTTGCATCATACAAATATGCACGGGAATCTCTGTTACCCAGATTACCCCAATAGGCAGCAGCTTGCTGAGGTGTAAGTGTTACAGTTAATGGTTCTCCTTTATCATTTACACCTTTAACTGTTAGAGGTGCTTCGCCTTCTCTTCCTTGCAAGGTTCTTTGAGAGAATCCCCATTGATCTATACTTTGGTTTGTACCTGAGTGTAAATCTCCACCAATTTTAGTATCAATTAAGAAACTCAAATTAACACCTTTGTAAGTAAAGTTATTATTCCATCCTCCAGTAAATGCAGCCACAGACTGACCAATAATTCTATAGCCATCTTCGCTTACCGGTATTCCCTGATCGGTAAATACAGGCTGACCGTTTATGTATTTCTGAACAATACCCGTAATAGTTCCGAATGGTTGACCTACAATATGCTTAATAAAAGTAGTACGTGTTCTGGATTCTTCAAAAGTGATTTCATCAGCACCCTCAATCAAACTAAGTACTTTATTATTGTTTTTGGCAAAATTTAGTGAGGTTTCCCACTCAAAATCTTTTCCTTTAAATGGAGTACCGGTTAACAATATTTCCACTCCACGATTTCTTAATTTACCTATATTGATGGAAGTACTTTGAAAACCTGATGCCTGAGAAATGGATGCATTCAGGATGTCATTGGTAGTGATCTGATTGTAAAAACCAAAATCCAGACCTAGACGTCCTCCCAGAAATCTTAAATCAGTACCAACCTCTGTTTCGGTAGAAAGTGCAGGTATCAAATTAGGGTTGGCAATAGTACCTTTATTACTAAAGCTTGCCATGTTTAGCCCCAAATGGGTACTACCATTTAAACCGTAAGGCTGCGATAAGCTATATGCTCCTAAAGAACCGGTTAGACCTACCTGAGCCCATGATGCACGCAGTTTACCATAACTCAACCAGGTGGGCATGGCATCTTTCAGCATATCACTGAATACCAAACTAGCCCCTATTGATGGATACAAAATACTTTTACCATTCAAAATAGAGAACCAGTCTTTACGGGCAGTGGCTGTAATAAATAAGTAGTTATCCCATCCTAATTCAGCAGAACCATAAAGTGAATTTATACCTGTCTGATTGAATCCATAATTATAGTTTCTGTTATTCGCAACATTGATTACATTCAAACCAGGCACTGAAAAGCCATTTCCGCTGGCTCCGATTCTTTCAAACATTCCTCTTTGTTGGTTACCACCTACAAAGGCATTTACGGAAAGTTTGCCAAATAAATCATCATAGCCTAACATGAAGTCCTTATTATTTTCCTGATTTTGTTGGAAATACTCACCGATACTTCCGCCGGTTTGATAACCCGTACCTTGCGGAGTTACATTATCATTACGGGTGTAATAGTTGTCAGCACTTACACGACCTTGTAAATACAAGAAATCAGTGATATCATATCTCACTTGAGCAGATGCCGTAATACGGTCTCTTTTTGTATTATTTACAAACTGATATGCTGAGAAATAGGCGTTTGATCCCCAGAAATTGGAATAATTAGAAAGGAATTCTAAACCAGGATATCTGTTTCCTGCTGCATATAAAGATGGATCCCAACCCGCTGGAATCATTCCCAAATTATCAGGATCTCCTTTGGTATCTTCTACATTTACGTTAGCTGGCAATCTCCAGACAGCTTCATTGGCATTACCTGGTGAATCAGATACTCTTGCTCTGTTTTTAGTATACTCTCTGGAATAAAGCATTTTACCGGTTACGGTTATTTTCTTGCCAAATTTAGAGTTGGTTGAAAATGATACGTTGGTACGATCAAATCCGGAGTTCGGTGTTATGGTGCTTGATCTTAAATCCGCAAAACCTAAACGAAAATTTTGCTGACCATTTCCACCTGTAAGTGCCACAGAATTGGTAAGTGCCTTACCGGTCTCATAAAATCGATTGAAATTGTCACCGGCATACGAATATGGTCTTTGAATACCATCCACACCCATCGCTTGCTGGCCACTCATTTTGGGTCCCCAACCTTGTAATCCCCAATCGGAAGCTTGCTGAACAGTAGTAGGCAAAGTTGCTACACCATTCAAATATGAACCAGCACCATATTTGGTTTGTAAATCAGCCAGATTGTATAACTTCTCAGCTACAAAGTTTGCATTGTATTCTACGCCGATACCTTTTCTTTTGCTTCCTTTCTTAGTAGTTACGTTAATTACTCCATAACCACCTCTTGAACCATAAAGTGCGGCGGCATTTGCTCCTTTCAATACAGTTATTGATTCGATATCATCCGGGTTTAAGCTTGAAAGACCATCTCCACCGTCAGATCCACCCCAAAGACCAACAGAACCACCCTGGCTGTTATCCATGGGCACACCATCAATTACATAAAGAGGCTGATTTTGACCACCCAATGATTTGTTTCCCCGAATTACGACACGCGAAGAACCACCTGCACCATTTGATGGCGTAGTTACGTTTACACCAGCTACACGACCAGAAAGAGATGAACCCAGGTTATTTACGCGGGCTTTTGTAAATTCCTCCCCATTTACTTCAGTCACCGAATACTGTAATGCTCTTTTGTCACGGGTTACACCCAAAGCAGTAACTACAACCTCACCAAGGGCATTTGCATCTTGATCGAGTGTGATATTAATAACATTGCTGCTTCCAATAACAACCTCTTGAGATTCAAATCCAATATAACTAAAAGTAATCGTGCTACCCTTGGCCGCACTAATTGAATACGCACCTTGAGCATCAGAAATTGTGCCGTTCGTGGTGCCTTTGACCGTCACATTCACTCCATAGAGCGGATCACCGTTTTGCTCCATCACTTTTCCCGAAATATTCATATTCTGAGAATATGAAACCGCCGAGATCAATGAAAGAACAAAAACCATTGAAAAAAATAGTTTTTTTCTCATAGATAAACGAGTTTTAAATTGTTTAAATGGTAAAAAATAATAAGAAGAAAAGGGTTTCGGGTTAAAATCTTATTATAACAAAATTAAGTAATTATTTGAATTTTTTAAGTTTAGGATAAGCTTATTTATACCACAATTTTGACCTTTTTTTGTCTTAAATTACACTTCTGGTAATTTCAGTTAATAAAAACACCGTGCAGAACAGTACTCAAAAGTTAGATTAATACAACATTTGTGTAATCTACAAAAACAGTAATTAAGATAAAATAATACCACTTAGGGTACAAAAAGGATAAAGCCTGAATTATTGTATCCTAAAGAGACAATAATCCAGGCATAGGAGTATTACTAAAATAATTTAATTAATAAGAAGAAACACGCCAATACCAGCGAAATAGCCGATCAGAGCCAACCAGCTGATCTTTTTCATGTACCAAAAGAAATCCACTTTTTCCATTCCCATAGCAGCAACACCAGCTGCAGATCCTATTATAAGACAAGAGCCACCTGTACCCGCACAATAAGCAAGTAGTTCCCAAAAATCATGATCCATGGGAAATTGATCCAAGCCATACATTCCCATACTGGCAGCTACCAGGGGTACGTTGTCCACAATAGAAGATAAGAGTCCTATTAATGTTACAATCCAGGTTTGGCTACTGAATGTATTGCTTAACCACACCGCCGCATCAGCCAGAATACCTGCAGATTGAAGACCTGAAACAGCAAGCAGAATTCCTAAAAAGAAAAGAATAGTTGGCAAATCGAGTTTTTCAAGAGCATGATAAATCGAGTATCTTTTTTTACCTTCAGGTTCTTTTTTTACTCCTAATAGTTCACTAACTATCCACAATACGCTCAATACAAACAAAATACCCATATATGGGGGCAGATGTGTAATGGTTTTAAAAACAGGAACAAATAATAAGCCACC
Source organism: Jiulongibacter sp. (assembly GCA_024645245.1). Taxonomy (GTDB): domain Bacteria; phylum Bacteroidota; class Bacteroidia; order Cytophagales; family Spirosomataceae; genus JAHEBN01. The sequence goes on along the minus strand of JAHEBN010000107.1, from coordinate 9,549 downwards.
TACACCAAGAAAAAACATGAGCTGCTTTTCAAAAACATTATGTACCACTTTATCCTTTATCTCTTTTGGTGGTATTTCTTTTTTTAAGTTAATCGAAAGTGCAATCAATGGCACAAGCAAACAAACCAGAGAAGGTAAAAATAATTCCCGGATAATATTCATTGTCGATATTTGTCCTCCAATCCAAAGCATGGTAGTGGTTACATCGCCTATCGGAGAAAAAGCTCCACCGGCATTGGCAGCTATTACTACCATTCCCACCAATAAAAGTCTGTCTTCTCGATGATGTAAAAGTTTCCTTAATAGCGTGATCATTACTATAGTAGTGGTAAGATTATCCAAAGCTGCAGAAAGGAAAAACGTAATTATAGAAACAATCCAGAGTAAGGATCGCATACTGGTAGCATTAATGCGGTCAGTTATGATATCAAATCCATGAAAAGTATCCACCAATTCCACGATGGTCATGGCACCCATTAAAAAGAATAAAATACCGGCAATATCACCTAAATGATGAAGTAATTCTTCATCAATAAAATGATGATCATTGTTTGCCAGTGAATAGAAGGCCCAAATTACCGTTCCGGTCATTAAGGCAAAAGCAGATTTATTGATGTGAACGTTGTGCTCAAAAACTATCCCAAGATAGCCCAAAACAAATACAATAATCAGGATCATTTCCATAGAAAAGGGTCGGGTTTAGGTTCTACAATAGAGTTGATTATAAATCGCTCAAATGTATATATTTTTTTGAACCCTCCTAATTTTCCTGATAAAATATATAAGTTAAATCCTATAAATAACCACCAAAAAGAAGAAATATCAATAAATTTTAATGTCCACTTAATAACAGAAATACGCCAATCCCGGCGAAGTATCCTATTAAAGCCAACCAACTAATTTTTTTAACATACCAGAAAAAGTTAATTTTCTCCATACCCATTGCCGCCACTCCAGCCGCCGAACCGATAATCAAAGCACTACCACCCGTGCCTGCACAATAGGCAAGAAGTTCCCAAAATGAATTATCAGCAGGAAATTGCTCCAAAGAATACATTCCCATAGATGCAGCAACCAAAGGCACATTATCCACAATAGAAGATAACAAACCAATTAAGGTAACAATTACTGTTTGATTGCTAATATTGGCTGAAAGCCAGGTAGCCAAATCAGTAAGAATCCCCTCCGTTTGTAAGGCCGATACTGCCAGCAATATTCCCAGAAAGAAAAGAACGCTGGGCATATCCACTTTTTCCAGAGCTTTATACACCGAATAATTTTTCCTGAAATGCTCTTCTTTATCTTTTAATATTAATTCCGTCACCAGCCACAAGAAACCCAGTGCTAAAAGAATGCCCATAAACGGTGGAAGATGTGTTAAGGTTTTGAATAATGGTACAAAAAGTAGACCTCCGATTCCTGTAAAAAACACAATATGCTTTTCGCGGCTTGTCTGATGTTGTTCTTCATCACTAAACATTTTGGCAGCTAAAGTACCTTTAATTGTGGGTGTAATAACCAGCAGTGGCACCAACATACACACCAAACTTGGCAAAAATAATTGCGTAATAATATTACCAGCAGTAATCTGACCGCCAATCCAAAGCATAGTGGTAGTCACATCGCCCATCGGTGACCAGGCCCCTCCTGCATTGGCCGCAACTACAATAATTCCGACAAAAAGTAGCCTCAGGTCTTCTTTGTCAATAATTTTTTTAACCAAAGTTACCATCACAATTGTAGTGGTAAGGTTATCTAATATGGCCGAAAGAAAAAAGGTAAGTATACTGACAATCCAAAGCAATTTGGTCTGGCTACGTGTGGTAATACGATCGGTAATAATATCAAAACCATCATAGGTATCAATTAACTCAACAATGGTCATAGCACCCATTAGAAAAAACAAGATACTGGAGATATCACTCAGGTGATGCAATAACTCTTCATTCACCAATTCATGGTCATTGGAAGTAAAAGCGACTACCGTCCAACACAATGCACCTGTTAATAATGCGGAAGATGACTTGTCAATGGAAATATTATGTTCCAAAACAATACCCAAATAACCTAAAATAAAAATTGCAATTAATAATATGACCATTCGTAGAAAATATTTTACTTAAATGATTAGAAAACGAACTTTAAACTGTGCATTGCAAAAATATGCATGACTTGGTCAGAACCAAACTTTTTTGAAGAATACACAATATTCAAAAAACGAATTCAGGTGCTTTAAAAAGTTAATTTACCGTTTATCCTTTTTCAGTAAGGCATGCATTTTAATGTTTCGTAACATTGAATTCGAAATAGCAATTTTTATGCATTTAAGAAATTTTACCTTTCTATTTTTCCTGGGTTTTATAGTTAATTCTTTCGCCCAAACCCGGCTGAGCAGTTCAGAAGATCCTGTAACTTATGGATTGAAGAATTGTATTGATTACGCCTGGGAAAACAATGTTTCCCTACGCCAAAGTGAGCTTAGAGCGGAAAACAGCATTAACAACCTGAGTCAATCAAGGAGTAATCTTTTGCCTACTTTTAATGGCCAGTTTAGCCTGAATTCCAATTTCGGTCGAAATATTGATCCATTTTCCAACACGATTGTTACTCAAACCATAGGAACCAACCGCTTGGGCGTAGGAAGCTCCTTATTGTTATATAACGGGTATCGGCTCAAAAACACCATTTCGCGAAATGAATTAGACTTAAATGCTTCCCAACTGGAAGTACTTGCTCAGAAAAACACGATTGCCTTACAAGTGGCAGTGGCTTACCTGAATGTATTATCTGCTGAAGATCAAATTGAGGTAGCTCAAAAAAATGTAGAGGTAACGAATTTGCAATTGGATCGCACCAAAAAGTTGGTATCGGCCGGAGCTTTACCCGAAACAAACATTTTTGATTTAAACGCTCAATTGGCTAATGACGAACTTCAATTGATTAATGCGGAAAACAATAAAGAATCAACTTTGCTTTCTTTAAAGCAGGCCATGAATTTACCTGCGAATACTCCGTTGCAAATTAACCGCGAAAACGTTTCCAATCCGGATTTACAAACCTATCCGGAAACCGCCGCTCAGGTTTACCAGGCAGCAATTGGATTTTTACCAGATGTAAAAGCGGCACAAATCCGGGAAGAAATTGCTCAAAAAAATATTGAAATTGCTAATTCTGTTGGCTTGCCAAGTATTTCTTTAAGTGCTAATTGGGGTACTGCCTATTCAACAGCTGCAAAAACCGCAACTGCAGGTGAACCATCTTATCAGCAAATTCCGGTTTCTGCCGAATTTGAGGGCCAGACTATCCCTTTCCTGATCAATTTTCCACAACAAAATTTCACCTCGGAGGGCATTCCATACGCACGGCAAATAGGTAATAATCAAAATATGAATGTGGGTGTAAGTATGAACATCCCAATTTTTAACGGTAACAATAAAAAATACCAGGTTCAGTCAGCCAAAATTCAAAAAATGCAGTCCGAACTGAATTCAGAAAGCACCAGGATTCAAATCCGACAAAATATAGATCAGGCATATATAAACATGCTTAATTCGAAAAAAACATATACGGCTTCATTGGCACAGGTGGAAGCCTTACAACGTTCCATGGAGGCTGCTGAATCAAGGTACAATGCCGGTGCCGGGACATTTGTGGATTACAATCTGGCACGAACCAATCTGGATCGGGCTTTAGCCAATCAAATAAGAGCAAAATACGACTTTATATTTCGGGTGAAAATTCTGGATTTTTACCAAAACAAACCTTTAGACTTCTAAAAATTTACTTCTATTAAAATGAAAAAGAATTCAAATAAAATCTGGTGGATACTTGGGGGAGTAGTAGCACTATTCGCCATATTTCTTGTAGTTGCCAAAAAACAAGGATGGATAGGGAAAGAAAAACCGACTGAAGTAGAATTTACCAAAGTATTAAAAACCAGCCTTACTGAAACTGTTTCGGCATCCGGAAAGATTCAGCCCGAAGTGGAAGTAAAAATTACCCCTGATGTACCTGGTGAAATTATCGGGCTTTATGTGAAAGAGGGGGATTCAGTAAAAAAAGGTCAGCTTTTGCTCAAAATTCAGCCCGAAAACTATGTTTCGGTGGTAGAAAGATTCCGTGCCGGAGTTAATCAATCAAAAGCATCAGCAGAGCAATCGAAATCGCAAATATCCAGAGCCGAATCGCAAATGCTGCGTTCGGAGTTGGAATTTAAGCGTCAAAGCCAGCTTTATAACGATAAGGTGATTTCAAAAGCAGATTACGAGACGGCTGAAACCAATTTGAAAATTGCAAGGCAAGATCTTCAAGCAGCTAAAGCCAGCTACGAAGCTGCTCAGTTTGGAATTCGAAGTGCTGAGGCCAACTTAAAAGATGCTTCCGAAAATTTGCGTAAAACAAATATTTATGCTCCTATGAACGGTATAGTTTCCAAATTGGCTGTAGAATTAGGTGAGCGTGTGGTTGGTACCTCGCAAATGGCTGGTACGGAAATGCTCCGCATTGCCAATTTAAATAATATGGAAGTCAGAGTAAATGTAAATGAAAACGATATTGTGCGTGTAGCCCATGGAGATACTGCCATAATAGATGTGGATGCCTACTCATCGCGTGATAAAAAATTCAAAGGTATTATTACCCAAATAGCCAATACAGCCAATGGCAGCGGTGGATCGGTAGCGGCAAGTAGTAATTCTACCGAAGCCGTAACCGAATTTGAAGTACGAATCAAAATATTACCTTCTTCCTATGCCGAATTGATAGGCGATAGTCGGTATCCATTTAAGCCTGGAATGACTGCAACCGTTGATATCATTACTGAAAAGAAAAACGGCGTATTGGCAGTGCCTATTTCGGCTGTAACTACCAGAAGCAAAGAAGATGAAAATGCCACGGATGATAAGGACCAAAAAGGCGGACCTAACGGAGATATGCCTGACTTGGGCCCTAAAAATGATGCCGCCAAATCAAAAGAAAAACCGGATGAAATCGTATTTATCAAAAAAGATGGAAAAGCAGCTAAAAAAGTAGTAAAAACAGGTATTACGGATACTGTTTTGGGTTTAATAGAAGTAAGCTCTGGTCTTGCCGACGGAGAAGAAGTAATTTCAGGCCCATTCCTTGAAGTTTCTAAAAAACTGAAAGAAGGCACCGAAGTTATTGAAATGAAAAAAGATAAGAAGGAAGAAAAATAAACACAGGTGTTTATAGTATGGAATACAGGTGATTCGGTTCACCTGTTTTTTTTATGCCCGAGAAATAATGAGCTGTTTCCTGCAAAACAGGGGATTTTCCTATATTTGTTTTATGAATATATGTGTGGTAGGTGGTGGCAGTTGGGCCACTGCACTGGTAAAAATACTAAGTGAGCAAAATGTTAAGATAAAGTGGTGGATGAGAAATACCGCCAGTGTTGAGCACATACGCAAGCATCATCACAATCCGCGTTACCTGAGCTCTATAGAACTACATCCTTCTAAAGTAAAAGCATATAACAACCTGAAAGAAGCTTTGAAAAAATCAGATTGGGTGATTTTAGCTGTACCTGCCGCATTTCTAAAGGAAAGTCTGACGGGAATAACCGAAACCCATTTAGCAGGTAAAAAAGTGGTTTCGGCCATAAAAGGAATGATTCCTGAAGAAAACTTACTTGTAACAGACTGGCTAAAAAAACATTATGCCGTCACTTTAGAAAATCAATGTATTATAGCAGGCCCATGCCATGCCGAAGAAGTGGCTTTAGAGAAACAATCTTACCTTACAATTGCCTCGCCCGACTCTCACAACGCCAGCCAATTTGCTAATATGCTCAAATGCAGATACATTAAAACTTCCACCTTATCTGATCTTTATGGAGTGGAATATGCGGCAGTCATGAAAAATATAGTGTCGCTGGCATGCGGAATTGCACACGGATTAGGTGCAGGCGATAATTTTCAGGCCGTTATGGTTTCTAACGCCATGCAGGAAATCAACCGTTTTCTTAATGCCATTGCTCCTATGCAGCGAGATACGGTTTCATCGGCCTATTTGGGTGACTTATTGGTAACGGCCTATTCCCAATTCAGTAGAAACCGGGCTTTTGGTAATATGATCGGTCGGGGTTATAGCGTAAAATCAGCTCAATTAGAAATGAATATGATTGCTGAGGGCTATTATGCCACCGCTTCCATTCAAGCTATTAACGAAAATTTGGGTGTTGAAATGCCGATTACCAATTTCGCCTTTAAGTTGATGTACGAAAAAGCTAACCTGAAAAAAGAATTCGAAATTCTGAAAAACAAACTGCGTTAGAAAATTAAAGTTTAGCCCGGATAGCTTCTGCTATTTCATTTAACTCTTCTGGTGAAATCTTAATTTTGGAATTAAAATTCATATCGGCCATCGAGTTCATAGGGATCAAATGTACATGAGCATGCGGAACTTCTAAACCGATCACTGCAATCCCAACTCTTTTACATGGAATAGTTTGACGAATTGCGGGTTCGATCTTTTTAGCAAATGCCATCAATCCAGCATAAAGTTCATCTTCCAGGTCGAAAATATAATCTACTTCCTTTTTAGGGATCACAAGTGTATGCCCTTTTGCACAAGGAAAAACATCCAGAAAAGCGAGAAAATTATCGTCTTCTGCTATTTTGTATGCAGGTATTTCCCCACTGACTATTTTAGAAAATATAGATGGCATTCGTTTGATATTTTAAAGTGGCAAATTACTAAATCCTGAATTAAGAAATTGATAGTTTTAGCCAAATTTAAAGAATAACGAGACTCATAGAATTTGAGCTTTATAATTCTATAGCTCACTCAATACAAAAAGTCGGCAATAAACCGACTTTCTGAATAAGATTATTTAATTGTAATAACCCTGGTAAATTTACATACTGATATCCAGCACTTCTACTTCCACCATTCCGGCAGGAGCTTGAATCTGAGCCATATCGCCCACTTTCTTTCCTAAAAGCCCTTTGGCAAATGGGGAGTTGATGGATATTTTCCCCTCTTTCAGGTTGGCTTCTTCTTCCTGCACAAGTGTATACACCATCTTAGCTCCGTTTTTCACATTTTTTATGGTCACTTTGTTCATCAAAGATACTTTCGAAGTATCTATTGCCGATTCATCTAAAATACGTGCATTACTCATCAGAATTTCCAATTTCGAAATTTCTGATTCCATCAGGCCTTGAGCATCTTTTGCTGCATCATATTCAGCATTTTCCGACAAATCTCCTTTATCTCTGGCTTCTGCAATTGCTGCGGCAATTTCCTGACGACCCTTAGTTTTAAGGTGCTGCAGTTTATTCTTTAAATTATCGAAACCTTCCTGGGTGTAATATTGAAATCCGGACATACTATTAATTTTATATTGATTCTAAAAAAAAACCACCCTCCAATTGCTCAGAGGGGTGGAAAAAAAAAGAACGGCGACTAGTCGACCGTTCCTGTATTATTATGTACAAACAGAAACTATCTATATCGTTCTAAAACCTTCAAATTATTAATTATTTTCTTCATTTACTTCTAAAGGTTTGCAAAAATACAAATTTAATCGGCTTAATTCAAAATTTAGAACAGGAATAAAAGCAGTCAAATTGATTAGATTTGTATCGACAAAAACGAAAAGAGATGCGTATTATCTTTATGGGCACACCCGATTTTGCGGTGGAAAGCTTAAAAATGTTAGTGGAAAACAAGAAGAATGTAGTGGCTGTAATTACTGCTCCTGATCGACCAGCCGGGCGTGGACAGAAAATACACGAAACACCTGTAAAACTATATGCCTTAAGTCAAAAAATACCAGTACTACAGCCAGAAAAATTAAAAAATCCCGATTTCCTGAAAGAACTGGCTTCTTTCAAGGCCGATCTGCAAGTGGTAGTTGCATTCCGAATGCTACCGGAGTTAGTTTGGTCTATGCCTTTTAAGGGAACTTTTAACCTCCATGGATCACTATTACCGCAATATCGTGGTGCAGCACCCATAAACTGGGCGATAATTAATGGCGAAAAAGAAACCGGTGTAACTACCTTTTTTATTGAAAAAGAAATCGATACCGGTAAAATAATTTTCTCAGAAAAAACCCCAATAAATGAAGACGAAGATGCAGGAAAATTACACGACAGACTCATGGTAACCGGTGCACGATTGGTTCTTAAAACTGTAAATGCGATTGAAGAAAACAATTATCCGCAAATCGATCAGCCGGAATATGAAACTTTAAGAAGTGCCCCCAAAATATTTAAAGAGGATTGTGAGATTGATTGGACCCAAACTACCGAAAAAATCCATAATTTCATCCGTGGTTTATCGCCCTATCCTGCCGCATGGACCCTACTTGGCGATAAAACATTGAAAATATTTAAGGCAGAAAAAACCGCAGAATTTGATCTGGAAAATGAGAAAATTTCAACTCCTTTTCAGGTATCTTCGGACGGTAAAAACTACCTCCGGTTTGCATGTCAAAACGGAGCAATGAATATTTTAGAATTACAATTGGAAGGCAAAAAAAGAATGTCGGTTAAAGATTTCCTTATCGGATACCGATTTTAATAATCATGGCAATATACGGACTCGCACTTTTATCCTTTTGTTACATACTTGGGCAACTGCTTGGTGAATTACTTGGAATTACACTTGGTATAAATTCGAATGTGGGCGGTGTTGGCTTTGCCATGCTTTTTTTGATTTTGCTTCACGACAGATTTACGAAAAAGGACTTTATAAATATAGAAGACGATAAAGGGATAGCATTTTGGAGTTCGCTGTACATTCCGATAATTGTTGGCATGAGTGCCATCCAGAATGTAAAACAAGCCCTATCATCCGGTTTATTGGCCATCATAGCCGGGGTAATTCCGGTAATAGCCTGCTATTTTCTCATCCCCTATCTTACTAAATCATTAAAAAACGATGCCTGAAAATCTGCTGAAATTTGCTGAAAAAAACGGACTTATTCTGGCATTTCTGATTACAGGCCTGATCATGCTTTTAAGCAGCCTGATTTCAGCCAAAATATTAAAGAATAAGATTCCAGGCTCTGCAATAGCTATTATTATTGGTTTAATATTGGCTTATATAGGTGGAAGTATGACTGGTGGAAGCAAAGGTTTGGCCGACTTACCCATTTTTGCAGGATTCAAAGAATTTGGAGGTTCTGTTTTTCGTGACTTTGCCATTACCTCCACGGCTTTAGGGGCAAGTCTGGCTTTAATGAAAAAGGCTGGTAAAGCCGGAGTTATTTCCCTGTTGATAGGTACGGGACTTTCCTTTGCAATTGGTCTGATTATCGCACTGGCCTTTGGCTATTCTGATGCGGAAAGTCTTACTACCATCGGAGCGGGAGCGGTAACTTTTATAGTTGGGCCTGTTACCGGCACTGCTGTTAATGCTTCTTCCGAAGTCATTGCACTTAGTATTGCCACGGGCGTAGTTAAAAGCATATTCGTGACAATCGGAACACCAATTGTGGCAAAAAAAGTCATGCTCGACAATCCACTTTCCGCTATGATTTTTGGTGGACTAATGGGAACCACCAGTGGAGTAGCTGCT
>JAHEBN010000106.1 GCA_024645245.1 Jiulongibacter sp. | reverse complement strand
TGCAAAATAAGCATACCATTTACCGTTTAGAAATTGAAATTCAGGTGCCCACAGCTCTTTAGAATACATGGTATTTACCGGCGGAGTGAAAATAACTTTATGCTCGGCAGTAGCCAAATCTGCTAAGTTTTTGGTTCGCCAAAGCTCCACTCTTCCTTGCAGGGTGTGCGTGTAGTAGTAGTACCCGTCTTTGTAGGTGCTATAAGGGTCTGGACCCATAGGAAGTAGAGGATTTGTGTAAACTTGAGCCTGAGTCTGAAGAGTCAGAAATAAGCTTAGTATATAAAGTGTTTTTTTGAATGACATTGGTTAAAGGCGTAAAATGGAAATGGCATTTGGAGTTTCAGGGTCCCTTAGGAGACCCGAAAATGCAAAACCATCATTGATTTCATCATCACCAAATCTTTATTCTTTCTTCCAACGGTTTGTAATTTTTATCACCAGGTTTAACTTCAAATGCATCATAAAAAGGTGTGAAGTTCATAGTAGGACCATTTACTCGCCAAATGGGTGGTGAATGCGGGTCGTTTTTGACATAATTCCGTAAATATTCGTCCCGAGTTTTTACACGCCATATACGTGCAATCGACAAAAAGAAACGTTGGTCTGGTGTATATCCGTTAATTTTAGTGGTATCCTGCCCCTGTTCGGTTAATTTAAAAGCAGAATATGCAATGGCCATACCACCATTATCTGCGGCATTTTCGCCTACAGTTAATGCTCCATTTAAATGTAAACTATCTAAAACAGTAAAGGTGTTATACCGATTTATTATCAGCTGAGTTTTGGCCTTAAATTTCTCGTAATCCTCTGCTGTCCACCAGTTTTTTACATTGCCATCTTTATCATATTGGGCACCTCTATCATCAAAAGCATGCGTTAATTCATGTCCGATCACCATTCCGATACCGCCATAATTTAGGGCATCGTCTGCATTTAAATCAAAATAAGGAAACTGTAAAATGCCTGCAGGGAAAACAATCTCATTCAAAGATGCATCATAATATGCCGTTACTGTAGAAGGCGTGGTATGCCATTCATCTCTATTGGGTGCTTTGTTTAATTTAGCCAATTCAAATTGGTAATCTTCTTTTGATAAGGCGACAACATTTTCAAAATAGCTGTCTTTTTTTATTTCAATGTCACCATATTCTCTCCAAACATCCGGGTAGCCAATCTTCTTTGCAATGGTATAAAGTTTCTCTTTGGCCTTTATTTTTGTGCTGTCGCTCATCCAGTCCAGCTCATTTATCCTGACCTCAAATGCCTTTTGTAGGTTGTTTACCAAGTCCAAAATTCTCTTTTTGGCGACCTCATTAAAATAACGTTTGACGTATATTTTCCCAAGAGCATAACCAAGGTACAAATCTACATTCTGAACCATCAACTGAGCTCGTGTTTTTTGAACATCTTGTCCTGTTATCACTTTATTGTAATCAAAAGAAGCAATTTCAAAAGGCTTGCTCAAAATATCAGCATAGTGAGTCATCACATTTGCTTTTAAATAAAGCTTCCAATCTGTTAAAGAAATAGAGCCCAGCAATGCATTCAATTTTTCATAATATAGGGGCTGCATAATATCCAGAGAATCAGCTTCAGCACCCAAATTTTGCAGTAAAGTAGACCAAGCTATATTCGGTTGGCGTTTAGCAAGATCAGATACTGCCAATTTGTTATAATTGGCCTTTATGTCTCTCCGTTCCGTTCTGGTTTTGTGAATTTGGGCTAATTTTTTTTCAATGGAATAAACAGTTTCTATGTTCTTTTCCTCCTTAGTAATTCCTGCTAATTTAAATAATTTGGTTAAATAAGATTTGTATGCTTTTTGGATTTCTATTGTGGACTCGTCTGTATTAAAATAATAGTCACGGTCTGGAAGACCTAAACCGGTTTGACTAAAATGTAGCATGTTTACCTTACTGTTTTCATTGTCTGGAAAAACCCCCATGCTCACCAGCGAGGTATTACCTGCTTTTAATTCATCGGCTACAAAACTCATTATTTCAGATGTGCTTTTGATTGAATTTATTCTGTTAAGCAAAGGTTTAATAGGTTCAAAACCAAGTTCATTGATTCTTACTGTATCCATGCCTGAGCTATAAAAGTCGCCCACCATCTGGTCTGGCGTTCCTTTTTTATAGGTACCTTTAGAGACTTCTACCAGAATATTTTCTAAGAGTTTTTTCTGAGGAATATTTAAGAAACTATAAGAACCCACACCCACCTCATCATCTGCAATAACTGCCGAATCTAGCCAGTTTTTATTTACATGTAAAAAGAAGTTATCGCCTGGTTTTATACTTAAATCAATTCCGTCGAAATCAATTTTATTGTTCTCGGTTTCTTCACATGAAACAAGCAAGAACAAGCTTAATGCTGAGTAAAGGAGGGTTTTCATTAGTCTATTGAAGTTTTGCGAAGCTACTAAATAATTTTAGTATTGCTATGTGTTAGTATTTAGAAGTTCTGATTAAAACCGATTGCGTGTAAAAAATATTAAAAAGAAGCGAACCTTCACAGAATTTGACACAAAATGGATATTTTTAAAAGTTTAATACCGAGAAATGATAGGAAATCAAAAAGAGCAAGGCAAAAAGAAATACGTTCCAACGCTTATGAGATCGCCAGTCCCGAATATATAATCCAATATGTAAAATATCGGCCAAAACAAATCCAAATATTGGTGCAATGGGGAAACCAACTAAAGTGGGAGCGTATCTTAACCAAGAAGGGAAATATATACCAATGATGTGGTCGGTCGGTAATAGGGATAAACATTGTGAAAGCCGTGCAAAGCATATAGCTTGCATCAATGATTTCTTTACTTTTCTGGTAAATTAGCGAAGCCATTTAATATAAGAAATGCTTCTCATGTATTGAGCAAAAGAGCTATAAACAAGTTATTTGAATGGCACAATTCTTCTTTACCTTGCAGCCTGTTAAGGTGCTATACCAACCCTAAAATTCCACTTCGAATTATCGCTTTTAAAATCAAACTCTGCTAAGGTCGGCGTGCTATCTCCTGCAGACGATAAGACCAGTTTTTTGTTTGAGTTTGGTATCGTTTTGGGCATAATGCGATAGCTACCATCGGTTAACTGGTCGATTCTCCATAGTTGGTCATCAGAGCCTGTAAACTGAGGCACGGTCTTAACTTCTCCATTTGTGGTAGCGTTTAAAGCCCGCTCGGTGCCTGCTATTATAATTTTATAATAAGGCCCGCCCAAATATCCTGTGGTATCAGGAGCATCAGTTATGCTCCATTTTTGGTGCGGTCGGTTCATGTAATCGCCTATTCTTAATCCAATGTCCCCTGAAGGCCAAGTGCCTTCCACATCTTTTAGTTCTTGCATAGCCAAAGGTACAATAGGCTCATTTGTAGGTCTTCCAAAACCACCTTGACCCCGGGGCATACGGGTAAAGTCTACCGCAAGTTCCAAGCCGTAACCTCTTCTTAATGATTCTATTTCATAAGTACCTTCTTTGAATTTTTCACCGGCTATTGGCCAGCCATCTTTCCAAATAAGGGGCAAAATGCCCAAAACACTCTTTCCTCCTTGGTCTAAATCGGCTTCATAGTGGATAGACATTTTCTCTACCCCAGGTTCTAAAATCATATGACCAAAATGTCCAGGACCTATTAATTTTCCTCGGGTAGCCACTACCATTTTGCCGCCACCTTCAAGCATACTGCGACCTACATTGTCCACAAATGGCCCGGTTGGTTTTTTGGAGCGGCCTACGACCACATTGTAAGTAGAATTGGCCCCGTCGCAACAACTGCCATGTGTGGCCAATAAATAATACCAGCCATCATTGTAAACCATAGTTGTGGCCTCACACACAAGAGCTATATCCACAGGTTTGTTGCCACTTTTTAGTTTTCCCGTTTTAGGGTCAAGCTCTATTACTCGGCTAAAACCATAGTAGGTTCCGTAGGTCATCCACAGTCTTCCGGTAGTAGGGTCAAGCATGAGCCCAGGGTCTATGGCATCACATTCTTCATAGCCATCAGAAGTGGCCACTAATTGCGGTTCGCTGTATTTGAAATCTGGCGAATTGGGGTCGAGGGTATTGTTCCACATGGTATATATGATGCCCTTATGGTCGGTACTACCTCCAGTGGCTCCGTAAGCGATAAGGTAACGGTTGCCTAATTTTATAGCATCAGGAGCAGCCCCTCCACCGGGCCTTACGCCACCGCCGTACCAGGTCCAACCGTCGTTAGATATCAGGCCACCACCTCCAGTGCCAAAAGTGTAGAATTTACCCTCACACTCCATAATGGTGGATGGGTCGTGTATAAAAGGCCTGCCTGTTTGAGCCTGAAGGGCACTCGTCAAAACCAGTAAGAGAACACTTATTATATTAAATTTCATCATTTTCGTAGTTTTTTGGATGGTGTTTCTAAATACATTCATCAGTCTTTGCTGATGCTGAAATTAGTAACTGGATTGCCTTTTTCATCAATAAAACGCATACAGAAATTAATCATACCGGGGCCATTGATTACTGCACCGCGAATAATATTTCTTCCTTTTTTAAGGGTGATTCTTTGTGAACTCACATTGTCGACAATCATATCTCTGTCTCCTGAGAGCATCAGCACTTCTTCGCCATTGAGCCAAAACATCCCTCCTGAATTACATCCAGCGGTCATTCTTACATTTTGTAACTCTTGGGGACTGTCTATTACGGTTACCAACCAAAAGAGCAAACCATATTTGGGTTGATTGATGTCATACGAAAAATTGAATAAATTGAAATTGAAGGTTTTACTATCTAAAGCATACCATTTCAAGTTCTGCTCACCTACTTTTACCTTTTCATCTTTCTTGGGAATAGACATAAAATCGGTAGAATAGTTATCAGCCAAAATATTGGTTCTAAGATAATTGTCTGTAAAAATATTATTACGAGCAATCTCTTTTTTGATGGGTTCCAAGACATTCCATCGCTGTATAAAGCCTTTGCTGCCAGGACTTATTTTAGCACTGCTTGAGGGTATAAAATGCCTATTTAAGTTGTGGCTTGTATCTCCTTTAATAGGAATCGGCGGTAGTACTCGTCTTGGAGGTCCTTGGGCTTTGCCTATTTGTGCACAGCTTATCATCAATACAATAGTGATGATAAGCCCAAAACTGGGCTTTAGATTTTGATGCATTTTTCTGTTTTTATTAAGGTTGAATTCAATTGTTATCAAAATTTACTATTTAAACAATAAAGGTGCAAACTTATACAAATCATGTCGCCATACCGGCCAGGCGTGACCTCCAGGATACTCGCTGTAGCGGTATTTGATGCCCATTTCGTCGAATTTTTTCATCATAATTTGGCAGTTGGCATGAGCAATGTCTTCTTTGCCCCCCTGCGAAATCCAGAATTCTTTCAGATTATTATTAATGGCTGTTTTATTTTTCTCCATGAAATCATATTCAGGTCCAGAAAGATCGCTGTTGTTTGACCACCAGCCAGAACTGAAAACACCCAGATAATTAAACATATCGGTATTTCTCAGACCAGCATGTAAGGTTTGCAAACCACCCATTGACAATCCTGCCAAAGCACGATTTTTTGCGTCTGTTTTGGTTCTGAAATTGGCTTCTACATCGGGGATAACTACATCTTTCAGTTCTCGGGTAAACTGCTCCAAAGCTCTGGTATTAAAACCGCCAATGCCGCCACCACCGCCGTACATATTGCCATCCATCATCACGATGAGCATGGGTTCAGCCTGATTTTCGGCTATTAAATTATCCAAAATTAAGTCCGTTTTTCCTTGTGTAGCCCAGCCTCGCTCGTCTTCTCCACCCCCATGTTGGATATATAACACAGGGTATTTTTTATCCGTATTTTTATCATAGCCTGGTGGGGTATAAATGAAATATCTCTTCCAACCAAAAGTCACATTAGAGAAATAGCGTTTCATTCTGACTTCACCATGTGCCACATCTTTCAATGCATAAAAATCGTCTCCAGGAAAAGGAATGTCTATGCCACTGGCCATGCGGCCCATACCGTAGAATGTTTCTGAGGCGGGGTCTGCCACGGCTACGTCATCTATTAGCAATGAATAATAATGAAAACCAGGGCCTATTGGAGGCGTAGTTACGGTCCAGAATCCTTCGTCATCTTTCACCATGTCATGCTTGCCACTGAGGTCTATCTGCACTTTTTGGGCATTCGGTGCTTTTGTTTTAAAAACCACTCGGTTGTCTGGCAAAATTTGTGGGTAAGCCGCATTCTTGATATTGGTAGATGCTGGGGTGCCCAGCAAAGTATATGAAGTTAAACTTTCGTTATCTACAGGTTTAAACAAAAACTGTGAAAACATGTACAAACCATTTTTCCAAACTTTGAAATCATGTACACCAGGTTCTAAATAATACACGTGAGGTACGTTGTTTTGATACATATACTCATGCGTACGTTTGGTGAATGTCAAAAGGCCATCTTTATCTCCACAAGAAAGCCAGAGGAATTTCAGCTTGTCTTTAGCCGTCTCAGGGTCAGGCATCAGCTCTTTAGGTGCTTTGGTATTTGGTGCAGATGAAAAACCACCCACCCAAGAGAAGGTATCCAAATTTCCCAAACCAAAATTGAGAGACTGACCGCCACCCATTGACAAGCCAGCAATTGCACGATTGTCTTTATCCGTAAGTGTTGGGTATTTTTTATCGATAAAAGGTATCAGGTCATTCAACAAATCTTTTTCAAAAGTTGCAAATGCTTCAACACGAGGTTTTTCAAATACATTTCCACCCGCACGGTCATCTTTCATGGCACGGCCATTGGGCATAACTACGATCATCGGCTGTATTTTGCCTTCGTTGAAAAGATTGTCAAGAATAACCTGAGGATTTGCACCCTTTAGCCATTCTTTTTCATCGCCTCCAATGCCATGTAACAAGTAAAATACTGGGTATTTGGTTTTTTTATTACATCCAGGAGGTGTATAAACCAATGCTTTACGAACCGAGCCAACGGTTTTAGACGCATACGTGATACTATCTATCTTGCCCTTGGCAGTACCAATTGAGCTTTGCTCATAGCCTGTTGGCATTTCTTTTTCTATTTTTTGGGAGAAAGTCAAAGGACTAAAACCAATAAAACAGATGATTAAAACTGCTATTTTTTTCATATTTTTGAAGAGTTTATGTGCAAGACTTATTTAAAAAGCAAGGGGGCCAATTCCAATAAACTTCTTCGCCAAGTTTGGAATTCATGACCTGTGTTGTCGGAAACATAGGTGGTCACCTTAAATCCCGCTTCTTTAAGTTTAAAAGCTGCATCCAGAATTCGTTCTGGATTTTCTTTACTTCCACTACTTAGAAATATCATTTTTACTTGTGATTTATCCTTGATATCTTCTGGTAAATATATACCGCCACTCAGTAAGCCATAGTGGGAGAATACGTCTGGCTTGTTAAGTGTGATTGTTTTAGTTTCCATGCCACCCATCGAAAGACCAGCCATGGCTCTTTTATCTTTGGTAGCTAGCGTACGGAAATTAGTATCTACATAAGGAATCAATTCATCCACAAGCACAGTTTGAAAAGGTTCAATTCTGAAGTCTTTCATGCCTCCCCATTTTATTTCATTGGTCATTCCATAGGTATTCACAATGATAAAAGGCTCAATTTTTCCTTCAGCAATCAGGTTATCCATAATTAGATTGGCATGGCCTTGGTTCATCCAAGCGGTTTCATCTTCACCCCAACCGTGTTGTAAATAAAGAACAGGATACTTGTTTTTGCCTTTATCATAAGCAGGAGGCGTGTATACAAAAGCTCGGCGGTATGTATTGGTACTTGGTGATGGAAAGAGTATTTGCTGTACATTTCCGTGCGGAACATTTTTTAAAGCATAAAAATCTTGGTCATGGGCAGGGATTTCAATACCACTTTCCCAACGGGTAGAACCGTAATAGTTCATAGCACCCGGGTCATTGAATTTTCCTCCATCAATTTTAACATTGTAATAGTGAAAACCTTCGTCCATTGGTCCTTCGGTAGTGCCCATCCAAGTACCATCTTCCGCTTTTGCTAGTTTAGTGCCGTCTTTGCCGCCCAATCCCAAACTCACCCTTACGCTATCGGCTGCGGGAGCCACTATTTTGAAACGAGCATAGCCTTGAGAGTTAACCATAGGGTATTCTTGCTGCGGCTGGTTTTTGGTAGAAGGCTTAAAGTCTTCTATCATAGCAGTTTGTTGGGCATTTACATTGATTATACCGATAGTCATTGCAGCAAAAGCGGTAATTTTTAGTATTCTTTTTTTTATTGTTTTTTGGTTGAATAGTATATAAATCAATAATTATTTAAAAATCTCTTGTAATGTGGTGGACAAATATTTGTAACAATTCATCAAAATGTGTCAATCAAAAATTTGGTGAGGTTGCCTATTTATTTCCTATTTAGTAATAATATCAATTTCAGCTATTCCAGGATTGCTACTTTCGCCAAGTGTTTTGATTGCCAGTAGCTTTATGTATCTGACATTCATAAGATTAAACGTTTTTACTTGCCAAGTTGGGTTATTTTTAATGTTTGAAAACTCGCCATCGCTTACCAATTTCCATTTTTGATTATCGTCAGAAACAGAAAATTCGTAACGTGTAATGATGCTGCCATCAGCCCACCAATGTTGATTCTGGAGGTATTGGAATCCGACTAATTGCTGATTTTGACCCATATCAATGATGATTTCTGCCGGTGCTTTTTCTTTGGTATTCCAATTGGTTTCGTTTTGTCCATCAAAAATCCTATTTACATTTTCATCTGATACATTCAAAACCTTCCAGTGCTTTCTGGAAACATCAAATTTCTCTTGTGAAGCTTCACTCATTTTGCCTGAAACAGGACTATAACTTACGGCTTTGACTTCTAATTTTCCATCCGAAGTAGCAATCGGACCCGTATATTTCGCTGATTGATTATTCGGCGAAGAACCATCCAACGTATAATAAATTTCTGCAGCTTCATCGCCCGGTACAATTCTCACATCGCCGTTTTTATTTCGGGTAATGGTCGGTGGCGAAATGATTACGGGGGCATTGTATACTTCTATGTTTGAGATTAGCGGTTCGGCCTTAGCATCTGTTATTGTAAATCTAATTTTAAAGGCTTTAACCGTTGGAAAACGTAGAATTCGTTTGTAACCAATGGTAGTTTGTTCGTCAATTTTTTCCCATGCTCCATTGACCCATGCTTCCAGTGTAAAACTTTTGACCCTTTGACCTAAAGTAATGTATTCTTGCACCAAAAACCGATTAAAATCAGTCTCTTTTTTAAGGTCAATTGTCAAAGAAGCTGTTTTTACTTGGTTATCCACAGTCCAGTAGGTGTCTTCATTGCCATCCAAGGCTTTGTCGGCATTGTATTTTTTGTCTTTCCCTCTGAAAGAACTGGCTTGAGCTTTTACGTTTAGTACCAGATTTTTGTCAAAAGCTTCTTTTCTGGCTGCAGCAAAATCTAATACTACTTTCTCGTCTGTAGGGTGAATTAAGCCATTTGGCATGATAGGAAAATTGAGCAACAGGGTGCCATTTCTACCCACAGAATTGTAATACGTATCCATCAACTGTGGCAGAGTTTTCACTCGCTCATCTTCTTTTGGGTGGTAAAACCACTCAGGCCTTATAGAAGTATTTACTTCTCCAGGTACCCAAGCATTTCCATTTTCTACCCCATAACGCAGCATATCTTCTGGCACATCACCCGTCGCATTTAACAAACTCCAGTTGGTTTCGCCTACGTAGCCCGCCTCGGTACCTACCCAGCGGAGGTCGGCACGGTCACCGCCATCATTCCAGATGACAATCTCTGGCTGCAGTTTTCTTACCAATGCATACGTGTTTTTCCAATCGTAATAGGTGTCACGGTCAATTTTTCGATTTTCGTTAGCTCCTCCATAATAACCAGTGCCGCCATTGGCTCCGTCAAACCAAACCTCAAAAACATCGCCGTAATTAGTCAGCAATTCAGTCAACTGGTTTCTGAAATACGTAATATATTCAGGTTTGCCGTAGTCAGGATGATTTCTGTCCCATGGAGAGAGATAGACGCCAAATTTAAGTCCGTACTCCTTGCAAGCATCCGCCAGTTCTTTCACCATATCGCCTTTTCCATCTCGCCAAGGAGAGTTTTTGACAGAATATTCAGTGTATTTAGAGGGCCAAAGGCAAAAGCCGCTGTGGTGTTTGGCTGTAAGAATAATGCCTTTCATGCCTGCTTCTTTGGATATTCGGGCCCATTGTCTGCAATCTAATTCGGTCGGATTAAAAAACTTCGGGTTTTCATTTCCAAATCCCCAGGCCATGTCTGTATAAGTGTTTACAGATAAATGCACAAAGGAATAATACTCCATTTGCTGCCAGCGGAGTTGGTTCGCGTTTGGAATTGGCAAAACGGGTTGAGGTGCGGAAACCTGAGCAAAAGAAGAATTAATACAGAGTAAACACAAAAAACTCAACCCAATTCTTTTCACAACTTGCAATTTTGACAAACCAATTATTTTCTTTAACCTACTCATTTATGATATCCTATATTAATTAAAATCAAATTATTTCGCCCACTCTTGCCCTTCGGCTGTACGTCTCCAGTCAAAATATTTGTCCAAAACTTTCAAGGCCGCTTCGCTCGGTATACCACCCATTTTAGGTTTTTGGTGAAAATACATCACCTCATGGTTGGTAGGAGTAAAAGCTTGCCAGGTAGGTACACCATTGCCATTTGGATGTCCGTATTTCGCGAAATTGGTCCAGTAAGTCATCATGGCCTCTGAAACCTCCGTATCTGAAGCATCCGCTTGCTTGCTTTTAGGGTCGGTATGCCCGAAAACATAGGCGACATCCTGCCCGTGTGGGGAACCAGTACCATGCTGAGGAGAGTCGGCAGCATAGTCAGGATGTTGGTCAAAATAATAGTAATACACAGGAGACTTGCCCGTTTCGGATTGCAGTTTTGCCCATGCCCATGTTTGCCAGCCGAAAGCCGCATCACGAGCTAAATCACGAGCGGTTTTGGGTACTTTTGTTTCACCCACAGGGTATGCTTTTATCAAATCATCGGCAAATTTTCCATATCTGGTTTTAACACCTTCCACATACTCTTCAGGCGTTTTTGGTGGTCTGAAACTCATTCCCTCATCAGAATTATAGCCAACCAAAATGGGGGTATCATTGTATTTTCCTTGTTCATAAAGTGTGTGCTGATCAGCTGGAATTACGTATCCGTCAATAATAGGCCAGCCACCCGGCATCCCAAAACCCATAGGCAGTTTATCTACTGGAATGGCTCTCATTTCTGCCAATGATTTCACTCCTGCTTTCTCCATATATTCTAATCCTGACTGCTCCGCATCTGCCAATAGTTTCTGATTTTCACCTGGGTAGGTGGTTATTCTTGGTGGTCCGAAGTTTCCGCCACTTTGAGAAATAGCCCCATGAAAAAGTCCTTTGGCTAATGGAGAAGCGGAAAGCATACTCACGGCTATTCCACCTGCTGATTCACCGAAAATGGTGACTTTATCCGGGTCGCCACCAAAAGCAGTAATATTTTCTTTAATCCATTTCAAACCCGCAATCATGTCCAGTAAACCGTAGTTTCCTGATGTTTTCTGTGCGGTTTCAGCACTCATTTCAGGATGTGCCAAAAAGCCCAATTGACCAACCCGATAAGGAATCGAAACATAGACCACACCTTTGTTTGCTAAATTTTCGCCCGTATATCCCGGTTCTGCGGTAGAGCCAAAAGCAAATCCTCCTCCATATATCCAAACTAATACAGAGAGCTTTTCGGTAGGCGTTTTGGCTGGACTCCAAACATTTAAGTAAAGACAGTCTTCGCTTTTGCCTGCAGGTGGATTTCCGCCTTGGTATGGACTTGGGCCGTAATACGTTGCCATTCTAATTCCTGTCCAATTTTGTGCTGGCTGAGGAGCTCTCCATCTGTTTTCACCGCCTGTAGATGCTCCAAAAGGAATGCCTTTGAACACCTGAAGACCTTTTTCGTAGGTTCCTTGTACTTTTCCGTATTGTGTTGCCACAGATGACCAAGCTTGAGCAAAAGTTTGAGAGCTCAAAATCAAGGCAAAAAACAGGAGTATTAAATTTTTTTTCATAAGGGTTGAAATGTTAAAAATCACAGTAAATTATTTCTTTTGAACCATTCAAAAAGTGGCTCCATCCAGCCGGGATGTTTGAATATAAATCCATGGTCCCCTTTTGGATAAATGTGCATCTCTACCTCTACTTCGCTTTTTCTCAATTTTTCAAAATAGTTAATGCTATTGTCCACATCCACCACTTTATCGTCGGCAGCGTGCGTGAGCCAAGTTATAGGCGTGTTTTCTTTGACCTGCATTTCGTTTGAAAACAAATCGATGTCTTCTTGTGATGGATTTTTGCCAATTAAATTATCTCTGGAACCGCCATGTGAGAGTGCATTTTGCATCGTGATTACAGGGTATACCAATACCTGAAAGTCTGGTCGTAAACTGGTGTTTTCTGGATTCGCTATATAGGATTTCTCAAAATGCGTAGCTGCCGTACTGGCCAAATGCCCGCCAGCACTGAAGCCCATCACGCCTATTTTGTCTTTGTTAATGCCATATTTAGCAGCGTTTTCACGCAAATATTTGATGGATTGCTGCACATCCTGCAAAGAACCGATGCGTTTGTCCACCATTATTTCATCGCTAGGCAGACGGTATTTGAGCACAAAAGCCGAGACGCCTTTATCTGCCAAAGACTTGGCAGTACTGAGGCCTTCACCGTTAAAAACAATCACGCCGTAGCCTCCGCCAGCAATAACTATCACAGCCGTGCCATTGGGGTTTTCTGGTTTGATGTATTCCAGGGTAGGATTAGTGACGCCTTTGTACAAGCCTCTGTCAGCTCCCGTTTCTACAACTTCATTCGGCTTGGCATTGGGTACGCCATCAGGAAATAACGTTATGATTTCTTGGGCATGCGATTTCAAACCTGCCAAACTGAGCAGCAAGCAAACTGCCGGTTTTCTAATATTTTTAATCAATGGATGCATTTGTATTTTTTTCAAATTTTTCATTTTAGGACAATTTATATTTGTGCAAACTAGTGCGTAGGGAAACAATAATTCAGTTTAGTGTCTGCTGTTTTCACCTCCCTCGAAAAAAATAGCTCATATTGATTTTCATCCCGAAGGGTGAGTCCATCAAAAATGCTTTTCCAGGCAAGCCTAATTTGTTAGTTGAATAGTCTTCATCAGTGAAAACTTTCGCTAAAATCTGACCATTAGGACTACTAAACTTTTTCTTATTTTGAGCTATACTCAGTGAGTTTATGGCCAAAAATGTGATTAAAAATAAGCCAATTCTAATCTTAAAAGTTATTGAAATTGTGGGCATCCTATTCTGTTATATTATCTGAAATTCTAAACCAATCAAAATCCGCATAGCCGCCAGTTTGCTCTGTGGCATAATTAAAGAGGCCAAAGCGATAGCCCATAAAGTGCGGTAGGGTATAGGGCATTTTCATTTTGGATCCGATGGCCGTCCAGCTTTTGCCATCGAGGCTGTAGTAAAATTGTGCTAAATCTTTGCCTTCTTTGAAGTCGCAATCGGCCTTGAAGAATACTTTCTTTTTTGTCAATGGAATTCGAATTTCTTCTTTACCCGCCGCCACACTTTCCATCCCTATGAATTTTTGACCATTCTGCATTTTCACACCGACTAAGCCATAGTTTTTTTGTAATAAACATAGACCAGCAAAGTCGCCATTTTTCATTCCTTTGGTACTCAAAAGCGTGCTGCCACTGCATTCTGTGCCGATGGTACGCTGGGTCAAAGTATTTTTGGCGAAGACAAATGCCGTGTCAATTCTTCCTGTTACGAGTCTCAATTTTCCTTTTTTGAGGCTCCAAAGACGATTGTCGGGATTATGATTCCACTGCCATTGAAGGGGCAAAGTCTTTGTTTTTCTATTAAATTCATCAGAATTGACCAATTCAGGAATCAAACTTTTGTTGGCCGGTAAATCAAGCGTCATGGGCACTTTGCCATTTTCACCCAAAACTGGCCAGCCGTTTTCCCATTTGACCGCAACCAAATAAGGAATACGCCCTACTCCGCCATTGTCTTTAAATAAGTAGGCAAACCAGCGGCCGTCTGGTGTATCTATCAAACCACCCTGAGCCACGCCTTTATCTTGTAGTCCTACTCGGCCCTCCCATGGACCATTGATATTATCCGCACGGTGAATCACTACGGTACGCATTCCGCCACGTGGCCAGGTGATGTTGAACAAATAATATTTGCCATTGACTTTAAATAACTGAGAGCCTTCTGCCCCAAGCATGATATTATCGCCTGCTGGAGCACTGGCGTTTTCTATCAAAACTTTTTCTTCAAAGCCTTCAATGGGGCCACTCAAATCGGATTTTAATTCTAAAATTTTGAGTTTGCCAGCAGCGTAAATCATGTAAACTTTGCCATCGTCATCAAAGAAAATGGTTTGGTCGTGATAGGCAGGCTTAAAGGTCTGCTCTGTCCATGGGCCTTTGATGTCTTTGGACCTGAAAATGTGGGTTTTACCTGATGTGGCCGCAAAAGTGTTGATGATAAACTCTCCATTATGGTAGCGGATACAGCTGGCCCAAGAGCCTCTTCCGTAGGTGCTCTGGCCATTTTCGAGATTCATGGCGTCATTATCTACCAGGGTATCGTAACAATAACTTTCTAATTTCCAGTTGATTAAATCCTTGGAACTCATTACAGGCACACCAGGACTCATGTGCATGGTAGTGCTGCTCATGTAGTAGGTATCACCTACTCGCACCATAGACATATCCGGCACATCGGCGTGGATGATGGGGTTATGAGCTTGGGCAAAAACCGAAGAATGAAAAATCACTTCCCCAAATACCATAAAACTGAGCCCTATTTTTCTAATTGAATTCATCATTTCAAAACTGCGTCATTGCCGCTGTATTTTAAATACTTAAATGTTGCGGTGTTGTCTGATTTTTCACCATTTGAAGTGGCGTACATGGCATATACACAACCTACAAAGCCACCCGAAAACTTCGTTGAAAGGTGCTTTCCATCTTGATTTTCAGCTAAAAACTTAAATTCCCTACCATTTTCTGAAATTGCAAAATCACATTTGTCGCCTTTTGTACCTATACGCAGAACTAATTTTCCGTTTCGAACAGGTAGGGTATTAATTAATTCTACATCCTTTTTACGATGCACACTTTTGTATAATTCTACCTGGGTTTGACCATCTTTGATAGATTTTGCCAAAAAGTAAAAATGGCTTTCGTCTTGATAAATCACTAAAC
>JAHEBN010000261.1 GCA_024645245.1 Jiulongibacter sp. | reverse complement strand
AATAAAGAATAAATCAAAAATAATAGAAACACATACCAGATCTCAAAAAAGGTAATTGAAATGAACATAAAAAAAACGCAATTGAAAGTTTTGAAAAACTATATCGCACTGCTTTTGTAAACTCATTAGCAGGTTTCAGGCAATCTGTGTTGGTTGGAACACTTTCAGATAAGGGAATCAGCAATTTGGCAATATTCAATTCCCTGATTCATCTTGGAGCTAACCCGGCTCTGTTTGGACTCATGAGCAGGCCTTATAGTGTGCCACGCGATAACGAATATTTTGAACTCTGGTTCGTATACGCTTAATTTTGTTCATTATTCCGATGGGGAAAAGGCACACCAGACATCCGCCAGATACATGGATTCGGAGTTTGAAGCTGTAGGATTTCAGGAAGAATTTCGGGCCGATTATGTGGCCCCATTTGTATCGCAGGCTGTGGTGAAAATTGCCATGAAATTTGAAGAAAAAATAGACATAAAAATAAATGGCACGGTGATGATTATTGGCAGTATTCAGGAAGTAATACTCCACCAAAAGCTAATCGGTTCGGATGGATTTATTAATCTGAGTGATGCAAGCGTGCTGGTAAGTTGTGGCTTAGATGCCTATTTTAAATCGGCCCCCTTGGGGCGTTTTACTTATGCCAAACCCGACAAATGGACTGTAAAAATTTAATAATGAGTGTTTTATGCTTGTGATATTCAGCTTAATACCTCCGTTGAAAAATGGATTAATAATTTTGCTTTACATTTTTAGGTAAATAGTACGGAATGGATAAAAAGATTTTTTAAAGGAGATTTAAGATTAGATTTATTAATTCTTTCAGTTTGGGAGCAAATTGTCAATTTGGAAAACTTATTCTGTCTATAGCTAAGTTTATGATGTTATAATTATCCCGATTAAAATCGAAATCTTTAGTTTTAAATGATCGTGAATGAAAACAAGGAAAAAATCGGATTTGCCTAACAAAATATGCCTGGTGTGTGGTCGAGCATTCACCTGGCGGAAAAAATGGGAGAAAGTGTGGGAAGATGTAAAATATTGCAGTGAAAAATGCCGGAATCTGAAAAATTAACAGTTGCCCTTATTTTTCCACATCAACTTTTTGAAGATGTAGAATGGCTCTTCCGTACTTCTAAGGTGTATCTGATAGAAGAGTACCTTTTTTTCCGACAGTATATTTTCCACAAGCAAAAAATCGCTTTCCATAGAGCTTCTATGAAATTTTATGAGGCTTATCTTCTTGCAAAAGGCATCGAAGTGGAATATGTCGAATCTCAGGATGAGCTATCCGATATTCGGAAATTACTGCCTTATCTGGCAGCGAAAGGTGTTAAATCCATTGAATACTTGGCTGTGGTTGATTATTATTTGGAAAGAAGAATCCAAAAAGGGGCGGGACAAAATGCACTTCATTTAAATAAAAACCAAAGTGCTTCTTTTATTCTTACGGAAAAAGAAATGGAAGCTTATTTTAACTCGAAGAAGAAATTTTTTCAAACCGATTTTTATAAGAAACAAAGAGTTAGGTTGAATATTTTAATAGATGAAAATAATCAACCTGTTGGTGGGCAATGGACTTATGATGCGGACAATCGCCTAAGGTATCCGAAAAATAAAATTCCACCAAAGGTCCGGTTTGAATCATTGAATTCATACCATAAAGAGGCCATTGAATATGTGCAAAAGTATTTTGATCAGAATTATGGTGAACTCAATACAGATTACTTTTTTCCGGTGGATTTTGAAAGTAGCCGTAAATGGCTTACCGATTTTTTTGAAACCCGATTTACAGACTTTGGGCAATATGAAGACGCAATTGTAAAACAGGAGAAATTTCTGCATCATTCTATGCTCACTCCCATGCTAAATACCGGCTTGCTCACCCCAGCATTTATTATTGATGAGGCTTTGAGATACGCATTTGCCAAAGATATTCCTCTTAATTCTCTGGAAGGATTTATACGCCAGATTATTGGATGGAGAGAGTTTATTCGCTCCGTATATCAGCTTCGTGGGGTGGAAGAGCGAACTAAAAATTATTGGCAATTTACCCGTAAAATCCCGGAATCGTTTTGGTTGGGAAATACAGGAATAGCACCCATAGATGACACGATAAAAAAAGTGCTGGATACCGGCTATTGTCATCATATTGAGCGGTTAATGATTTTGGGTAATTTCATGTTGCTCTGCGAGTTTGACCCCGATGAAGTGTACCGTTGGTTTATGGAAATGTTTGTTGACGCCTATGATTGGGTAATGGTACCGAATGTTTACGGCATGAGTCAGTTTGCCGATGGCGGTATTTTCGCCACAAAACCTTATATCAGTGGCAGCAATTACCTGATAAAAATGAGCGATTATCAGAAAGGGGAATGGTCTGAAATCTGGGATTCTCTTTTTTGGCGGTTTATGGATAAACAGCGGGATTTTTTTCTTAAAAACCCAAGGTTGGGCATGCTCGTCAGTACTTTTGATAAAATGGATCAACGTAAAAAAGATGCCTATTGGAGTGTAGCAGAAAAGTATTTGGAAGGATTGGCTATTTAAGAATTGCTTTCAAGTGGTAAAACTGTATTTCTATGAGCCATAACCAGATTTCTGTAAGTAAAATAAGCAAAAAAGAGGGTGGTTATTTTACTGAAAAAAGAGCAAACATAATTCGCCATCCTTCACCCTTCTAATTCAGATTTGATTTAAAGTCTTTTATTTACTTCATCTTCTCTTTAAACATTAGGGCAGAAGGCATTGAATTCGTACTCGCCATTTGAGGTCGATTCTGAAATTTTGCCTTCATCTTGATCCCTGCTCATACTTCAAACTTAGGTATTGGCTTAAAACAATGCTAACGGGGGATTGTGCTTCACCATGTGCATTGATTTCGTGTTTCCAGATTAAAAAAGCACTTTGGTAGTTTCGGTATAAGATAAATTGCGGAGAGGAAAAAGTAAGTTGCAGATCTGTAGCCTGGTACAATTTGGGTGCTGGTTTCTTCTACTATTCTAAATTTCAAATTGCGAATTGTATCGATTTTTGTTAAATTTATAAAGAGATATTCAAATAGTAAAAAATCAATTTAAACCATTGGTCCGAAGTGTTTTGAGTACTGATTTTTGGACAATTCCTTTTAAAATTAAATTTGAATCCTATTTTTGTAAAAGATCAAAAAAACCGGATGAAAAATCTTTTCTTTCTTTTCTTTTTATTTATTTCTCCTGTTTGTGCCCAAAATCAGCTTGAAAAAAGTTTGGAGGCATTAGTAGAAAAATACAATGCCGTGGGTCTTTCGGTAGCGGTGGTTAAAAACGGTAAATTGACCTATACCCAAGCCTTTGGTAAGAAAAATCTGGAAACTAACGAAGCTCTAAGCTCTAATGATATTTTTAGAATTGCCTCGATATCCAAATCATTTTCAGCCACTTCTATATTTCAATTAATTGAATCAGGAAAACTTAAACTCACAGACGATGTCAGTGATTTAGCGGGTTTTAAAATAAGAAATCCCGCCTTTCCGGATACTAAAATAAGCCTTAAAATGCTGCTTTCGCACACCTCTTCGATCAATGACTCTCAAGGTTATTTTACACTTGACCCGCTGGATCCTTCCAAAAATCCGGATTGGGCCAAATGTTATAATGCTTACGCACCAGGCGAAGGTTACGAATATTGCAACCTGAATTTTAACCTGGTTGGTACTTTTATTGAAAAATATTCCGGAGAACGTTTCGACCAATACGTAAACAAGCATATCCTGAAACCGCTGGGATTATACGGCGGCTTTTGTGTAGACTCACTGGATAATCAGAAATTTGCTGCTTTGTATGATTTTGACAAAGAAAATCAAAAATATACGCTTTCAGAAAATGCTTACCACCCCAGAAGGGAGCAAATCAGTCAATACGTATTTGGTTACAGCACGCCTGTTTTTTCGCCCACGGGTGGCATGAAAATATCGGCTCCGGATCTGGCAAAATACATGATAATGCACATGAATTACGGTAAATCGGCCAAGGTCCGCATCATTTCAAAAAAAGACTCTAAACGGATGCAAACTCCGGTA
>JAHEBN010000105.1 GCA_024645245.1 Jiulongibacter sp. | reverse complement strand
TCTTTCCCCCGGACAAATCTTCATAAAATTCCAAGACCTGGGTCAATGTTTTAATTTTTCCGTTATGCATATAGGGCGACGTGAACCTAAGATTCCTTAGAGTTGGGGTTCGAAACGCGTAATTATTTTCAAAACCTTCATCGGAGAATCCAAGCTTTTCGTTGTCATCAACACCCAGAATATGTGTTCTAAAATCGGAAAACATAGGGCCATTGTGGCATTTGGTACAACCTGATTTTAAAAAAGCCGCTAATCCTAATTTCTCGTTTGTAGATAATATAGATTCATCGCCTCTCATATATTGATCAAATCTTGAATTATTACTAATTATTGACCTTTCATAAGCAGCTATGGCTTTTGCCATATTTTGAATATTTATAGGATACTGCTCCGAAAATACTAATTGAAATAATTGAACATACCCTTGGATTTTTGATAACCTATCTATTACTTCAATTAAGATGGTTTCTTCGGAAAAAGATTTACCACGCATTTCTTCTAATGTCTTAATGGGTTCTATGGCTTGTTTTTCAAGACTATAAGCCCTTAAATCCCAAAACATTGGTGCATTTTCAGGTAACATTTCACCTGAATTTGTAAAGCCATTATAGGCTGTATTTACTATCGTCTGTGAGTTCCTTTTAACAAAAGGTATTAAATCAGGATTTTTAAAATGTCTTTTACTTCCTAAACCTTCACCATTTACGCCTATTGAAATTTCCAGGCTTTCAGCAAAGCCAAATTCGGGATGGTGACAAGTAGCACATGCCACATCTTTGTTTCCACTTAAAATAGGATCAAAAAATAATAATTTACCCAATTGAATTTTATCCTTGCTAGCAGGATTATTCTCTGGGTAAATAGGCTCGTATGGCAAGGCGGCTAATAAGGATATATCATCCGTTTCAGTTCCTTTTTTCTTATTTTCCTCTTGTGTATTACATGATAGACAAATGAATGTCAAAATCAAAAAAAGTATATACCTCAACGATGCATTTCAATAGTTAAGTCTAAGCTAAAAAGTTAAGATTATCGAAAATATGATTATAATCATTAAAAGCTTTTAAAGTTGAATTCTAATTAGAAAAACAAGAATCTTTTATATCAGGAAAGAGAATGCTTAATCTTAAAAGCACTAATAATAAATAGAAATCAATAATTCAAGGCAGGCCCCAGCCATCTTTCGGCAGTCTCCATATCCACACCTTTGGATTCGCAATACGATTCCACCTGATCTTTGTTGATTTTACCAAGGCCAAAATATTTACTTTCTGAATGACTATAGTAATAGCCACTAACAGAAGAAGCCGGCCACATAGCTAAACTTTCAGTAAGTGTCAGACCAATTTCTTTTTCGGCATCCAAAAGCCGGAAAAGGTCCACTTTCAAAGTGTGATCCGGGCAGGCCGGATAACCCGGTGCAGGCCGAATTCCCTTGTATTTCTCCTTAATCAGGTCTTCATTTGTCAGGTTTTCTTCTGCTTCATATCCCCAGAATTCTTTTCTTACTCTGGCATGTAATAGTTCTGTAAATGCCTCAGCAAAACGATCGGCCAATGATTTTACCATGATACTGTTGTAATCATCGTGATTTTTCTCAAATTCTTTGGCTCGCTCATCGGCACCAAAAATGGTCACTGCAAAACCACCCGTGTAATCTGTTTTCCCTGAAGAAACCGGAGCTACGAAATCTGCCAGTGATAAATTCGGTATTCCTGTGCCTTTTTTACCTTGCTGACGTAAATGCTGCAGGTTGGCCAATTTTTCTAAAGTATTTGGAATATAAACCTTGTGATCATGAGCTAAAGAAGAACATGAACTACTGTGCCCTTCGTCATTAATGCTGAAATTATAGATTTGCTGAACATCGTTTTCATCTGAATTCGATGGCCAGAATCCGATTACCGCTTTAGCTACAAACCATTTCTCTGCAATAATTTTGGAAAGCATTTGCTGTGCGTCTGCTAAAAGTTTTTTTGCTTCAACACCTACCACTTTGTCTTCTAATATGTTAGGATAACGACCATGCAAATCCCAGGACTGAAAGAATGGAGTCCAATCAATGTATTCGGCTATTTCTTTCAAATTGTATTTTTCGAAAACTTTTGTACCCAAAAACTTCGGTTTTACAATCGCCTTATTTACCCAATCTATTTTTAATTTATTAGCACGAGCTTCGGCAATACTTAAATATTGTTTATCCGATTGTCTGCTGGCATATTCTTCTCTAAAACGCTCGTAATCAGCTTTTACATTAACTATATACTCGATTTTCTGATCGTCGCTAAGCAAGCTGCTTGCAACCGGCACAGATTTGGACGCATCCAAAACATGAACTACAGCCCCCGAATAATGCGGATCTATTTTCACTGCCGTGTGTACCCGAGAAGTAGTAGCACCACCGATGAGCAATGGCATTTTCATACCTCTTTTCTCCATTTCCTTTGCCACATAAACCATTTCATCTAATGAAGGGGTAATTAAACCACTCAGCCCGATCATATCAACATTTTGATCGATGGCAGCTTGCAGAATTTTTTCGGCCGGAACCATTACACCTAAGTCAATGATTTCGAAATTATTACATGCCAAAACTACGCCTACGATGTTTTTACCAATATCGTGCACATCGCCTTTTACTGTGGCCAATAAAATTTTACCATTGTTTTTAGCTGTATTTCCTGTTCTTAGCTTTTCCGCTTCCAGATAGGGCAATAAATAGGCAACCGCTTTTTTCATTACTCTGGCCGATTTTACGACCTGCGGTAAAAACATTTTACCCGAACCAAATAAATCTCCTACCACATTCATGCCGTCCATTAAAGGACCTTCTATAACATGCAACGGTTGATCAAATTTCTGCCGTGCCTCTTCGGTGTCATCTTCAATGAATTCTACCACACCTTTTACCAAGGCATGTTCAATTCGTTTTTCAACCGGTAATGAACGCCACTCCTGAGCCACTTTCTCGGTTTCTGCATTATTTCCTTTTAGTCTTTCTGCTACGTCCAATAATCTTTCGGTGGCATCTTCCCGGCGGTTGAGAAGTACATCTTCAACGGCCTCCAGTAAGTCTTTTGGTATATTATCGTATACCTCAAGCATTGCCGGATTTACAATTCCCATATCCATGCCTGCCTGACGTCCATGGTATAAAAATGCCGAGTGAATAGCCTCTCTTACCCGGTCATTACCGCGAAAAGAGAAGGAAACATTACTTACTCCGCCACTTACGTGAACATAAGGCAGGTTTTTACGAACCCATTTAGTTGCTTCGAAATAAGAAATGGCATTTATTCTGTGTTCCTCAATTCCGGTGGCAACCGGGAATATGTTTAAATCGAAAATGATATCCTCCGCAGGGAAATTCACTTCATTTACCAGAATGTCATATGATCTTTTTGCAATTTGTATTCGACGGGCTGTATTATCGGCCTGGCCATCTTCATCAAATGCCATCACTATCACAGCGGCACCAAAGTTTTTAATTATGGTAGCCTGATTTTTAAATTCTTCTTCACCCGCTTTCAAGGAAATGGAATTAACAATACCTTTCCCCTGCACGCATTTCAATCCGGCATAAATAATTTCCCATTTAGATGAGTCAATCATTACCGGTATGCGGGAAATATCGGGTTCTGAGGCCATTAGGTTCAAGAAAGTTTTCATACTTTCCACGCCATCCAGCATACCTTCGTCCATGTTGACGTCGATCACATTGGCTCCGCCCTCTACCTGATCTAATGCTACACTTAATGCATCTTCAAACTGACTGTTTTTTATAAGTCGCAGGAATTTTTTAGAACCTGTTACATTCGTTCTTTCTCCCACATTTACAAAACCAAGTTCTTTGGTAAGAGTAAGTGGCTCTAAACCACTTAATCGGAGTAATTTCTCTGGTTCTGCAACTTTTCGAGGCTTATATTCAGCGGCTATTTCGGCAAATTTCTTTATGTGTGCCGGCGTGGTACCGCAGCATCCTCCCAAAATATTTACATATCCTTCTTCTAAAAACTCCCGGATTTGCTCACCCATGTACTCTGGTGATTCGTCGTATTGACCCATTTCGTTGGGTAAGCCGGCATTTGGATATACACTTACAAAACAAGTAGCCACCCTCGACATTTCACCCAAATAGGGCTTCATCGCACGGGCACCCAAGGCACAATTAAGTCCTATGGCCAATAATTCGCCATGTTTTAAGGAATTATAAAACGCTTCCGTAGTTTGTCCGGTCAAGGTTCTCCCTGATTGGTCGGTTATAGTACCCGAAATCATTATTGGCATGCTAAATTGCGGATTGGTCTTCCTTCTTTCCGCAATTACCGAATTGGCAGCATAAATACTTGCCTTGGTGTTTAAAGTATCGGTTGATGTTTCCATGATCAGTAAATCCACGCCACCATCAATAAGAGCTTCCACTTGCTCTGTATAAGCGGAAACAAGTTGATCAAAAGTAATTGCCCGGAAACCTGGATTATTTACGTCTGGCGATAAGGAAGCCAACTTGGTTGTAGGTCCCATGGAGCCACCTACAAAACGTGGCTTTTCAGGGTTAAGTTTATTGTATTTATCTGCGGCTTTTCGGCATAAAAGAGCACTTTCGTAATTTATTTCCCTTACTAAATCCTGCATTTGGTAGTCTTCCATCGATACCCAATTCGCACTAAAGGTATTGGTTTCGATGATATCTGCCCCGGCTTCGAGGTATTCTTCGTGAATCGCCAGAATTACATCAGGGCGGGTTAGAGATAACAAATCGTTATTTCCCTTAATTTCGTGTGGGAAATCTTTAAACCTTTCTCCCCGGTAGTCGGCATCTGTTAATTGATATTGCTGAATCATGGTACCCATGGCACCATCTAGTATCAATATCTTTTCCTTAAGAATGTCGCTAATTTTATGCATCTTGTAACTGTTCGCTGAATTTGATCGCAAAGATAATGATTTAGATAAAAAACAAAGTCATTCTTTCATTAAACAGATAATTTATCTAAAATAGTTTTATTATTCTGATAAAATATCTAAAATTGTTCTAAAATTATAGAGGTATGATAAAATTCGACGATACAGATCATGATATACTGAAATACTTGCAGGAAGATGCCAAGTTAACCACAAAAGAATTAGCCGGTAGATTAAACCTTTCTCCCACACCGGTTTACGAGCGGGTTAAACGCCTGGAAAATGAGGGTGTGATCAAAAAATATGTGGCTTTGGTGGATAGGGAAAAAGTGGGCAAGCAGCTCATGGTGCTATGTAATATCCGACTAAAAGAGCATGCTCAAGCTGCCGGAGCACGTTTTGTACAAGAAATAGTTAAACTTACTGAGGTGGTGGAATGCCTGAATATTTCCGGAGACTACGATTTTTTAATCAAAGTAGTGGTGGAAGACATGCGGGAATACCAGAATTTCATCATGCACAAGCTTGCATCACTCGAAAATATTGGCAGTACCCAAAGTATTTTTGTGATGGGGGAGATAAAGAATGAAAATATTTACTTGCCGAAATTATAAATTCCCTTTTTTCAGTTCGGAAAAAGCATAATCGGCAGCCCTGGCAGTAAGTGCCATGAAAGTGAGCGATGGATTTTGATTTCCAACCGAGGTCATTGCCGCACCGTCCGTTACAATTACATTTTTACATAAATGCAACTGATTCCACTCGTTAAGCAGTGAAGTTTTGGGATCTTTCCCCATTCTTACGCCTCCCATTTCATGGATATCCAGTCCTGGATTTTGTTTGGAGTCAAACATGTGAATATTAAAGCATCCAGCCTTTTCCAACATTTCACTGGCTTGTTCCTGAAAATCAAGCATCATTTTATGATCATTTTCATCATAATCAACAGATGTAATTAACTGTGGAACACCCCATTTATCTTTCAGATCTTGGCTTAATCGTACGTGATTGGTTTCTTTTGGAATTGTTTCTCCCTGCATTTGAATATAAATTCCCCACGGACCAATTTTGGTTGAATCTTCTTTCAAACCAGCTCCAAAACTATCGACAGAAGGGATACCTTTTGATCGGGATGCAGAGAAAGCTACCATGTATCCCCGTTGAAAGTCCATCTCCTGCTTTCTCAGGTTGCGAAAAGAAGGCATAAAAGCGGATGTGGGCCTGCGTCCATAATAATAAGAATCTTCAAAACCTTCGTATGAGGCACCACCCTGACCGCGGTACTGATGAAAAGCAATGTATTTTCCTAAAAGCCCATTATCGTTACCCAAACCATTCGGAAAACGCTGGCTTTTGGAATTCAATAAGATTAAATTGGTATTCAGGCAAGCTGCATTCACAAAAATGATTTTCGCGTAAAATTCGATTTCTTCTAGTGTGTTTGTATCCACTACTTTAACTCCAACAGCCTTTTCCTGATTCTCATCGTAAATAATGGAATGTACAACAGAAAAGGGTCTCAAGGTTAAATTCCCGGTTTTTGCTGCCCAAGGCAGGGTAGAGGAATTCGACGAAAAATAAGCCCCGAACGGACATCCCCTGTAACATAAATGCCTTGCCTGGCATTGAGCCCGACCCTGATCAAAGTGAATTTGTTGCGGATCGGTTAAATGTGCACAGCGACCTATAATCACCTGTCTGTCCTTATAATTTTCAGAAACCCGCTTTTGTATGTGTTTTTCGAGGCAATTCAGCTCCCATGCTTTTAAAAATTCTCCATCGGGTAGGGAATCAATTCCGTCTTTGTTTCCACTAATTCCGGCAAACTTCTCCACATAAGAATACCAACGTGCCAGATCTTTGTAACGAATAGGCCAATCTACTGCAAAGCCATCACGAGCCGGGCCATTAAATTCAAAGTCACTCCAGCGTTGCGTTTGGCGAGCCCAAATCAATGATTTACCGCCAACCTGATAGCCTTTTATCCAATCAAAAGGTTTTTCCTGAATATATGGATGCTCGCCGTCTTTAACGAAAAACTGCTGCGTAGCCTCTTCGTAAGCATAACATTTATTTACAATGGGGTTTTCGGATTTTTCATCGAGTGTTTCCCTTCCTCTGTGTGGAAAATCCCATGGATTTTTCATTGCTGTGGGATAGTCTTCCACATGTTCAACATCTCTGCCACGCTCTAAAACAAGGGTTTTCAGACCTTTTTCACAAAGCTCTTTGGCTGCCCAGCCACCATTGATGCCAGAGCCAATTACAATGGCATCAAAAGTATTTTCCTTTTTTACTTTACCTTGTAAATACATATTATTCACTTAAAATCATTTTTCCAAAAAGAGCTATGGCCTCGTTTTCCTTTTGCCGCATAAGCTCAATTTCTTTTACTTTTTTATCCCCATATCCGCATAAATGCAACAAGCCATGAGAAATAACACGCATTAACTCTGTTTCAAATTTTACTTTCAGATTAATGGCATTTTCCTTTATTCGATCCACACTTATAAATATATCACCTTCAATTACTTTTTCCTCATCCGAATTATCAAAAGTGATGATATCGGTATAAGTATCGTGATTCAGGTATTGCACATTCATTTCGTAAAGAGCCTCATCGGTTAGGAAAATGAAATTGAGATCTTTAACTTCAAAACCTTCCGATCCTGCAATTTTCTTCAGCCAATTTTTCAGAATACCTTTATTTTTTAGTTTAATCGGATACGCATCCGCATGAAATGTTATCATTTGATAAGTTTTGAATAATCCGCATTTTCCACTTTTAATAAGCCTACTTTTGGTAACCTTTTGGTTAATTCTCTCCAATTCGGATCTTTTTTATAAATAGTAGAAAGCATATTTTCTGCCTTTTTAATTTCTCCTTCATTGGCCAGAGTTATGGCAGTCCAGTATTTCATTTCGAGGTTATCCGGAAACATTTGCATGGCGGCATTGTATTCTTCCATAGCTAAATTCATGTCATTTATTTCTACTGCCAAGTCACCCGCATTCATGTGTTCGTAGGCACGCTGTACTTTTA
The DNA here is from genome assembly GCA_024645245.1 of Jiulongibacter sp. Taxonomy (GTDB): domain Bacteria; phylum Bacteroidota; class Bacteroidia; order Cytophagales; family Spirosomataceae; genus JAHEBN01. The sequence continues at coordinate 7,482 of JAHEBN010000105.1, read as the reverse complement.
ATAGCCGACCAATCTCTCCAATAGGATTTTCATGATCATCTACCCGCAAGTCAACTACGAAATTATCTTCCCAGGGTTTCCCCGTCTTTTCTAATTTCACCACCCGAATAGCAGCTGATTGCTTACCCCGAATGTCGCCACCCACATTTTGAGCAGCTTCCAGGGCCTTTAACACACGTTCTGCCAACGGGAGACTGGAGTTTTCTTCAAAAGCCTTGGCCATTGCCGCAGGTACTTCAGGAGTTAACATCATATTTGACTGAACGGTATAATCTTTTCCTTTTAAATGGCTGGCATAATCTACGCATTTCTTGCCGGTGAAAACGGCCAAATTACCATTATAATCCACAATTCCAACTTGCCTCACATCTCGCCCTTCATCATCTTTAAGCAATTCATCCAGTGTTTCCTGAGCCGTTTTTCCATCTTTTATCATTTCCAAACCACGAATTCCGAAAGATTTATTCACGAAAGATTGGGTGGCTATGGCTCCTATGCCACTTTCGGCCCAAGCTACCACATTGCCCACACTGAACCAGTGACTTTGCACGGCAACCGCCATTTCACCATTGGCTTTATCAATGGCCACAATCGAAAAAGTATGGGCTAGTCCATTATCTTTCTTAAAAAATTGCCCGAAGCTTACATGGGCTAACAGCAGCAGAATAAGTATTTTATTTTTCATTTTTTAATGTGTTATCAGATGAAAGATTCCGCCGAAAATTAATCCTCCCAAGCTTGCAAAGGCCACTTCGGGAACGGTATGCCTTTTTAAAATTAGTCTGGACAATAAGATTAAAAGGGCAAACAAATATAAGGTAAAGGCCAGTGAAACTTCTATTTTTATCGCCATTGTTGCCAGTAAAAAGGCAAAAGAAGTATGTAAAGATATTTTCAAAAAGCGATTAACTATTAAAAATACAGCTACCATAAGCAGAACCGTTATTGCCCCCGAAATTATTATCCAGCCAAAGTCATTGTAAAAGACAAAAAAACATTGAATCAGGAGAATAACAAACAAGACCATGTAAAGTTTTCCGCGTTTTTCCTGTTCAGATACATCAAAATCTTTAAAATTTCCTCTTCGTATTTCAAATAAAATGTAGGAAATGAGAGGTATTATGCATAATCCAAATAATTGCAAACTAAGTTTTAAAGCTGTTTTTTGCGGGAATTGGGTAAAATTGACGTACAAAGCAGCTATGCTTCCTAAAATTATAGGATGGCCAAGCCCCGAAATGATTTTGGCTGAAATTTCTTCTATTCGCGTTTTAGTTAGCATAGATTTTTCTTTCCATTTAAAAAGTATTTAAACCATTCATATTATAAACTCAAATTTTAAGTTTCTGCTTACTTATTTTGAACTTTGCAATTTACAATAGATGATCGAAGTAATTAATTTCAAAAAGGAGTATCTGGGCAATACTATTCTTTTTATTCCTGAATTGCGGATAAATGGACCTATTTCCTGGTTTAAAGGTGTAAACGGTTCTGGAAAATCTACTTTTTTTAAGGCATTATCCGGGATTATACCTTTCGAAGGGAAAATTGTTTTCAAAGAGGTTATCGATTTGGTTAAGGAGCCCTTAAAAGCACGGTCAATGATCAATTACGCCTATGCCGAGCCTGTTTTCCCAGCCTTTTTAAGTGGGAAGGATATTCTGGAATATTGTACTAAAACCAACCGCGGGAGTAAAGCGGAGCTAAATAATTATGCCGAAATATTTGAGATCAAAGATTGGTACCATAAATCTTGCGGCAGCTACAGCAGCGGAATGAACAAAAAAATAAGCCTGATTGCAGCGTTTCTAGGTTCACCGCAAATTTTAGCTCTGGATGAACCGCTCACCACTGTGGATGCCAGCTCACAGAAAATCGTAGCCAGATTGATATTCGAAAGAAAGCAACAAAACCTGCTTACCTTAATAGCTTCTCATCAAAACCTGGATCATTTACTTGAAACAAGTGAAGATTTTGTGGTGGAAAATCAAACTATCCAAAAGACAAAATAATGCTGAATAAATCTATAGGAAGGCTTTATTACGAAAAGAATGTAGCTTTTTATCTTTTTGTTTTATTGTTTGCCTTCGGATTTCTAAGTGGGAGAGAGCACATGCAAATAGCCCTGTTGGTTATGAGTAAATTGCATTTGCAGCTTATATTATCTTTAATTTGGCTTTTACATGTGGGTAAAACCTACTTTTTCTTAAATCAAAACTTAAATACCCAAGACTTCAGTTTTCTTGAAAAGACTATTTTTCTTCCTAAAGCTCAATTATTAAAAGAGATTTCAAGTGTCACTTTATATTTAAATCTTCCTTTTAATGCTTATTCTCTTTTTATTCTTATTGTTGGACTGAAGGAAGCCAATTACCAAGGATTTCTGAGTTTCGCCTTACTTTTGTTGGTAATTAATATATTTGCTGCCATATTAATTTATTTCCGGTTTCAGCAGTTTTATCAAATGGTTTCGCACAAAAAGTGGCTGAATTTTTCAATTAAGGTCCCTTTTCCCAACTTATCTATTTTATATTACATCCGACATTTGATAAATAATCAACCAATTCTTTATTTGTCTACCAAGTTATATACCTTGGGCATGCTTTTTTTGGCAATATATTTATACCCTACCGATGATTACGATATCCGATGGATTTCTATTTTCGCATTGATTTCATCTGCTGGTTATTATTCCATAGGAAATGAGTTCTTATCCTTTGAAAACAGGTATATGGGATTTTTACGAAATTTTGATATTTCCTTATTCAAGCGATATTCTGTTATTGTAACCACTGCATTTGTACTTAATCTGCCGGAAATGGTGCTTTTGTTTAGCAAAAAACCTTCCGATATAAAATATTTTCAAATAAGCTCTGAAATATTATTTTTATGGATGGTTCAAGTTTTTTGGATGCTTATATTTTACTTACCCAATGCTCATAAGCAAGATTTTTTAAACAAATTTTATTATTTAGGTATTATTATTTTTATCCTGATAATGTTCAAAATACCGTTAGTATCAATTAGTTTCGCAATACTAATTTCAAGCTGGTTAATTTTTTCGAGAAATTATTACAAATTTGAATTTCCGAAGTCTATTTCTTCATGAGAAAGTCCCTGTTTTTTTCTATCATATTAATATGTAATGCTTCTTTCGCCCAGAAATTCTTTAAGTTAGAAGGTGAAATTAGCAACCGTACTGAGCCTAAAATAATAATTACTGTGTATAGAAATTGGGTAGAAGAACCCGAAGATTTCTATGTGAGCCTGGATATTAAAAATCATTTTTACTTTGAAATTGCACTGGATGAACCCGCATACCTGGATATTAATTATGGTAATGAAGGTCTTTTATTCTGGATTGCAGAACCTGATGATAATATCCACCTTAAATTCGATGCACTTAAATTCACAGAAACATTTTTACCGACAGGAAAAGGAAGTGCAAAATGGGTTTTTAACCACAATTACTTCAAAGAATTTGAAAATGAGAAAGATTGGGATTACGAAATGGCCAGGTCGGTATTCTTAAAAAAGAGTGATTTCACGCTAAAAGTCGATAGCCTGGAAAAAGCTCAGCTTGATTTTCTGAATCAATACAAAAGTAAACTTTCAGAAACTTTTTTTATATTAAAAAGGGCGGATATTTTAGGCAAAACTGAAATGTATCGACTGGAATATTTAGTAAAGTCAAAAACACCCAATAATATACTAATCAAATCATTCAATACCGATTTGATAAATGAAAATACGCAGGAATTATCCTTTGAATATGGCAATTTTATTGAATCTTTTCTGGAAGCTTTAAAGAATAATTCGGATTCAAGTACGGAAACCAATCTGGACGAATATGTTTTCCTCAAGAATTGTTTCGCTCAAAACCTGGTCAAACGTAGCATTTTGGAAAGAATCCTCACAAATCGAATAATAAGTTATCTCGAGAACGAAGGATATAATCCGGAAACAGAACTGATAACAGGCTCATTTAAAGAATTTGCAAAAAACAACTTTTATAAAAATTTAGTATTATCCAAATTTACAAAAATGAGAGCCTTGCAAAAAGGATTTGAGGCCCCGCCAGTGGTATTCACGGATAATATGGGTAAGTTATTCTCTCTTAAAGATTTACATGGAAAATACGTCTATATTATGGTTTGGTCGAGTACATGCGGCCCTTGTGCTGCCGATCTAAAACAATTGAGTATTATAGAAAATTACTTTAGCTCAAAAACCGATCTTTTTTTCTTAAATGTAGCAGTGGATTCTAATCTGGAGTATTTAACATTTATGAAAGATAGGGAAGTAGCCGGAAAAAGCATCCGGATCGAAACTTCAAGCAGGTTTCTGAAAGATTATGAAATAACTTATTTGCCCGCATTTTTCCTGATTGATAAAAATGGCATGCTGATTGATCAAGGTATGATAGAGCCATCGCACGACGAGGGACGAGGATTAATAAAGTACCTGGAAAAAGTGCTGGTTCTGAAAACAAAATAATTCTCAGAAACCCGTTATTGCTTTCTTAAAATGAAATTGATTACCTTTTCAATCCTGACTCTGCTGCTTGCTGGTTGTATTGTAAATGTTCCTTCCGGAAGTGCATATAAACCTAAGAAATTGATCAAAGAATGTAAAACTTATATAGGCACGCCTTATAAATTTGGCGGAAATACAAACAAAGGAATCGATTGTTCAGGCCTTATTTATAATTCACTAAATAATCTGGGCTATAGCATTCCACGCATATCTTATCAGCAAGCTGAAGCCTTTAAAGAGGTTAAAGTAAATCGATTGAAAAAGGGCGATTTACTTTATTTTATTACTTCGGGAAACAGAATAAACCATACCGGCGTTATTACTAAAATAAAAAGTGCCGGAGAAGTATATTTCGTGCATGCATCAACAAAGGGCGGTGTAAGAATCGACAATTTGCATTCCAGTTATTGGTATCCTAAATTTGTTAAAGCTACTCGTCCTGAATTTTGAATTGATAGCTTTTACTTATTGAAGAATTATGAAAAAAAGTCTTTTCCTGCTTTTGGTGTTACTTTTTTGCACTGAAATTAGTGTCTATGCACAGACTCAATACTTTGGTCAAAATAAACCACGAAATAAAAAAATCGAATTTAAAGTACTTGAAAGTCCTCATTTTGAGCTTTACCACTATTTTGAGTCTGCCGAGATTCCTAATGAACTGCTGATAGATAGTGAGCATTGGTATAAGCTTCATCAACTAGTTTTTAAACTGGCATTTGTAAAACCCAATCCTTTAATTGTATATAAAAATCACCCGGATTTTCAGGAGACAACTGCAATTGGTGGTCAAATAGGAGAAGGGACCGGTGGTGTAACAGAAGGATTGCGAAATCGGGTGGTAATGCCCATGATGTACTCCAAGAGGCAAACCGATCATGTGCTTGGTCATGAGTTAGTGCATGCTTTTCAATATCAAACAATGACCTATGGCAGCGATAGTACTTCACTGGCCAATATTCAAAACCTGCCACTTTTTATGGTAGAAGGTCTTGCAGAATACATGTCATTAGGCAGGAATGATTCGCACACAGCCATGTGGATGCGTGATGCGGTTCAAAGTGGAGATATTCCTACTATTGAAGAACTGGTAACCAAACAATATAAATATTTTCCTTATCGATGGGGTCAGGCCTTCTGGGCCTATGTTACTGCTGTTTATGGTGATGACATAATCCGGCCTTTATTCAAGGAAACTGCTATTTCGGGAATAAAAGTAGCTTTCCAACGAATTTTTAAAATGGATATAGATCGATTTTCGGTGAAATTTAAACAATCACTGATTGATACCTATAAACCATTCATAGAAGGTCGCGATCTAGAACCGGTTGGAAAACTATTGGCATCGGAGAAAGATGGGGGTGAAATGAATATATCTCCTGCTATTAGCCCGGACGGACAGAAAATAGCCTACATTTCTTCTAAAAATGTGTTATCCTTAGATATTTATATTGCCGATGCCCAAAGTGGTAAAATTTTACAAAGAATTGCTAGCAGCAGTTTCGGAGCTCATGTAGATTCTTATAGTTTTATTGAAACGGCCGGTACCTGGTCACCGGATAGTAAAAAGTTTGCAATAGTAGTTCAATCTAAAGGCAAGAATGAACTGATGATTGTTGACATCGCAAACGGACGCAAAAAATCCTTTGCATTGAAAAACGTTTCTTCTTTCACTAATCCTGCCTGGAGTCCGGATGGAAATACTATTGCAGTCTCTGGCTTAGTTGAAGGAAATACCGACTTGTACCTTTTTGATCTAAAATCAAGGCAAATTACGAACCTTACATCCGATAATTATTCCGATTTACAACCGGAGTGGTCGCCTGATGGTAAATTTATCTATTTTGTATCCGATCGGGATAGTAGACATATCCGGCTCGAAAAAGCTAATTTCAGTATTAACAGAATTGAAGTAGTCACTAAAAATGTAGAAACTTTTGATTTATTTTTTGGTGCTGATAACCTGAATCCCTTAATAGACCCAAGCGGAACTCAAATCTATTTTCTTTCAGACCGGGATGGATTCCGAAACCTGTATAAATATAATTTACTTACAAAATCCATAAATCAACTGTCTAACTTTTATACGGGTATCAGTGGAATTACCATGTTTTCACCTTCCATAAGTATTTCCCGAAATACAGGTGAAATGGCTTATTCTTATTTTTTTGACGGAAATTATTCTATTGTTAAAGTAAACGAAAACGAGTTTTCGCAGAAAGAGGTTGAAAATTCAGTAGATAAATTTGGGGGGATTTTGGCACCCGGTTCCATTGCTGAAGGACGTGACCTGGTCCAGAATAATCTAAATAGGGAGGATTTGATAATAAAATCAAATCCCAACAGCTTCAAGAAAAAGTCATACATACCTAAATTTAAATTGGACTATTTGGCAAATTCGGGCTTAGGAATGAGTACTTCCAGGTTTGGTACCGGGATGGGCGGTGGTATTACCGCTCTATTCAGTGATATGTTGAACAATAATCAACTTTCAGGTACGGTGGCCTTGAATGGACAAATTCAGGACTTTGGCGGACAATTTTATTATTTAAACCAAACCAGGCCTTTGCAATTTGGGGCATCTATAGCACATATTCCTTATCAGTTTTACGATCCGGGATTAAATAATAATCAATTGATAAAAATCGATTCAATTGGTACGGCAAATGGAATCACCAATTATACAGAAAAAAACAGTTACAATATCAGCAGAATTTTCATCGATCAGGTGTCTGCATTTGCCTTAAAACCTTTTTCAAGTACCAAAAGGATCGAGTTTGGAGCTTCAATGAACAGGTACTCATTTAATATTACAGAATATCCTCAGTATTACAGCACATTAAGAAACCAAAATGATCAGTTAGTAAGTTATCCGCAATTTATAGGTTCAGACAGGCCGAGAAGGCTGAATATCAAAGATAACCCTAATTATCAGCCATTTAATTTAAA
>JAHEBN010000005.1:4817-57872 GCA_024645245.1 Jiulongibacter sp. | reverse complement strand
TATCTGACAAGCTGTTGGTAGTGTAGTTCTGATCTCTTTTGAAATTACGGGTACCAAATGCAACTGAGCCTGTAAGATAAGATGACTTGCTGATTTCATAATCTATGCCCAGATTGTAGCGTCCAAACATTCCGAAATCCTTGGCATCGGCAGTTTGATTGGTGGTAATATCGTGAGCAATCCCGGAAGTTCTGTCAACCACATCAAATGTGGTTTGATAAAGCTCTGTCATGGCCTTATTGTAAAATGAACGGCCAAAACCACCGAGTGTGAAGCCTAATTTTCCGGTACGCAAGCTGGCATTAAGACCCAGATTTGATCCTCTTATTCCAGCACCGGTATTCAGATTCAGCGTATAGCCTTCAATTGTCGATTTTTTAGTAATAATATTGATAATACCACTTGTACCTTCTGCATCGTATTTGGCAGATGGCGAAGTAATTACCTCTACCGACTTAATGAGGTCAGCAGGAATCATCTTTAATGCATCAGCAACAGAGGAAGCCACAATTGTGGATGGCTTATTATTGATCAAAACCTTGATATTCTCACTCCCACGTAATGATACATTACCATCCAAATCTACCGATAGCATGGGAACTTTACGAAGTACATCTGCACCATCCCCGCCTTTAGAAGTCAGGTCATTTTCAGCATTATATACTAACCTGTCTACTTTTTCTTCAATCAGTGATTTTACACCGGTTACCGTAACTTCATTGAGAATATTGGAACTGATATTTAATTTGATTACTCCCAGGTCATTATCCTCTCCCTTTTTTACAATTACATGTTCCAGCTTCGCATCTTCGTATCCAATAAAACTGATTGTAAAAGAATATTTCCCAGGAGCAACTTTTGTAAACTGAAACTTGCCTTTTTCGTCTGCCATGGTACCGTCTATTACTTTTCCAGTCTTCTCATCCTTCATAGCAATGTTGGCATATTCCACAGCGGTTGTTACGGCTGAATCAATTACAAATCCTGTGATTTTAGAATTACCCTTAGGTAAATTATCACCCAAGTCTAAAGTTGGCTGCGGTGCAGGGGTACGGCCCGACCTGCCATTACCATCACCACCGCCACCCGGTGGCGGGCCAAACTGTGCATATGAAGTGCCTGTGACGAGGAAACTCAGAATTAATAGTTTTAATAGATTTTTCATTTTGCTAATTTTAATGTTTGGCCTTTCGACTTAACAAATATGATAAAGGTTTAGCTTCCGTTTTTGCTTATTCTACCAGATGCCCAAAGCCTTCGACATTTGGCTTAAAATCACCTAAATATGCACATGTCGGTAAAACAGGGCTATTTATCGAACTTGAGGCGGAAAGCATCGAATAGAAAGCATTTTACCTCTAAAAAGACCTGCATATCATTGTAAATGAACCAATTAATAGTTTACATTTGAATTCAATTAGTAATTTACAAATGCTGGAATCGATCAAAAAAAACCGACTTATTATAATCCATATTTTCTTTTGGTGTATGTATTTCTCTTTCTTTTTTTATCAGATTTCGATGGGAAAAGGCAATCGGGATACTACCAATTATACCCTATCTCTTATGGATGCGGTCATTCAGATTTTACTTTTGGTAACCATAAGTTATTTGAATTATTTTCTCTTCCTGCCTAAATTTTTAAAACATAAAAACAGCTGGAAGTACATATTGGAAATTATTCCTACGCTTATAATTATTGTTTTTTTACAGGTTATATATAAAAGGTGGCTTTATCGGGAGGCTTTTCCGAATAGTAACGAATTTTTCACTCGTCCATCATTCATTATTCAGCATACGCTTAATTCAATTTTTGTAGTTGCCTTTATTGCCATGCTGCGATTTGCCAAAGACTGGTTTGAACTGGAAGTTAGAAGGGAACAAATCGAAAACGAAAAACTTACAGCTGAATTACGCTTTTTGAAAGATCAGATAAACCCACATTTCTTATTTAATACGCTTAACAACTTATATTACCTGGCTCATTCTCAATCAACAAAGACAAAGGATGTAATAGCCAAGCTTTCGCAAATCATGCGGTATATGATATACGACTCTAATCAGGATAGAGTTCCGGTGAGCAAAGAAATAGAATACATAGAAAATTACATCAGTCTGGAAAAAATGAGGCTTGAAGATGACTTTGAAATAAATTTTACCAAAATCGGAGATTACCACAACCTTCAAATTGCACCATTTATTTTTATCACATTTTTAGAAAATGCCTTTAAACATGGTACTGGCGGTGGATTGGAAAACGGCAAAATAAATGTAAGCCTGAGTTTTGATAAGAATCAATGTACTTATTCTGTTGAAAACCGTATTGCACTTAATAATACAAGTAGTGAAAAATCAGGAATAGGACTTTCGAATATAAAAAGAAGACTAAATTTGGAATATCAAGGTAAACACAGTTTACAAATTATTGAAAGCGACGAAAACTACCTTGCCAAATTAACCATAAAGCTCTGATATATGGAAATATCATGCATCGTAGTTGAAGATGAACCTTTAGCCAGAAAACTGCTGGAGGAGTATATTGGCAATAGTCCATCCTTAAAACTGCTAAAGTCTTTTGGAAATCCATTGCTTGCCTTAGAATTCATCCGGGAGAATGAGGTTGACCTGGTTTTTTCTGATATCCAAATGAAGGAGATTACCGGAATTTCTATGTTGAAACTGATGACCAAAAAACCATTGGTAATTCTAACAACCGCCTATTCCGAATTTGCTCTGGAAGGTTATGAGCTGGACGTGTTAGACTATCTACTCAAGCCAATCACATTCGAGCGATTTCTGAAAGCTGTGGAAAAAGCTTCGCAACGAATAAAAGAAGGGAAAACAAAAACAACACCTGCTGAAGCTACTTTTTCATCAAACCATCAAACTGATTTTATCTTTTTAAAAGATGGAAGCAAACTTTTCAAAGTAAAACTATCAGACATTCTCTATATACAAGGTTTGAAAGATTACGTGAGGGTAATCACTAAAGATAAACAAATTATTAGCTTGCAAACCATGAAATCTTTAGAAGAAAGTTTACCTTCTGATCGTTTTATACGCATTCATAACAGCAATATCGTCGCATTTGATGCCATAGAGGAAATCGAAAAAGACCGGATAAAAATCAGAGATCAATACCTGAGTGTAAGCGATTCCTACAAGAAAAATTTCCGTGATTTTATTGAAAGCAGAAAAGTATAATCCGGCAATTATAGATGAAAAAAGCCGGTTTATCGTTAACACGAAGTTAATGATATAAAAAGTCTATTAGTTTAGTAGATTTTTAAGACATTTGTATTGACAAAATATGTATCAACTTATAATTATTTATCCAATGAAAAAGTTTCTTTCCCTTTTTGTACTATCTGTGTTGGCTCTTGGAGTAAAAGCACAAACCTGGTCTCCTGATAAGGCTCATTCCGGTGTTAAATTTGACATTACACACATGATGCTTACCGAAGTAACCGGTAAATTCAAGGTTTTTGATGCAAAAATCACTGCCGAAAAAGCTGATCTTTCAGATGCCGTTTTTGATTTCTCAGCTGATATCTCAAGCATTGATACAGATAATGAGATGCGTAATGGTCACCTGCAAGGTGAATCCTGGTTTGATGCCGCTAAATACCCGAAGATGACATTCAAAAGCACGTCTTTCACTAAAGTAGCAGGTAACAAATACAAAATGACCGGTAATCTAACCATGAAAGGTAAAACCAATCCGGTTACATTAGATGTAACGATGAACGGACCTGTGACCGATCAGCGTTCGCAGAAGCAAAAGCTTGGCTTGAAAGCTACAGCTACCATAAACCGCACCCTTTGGGCTGTGGGTGGCGAAAGCGAGATGCCTGTTTCACAAGAATTAGAAATCACTGCAAGTGGTGAGTTTATAAAAGACTAATTTAAAAAAAGACTTAAAAAGAAAAGCCCGTTTGGAAATCCAAGCGGGCTTTTTCTTTGTTCTGGAAAACAAAAAACTTAAACTTTGATCTCCACATCCACACCAGATGGCAATTCTAATTTCATTAGTGCATCTACAGTCTTAGGATTAGCCGAGAAAATATCGATCAATCTTTTGTAGGTACACAATTGAAACTGCTCTCTTGATTTTTTGGAAACGTGAGGAGAACGAAGTACTGTAAATTTCTCCTTTCTGGTTGGAAGAGGAATCGGGCCACTAACAATAGCACCGGTGCTTTTTACAGCTTTAACAATTTTTTCAGCCGAATTGTCCACTAGATTGTGGTCAAATGACTTCAGTTTGATTCTGATTTTTTGTGACATTTGGTTCGTTTTATTTATGTGATCAATTGCCTCCCCCGAAAGAACCATAAACTCCGGCTTCAGCTAATTGGGCTGCAAAAGTAGAAATTATTTCTTAAAGATTGAAATATTTTTGTAATATCGTACCCAATGTCGTTTTATTAAGAGTCCTTAATCCCTCTCAATCGGAGAGGGATTAAGGGTGAGGTTTTGAAAAATTGCTTAACTAAACGACATTGATATCATACCTCTCAATTTAAAACTCTTTTTTCTGAATGCTGGTTTTTCCAAATGCCAAAATCAATATAGGATTAAATATTACTGAAAAACGTACCGATGGTTTTCATAATATTGAGTCCGTTTTCTATCCAATTGGCTGGAAAGATGCCCTGGAAGTCATTCCTTCCGATAAGTTGGATTTTCAATCTACCGGTCTTGCTATTCCAGGGAATGCGGATAGTAATTTGATAATCAAAGCTTTTCATTTGATAAAATCTTTATTAAATGCCGACCAATTTGCAAAAATACATTTGCATAAGATTATACCGATGGGGGCCGGTCTTGGTGGTGGCTCGGCGGATGGTGCTTTTGCCTTGAAACTTTTCAATGAAACATTCCAATTGTCGCTTTCAGATAACAAATTGGAAGAAATGGCTGCCGAATTGGGCAGCGACTGCCCTTTTTTTATTGAAAACAAACCTGTCTTTTGTTATGACAGAGGGATAAAATTTCAGGAAATTGATCTGGACTTAAGCTCGTTTTTCATTTGTTTGGTTAATCCTGAAATACATATAAGTACCGCGGAAGCTTATGCTTCTATTTCGCCCCAATCTCCTGAATTAAGTCTTAAAAAATTGATAAAACTACCAATTAATGAATGGCAAAACCAAATTGTTAATGACTTTGAAAAGCCCCTTTCTTTAAAATACCCCGTGCTTAAAGAGATAAAGGAAAATCTGTATAATTCGGGGGCTATTTACGCTTCTATGACGGGCAGCGGCTCCACTGTCTATGGGATTTTTGAGAAAGAAACACATTTAAAAAACCTATTTCCTGATTACATTGTTTGGGAAGGTAAACTCTGATACATGTCCAATCCGATTACCAAAAGAAGAGAACCTTTTCGTTTTATGTTATACCTGGGTTTGGCAAGCTCAGCTTTGTTATTTGGCTTTATATTTTTGGTATTTGTAAAAAAAGAACTGGCTAACCAGGATATCCCGGTTCATTTGCCGCGGGTTTTCTGGCTAAGCACCTTTTCTATTTTACTTAGTAGCCTTTTTATCAGTTTGGCTGCTCAGGCAATTAGAAACGAGCAATTTGCCCGTTACCGCAGCTTTATCACATTGACCTTTTTGTTTGCCTTACTGTTTATTGTTTTTCAGATATTAGGCTGGCAAATCATGTATGAAAGTCAGATAACTCCTGCCAATAATACCGGTGGGGCATTTATTTATATTTTATCCGGCTTACACCTATTGCATTCGCTTGGCGGCCTGATTGCCATTACCTACTTGATTAAAGATGCCTTTAGCAATACCAATTATGTGGATTCTTATGTATACAGCGTAAATCCACCTAATCAACTGAGGCTTAGGCTTGTGAGCATTTACTGGCATTTTGTGGATGTGGTTTGGCTTATCATTTTTATGTTTTTTCTTTGGCATGCTTCATAAAACCAAAGGCATAGTAATTAATTATATATCTTACCGTGAAACCTCGGTGATCGTGAAGATTTATACGGAGGCATTCGGAGTGCAGAGTTATATTGAAAATGGAGTGAGAAGCAGCAAAGGGAAAAACAAAATCGCTCTTTTTCAACCGCTTACCTTACTGGAACTGGTGGTTTATCACGATCAGAAAAAAGATCTCCACCGCATTTCAGAAATTAAATGTCCGAATCCGCTCACCGGTATTCCCTTTGAAGTCTATAAAACCACAATTGGTATTTTTCTTACCGAAATTCTGAACAAAACTCTTAAAGAGCATACAGAAAATGAAGCTTTATTCTTTTTTCTATACCATTCCATATTGACCTTAGATCATGCTAAAATTGGGATTGAAAATTTCCATTTGAAATTTTTGGCTAAACTTGCCTTATATCTCGGTTTTATTCCTGAAAATGCTGCAGAAATTGAGGAACAATTTCGTGAAGCTGGTATTGGGATTCCGATTGATGAAAATACGCGGATTTATTTGAATGCATTGTTCAATTCCGAATATGAAGAAACCTTGCACATGAATAAAACTTTCCGGAATCATCTACTTGATATTTTACTTGCCTTTTACAAACTCCACCAAGCCGAGTTTGGCGAACTGCGATCGCTCACGGTTTTAAAGGAAGTACTTAGCTAAGCCTTAATTTTGCAAGTAAATTTCGATATTTATCTAAGTATTTAACCTTTCTGCCGGATTCATAAAAAGTAATGTAGCCTGATCGAGAAACTTTTAACAGGTTTTCTTTTTCCAAAATACGTTTAACCTGTCGGGCTGTACCTTCGTTTCCATCTACAGCTTCCAGATTGGGGAACAATTTTTCGATCAACTTTTCATAAAATGTAAAATGCGTACAGCCCAGAACTATAAAATGGTGGTCTGCAGAATTCAACTTACCAATCTCTGTTCTTAAATATTCTTCGACCTCAGGTCCTTCAAAAATTCCTTTTTCCGCAAATTCCACCAATTTAGGAAGGGGCAAATTATCAAGTCGATTTTCAATTCCTAAAGTTTTAACCAGGTTATTGTATCGCTCCGATTTCAAGGTAACCGGTGTGGCACAGGTAAGAATTCGGTTGTGGTCTTCACTGTGGTCTGCTGCTACTTTTACAGCCGGTTGAATGGCTATAATGGGAAAATCATATTTGGATCGCAAATATTCCACGGCAACATTTGTGGCCGTATTGCAAGCCAATACAATAGCATCACATCCTTTTTCGCGAAGGAATAAGACGGCATTCTCAACAAATATTCTGATTTCTTCGGGATGGTGATATGAATACGGCACATGATCGGTATCTGCGAAATAGATAAAGTCTTCATGAGGCAACAAGCGTGTGAGCTCATGCAGTAAGGTTAGCCCGCCAATTCCAGAATCGAAAACGCCAATCATTAACTATTAAAATTTACAATTTACCTAAAGCCTCCTCAATCGCCTTAATTTTAGATTCCGCATCAGCAAGCTTGTCTTTTTCGCGTTGAACAATATCAGGCTTTGCATTATTTACAAAACGCTGGTTAGATAATTTTGCCTCCACCGATTTTTTAAAGCCAATTGTGTATTCCAGCTCTTTCCTAAGGTTTTCTTTTTCTGTCTCGGTATCGAGTTTTTCACCCAAATCCAAACCGAATTCATCGTTTTTAATTACCAGTGTTACTCCATCTACTTGATCTGAGAATGAAACCGTGGAGATGTTCCCCAACTTAATAATCAAGGTTTTAAGTTTTTCAATTCTATTTGCATCACTGGTTTTAACCAATAAAGGCAGGGCATCCTTGGGTGAAAGTTGCTTGGCTTGACGCGTATTCCGTACCCAGGTGATAAGCTCGGTAAGCATTTCAAAATCGCCCAGTATTTTATCATCCACATCCCCACCAATTGGAAACTGAGCCTTACAAATCGTTGCCTTCTCTCCTCTTTCCTCGATATTCTGCCAGATTTCTTCCGTAATAAAAGGCGTCCATGGGTGAACCAAACGCATCAACTCATCAAAAAATCCAATGGTAGATTCGTATATATTTTTGGCAATCGGTTCTGCTTTGCCATCCACGAATGCCGGCTTTATCATCTCCAGGTATTGTGAGCAGAAGTCATTCCAGATCAAGTTATAAGTGGAAAGCAGTGCATCTGACATCCTGAATTTGCTGTAATGATCAGTAACCTCTGCCACGGTGGCATTGAGTTTAGAGTGAAACCACTCCACAGCCGGATTTTGATCTTCCTTTTCTGCAATTTCAAATCCCTTTATCAAGCGGAAAGCATTCCAGATTTTATTGGTAAAATTTCGTCCTTGCTCGCAAAGTTTTTCGTCAAAAAGCAAATCATTTCCTGCCGGCGAACTGAACAACATGGCTGTACGCATGGCGTCGGCACTGTACTTTTCTATCAATTCCAAAGGATCGGGCGAATTACCCAAAGATTTAGACATTTTACGCCCCTGCTTATCTCTTACAATACCTGTCAAATACACATTTTTGAAAGGAAACTGACCTTTGAATTCATATCCGGCAATTATCATTCGGGCTACCCAGAAAAACAAAATATCCGGACCTGTAACCAGATCATTAGTTGGATAGTAATAGTTAATATCTTCATTTTGAGGGTCTTTAAAGCCATCGAATACAGATATGGGCCACAGCCAACTGCTAAACCAGGTATCCAACACATCTTCATCTTGTGTAAGATCTTTTTCACTTAATGCATAAAGTTGATATTTATCCCGGGCTATTCGCAGAGCCTCTAATTTAGTTTTGGCCACAATGCACGTGCCATCTTCCAGGTAATATGCCGGTATACGGTGCCCCCACAAAAGCTGGCGACTTATACACCAATCGCGTACATTTTCCATCCAATGGTTATAGGTATTCTTGAATTTTGCAGGTATCAGCTGTATGGTATCATCCATTACATTTTTCAATGCCGGCTCGCTCAATCTTTGCATTTTTAAGAACCACTGAAGTGATATTTTTGGCTCGATGATCGCACCTGTTCTTTCCGATGTTCCCACATTAGAGTTGTAGTCTTCAACTTTTACCAGATTGCCAGATTCCTCCAGCATTTTGATGATTTTTTTGCGGGCGATAAAGCGATCCTCACCCACCAGAATCTGAGCTTTTTCATTTAACTTACCATCATCTGTTAACAAATCAATTACTTCCAGATTATGCTTTTTGCCCAATTCGAAGTCATTCTGATCATGAGCCGGAGTTACTTTCAGGCAGCCCGTACCGAATTCCATTTCTACATACTCATCGGCAATTACCGCTATCTCTCTGTTAATCAAAGGAATCCGAACTTTTTTGCCGATTAAATGCTGGTATCTTTCATCCGCCGGGTTTACGCAAATAGCAGCATCGGCCATAATGGTTTCCGGCCGGGTAGTGGCTATTACCACATCGCCTTCATTGCCTTCGTATTTTATGTAAACCAGTTTTTGCGGCTTGGTAACGGTAATTACCTCTTCATCCGAAACCGTGGTTTTAGCTTCCGGATCCCAATTTACCATTCGGTAACCTCTGTAAATATCTCCTTTGTTATGCAAATCAACAAACACCTCAATTACAGCATCGTAGAGACTTTCCTCCATAGTAAATCGGGTGCGATCCCAGTCACAACTGGCACCTAATTTCCGCAGTTGTGAAAGAATAATACCCCCGTATTTATCGGTCCATTCCCAGCAATGTTTCAAAAATTCTTCTCTACCTATATCGGTTTTCTTTATTCCCTCTTCTTTTAGTTTATTTACCACTTTGGCCTCGGTGGCAATAGAGGCATGGTCGGTACCTGGCACCCACAGTGCTTCCTTCCCTTCCATTCTGGCCTTACGAATCAATACATCCTGTATGGTATTATTGAGCATGTGACCCATGTGCAATACCCCGGTGACATTAGGCGGTGGTATTACTATGGTGTATGGCTCCTTATCCGGATCGGGTTTCGACTTAAAAAAGCCGTTATCCATCCAGTATTTATACCATTTATCTTCGGTTTCTTTGGGATTGTATGTTTTCGAAAGTTCCATCTACGCTAATTACGGCTAAGCCTGAGTCTTGTTTTTTACTATAAGAATGCAAAATTAGGGAATTTGAACGGCTAATGGATGGAAATTTAAGATGTGAATAAAAAATCTATATTTGAACGATAAAAATAAGTTTAATGAGAACAAATATTGAACTTAATGAGAAGGATAAAAAAATAGCCATGGAATTGACGGGCTTAAAAACAAAAAAAGCAATTTTTGAAAAAGCAATTAAGGAATTAATAGCTAAGCAAGCCAAATTGAAACTTTTTGAATTAAAAGGCAAAGTTGATTGGGAAGGTGAATTAAATGAAATGCGGAGCAACGGAAATTAACATTTAGGGTTTTAAAAGGAATTGCAAAGTGCTAAATTCCCTTGAAAACAATAAACTAAAAATTATAATCACCCCACTTCCACACTCCAGCTTCTTTCAAAAACGCTTCCCACTTCTAATTTATTAATTCCTTCTTTTTTGGTTAAATCGTGATTATGTTCAGTGGAATCGGCAATGCCGCACCACGGTTCCAGGCATACAAAAGGGGCCTTTTTTGCCGCCCAGATTCCGAAATAAGAAAAGCCTTCAAAATTAAATTTCAGGTAGTTATCACTCTGGGTAGTTTTTAGGGTAATTACATTCGATTTCAGGTCTTTCATTACCAGAGCATCTTCGTCGAAAAGCTCTCGCGATAAGGCCAATTGATTACCATTTAGCTCCATATCTCTTTTTTCACCTGTTAATAAACCATCATTATTAATAAGCCACCGGCATAAATTGGAATCTCTATTAAACTCAAGAACATATTGATTGTAGCCTCCTTGCGAATCAAAAGGCACTTGGAATGCCGGATGTGCTCCCAGCGAAAAATACATTTCATTTTCTCCTGTATTTATCACTTCATACTTCAATGATAAAACATTCTCGTTAAGCGAATAATGTAAGGCGAGCTTAAATGCAAATGGAAACATTTTCAAACTTACATCGCTATCATGCAAGACAAAAGTCACCGATTCTTTTGTTTTACTTTCCACTTCAAAAACCTGATCACGGGCAAAACCGTGCCTTTCCATGTAGTAGGTTTTACCTTTAAAATTAAAAATACCGTCTTTTAAAGCACCCACAATCGGGAAAAGTGCGGGTGATGATTTGGCCCAGTAGAAGGGATTAGCATCCCAAATGTGTTCGATCTTATTATGTTTATTTACCAAGCTTTTCAGTTCGGCTCCTTTGGGTTTTATCCAGGCTTTTAAATGTTCGTTTTCAATACAGATCATTGTGATTATAATTTGATTTTGTATCCGCGGGATCATAAATATCGCATGATCCGTCAAATTGATTTACTTTGTATTCTATTTTTTTTCGAAATGACAATAAAAGAGGCACAAAAAAGCGTAGATGACTGGATTCAAACTATCGGCGTGAGGTATTTTAATGAACTTACAAATACAGCCATGCTCATGGAAGAGGTGGGTGAAGTTGCTCGTATTATGGCTCGCAGATACGGAGAGCAGTCGGAAAAAGAATCGGATAAAAATAAAGATTTGGGTGATGAGATGGCCGATGTACTTTTTGTCCTGATTTGCCTTGCCAATCAAACAGGAATTGACCTCACAGAGGCTTTTCATAAGAATATGCATAAGAAAACAGTACGCGATTTTGACCGCCACCAATCGAATCAAAAACTTAAGAACGGATGAAATCAAAAATTACCAACGAAGTAATTCCACAATCGTGGGAAAGAATACAAGCAAACTGGAAATTAAATGGGTTTATTTATTTACTAACTCTGGCAATCAGCTTAATACCAGGCATTCTTTTTTGGGGTATTTTAAAGAAAAGTATCGGTAACAGTATGGCTTTAGAAGCATTGATGCCTGATTTTAAATACATGATTTTCAGCGATTTTATGCGTGAAAATGCAAATAACTTCAAGCCTGTATTAAGAATTTCGGCATTAATTGGTTTTCTCTATTCCATCATTTACACATTCCTGGCAGGTGGTGTGATCGATCAATTGGCAAACCCAAAAATCCCATTCTCTTTTTCCCGGTTTTTTAAAAATTCCACAAAATATTTTTCCCGGTATTTTGTCCTTTTAATTTTTACTGGTTTACTGCTTTTTAGCCTTTTTCTGATTTCAGGAGTTTTCTTTTTCCTGTTTATCCTATTTGCCGAAGGCAGTACCGAGCGTGGCTACTTTTTCTGGCTTTTAAGCCCAGCCATTCTGCTTTTTACTTTTATTTGCTTTGGTTTGGTTGTTAGTTTCTATGCCAAAACATTCCTTTACCAAAATGCACAATTCAAAGTTACAGAAGCCTTTTGGAAGTCATTTTCTTATGTTTTTTATCACCCGAAAAGCATTCTCCTGTTTCTTATGACCTTATTTATTGGCTTTTTGTTGCTATTGGTTTACCTGCTGCTCGATAAATACATCGGAATGAAATCAAGCTTTACTGTAGCCATTTTAGTTTGTATTCAACAGGTATTTATCTTTTCCAGAATTATACTAAAGCATTGGAATTATGCTTTGGCAATCGATTTTGTGGAATTATACCCAATCGATCTTACCTCTAAAAAAGAAAAATTGGCGGCTTTGCTAACAGAAGAACCCGATGAAATTACGATGACTCAACCGGATGAATCGCAAGAACCAGAAGGGGACAACGAAGCTTCAACCGAAAAGCCCGAAAACTTTCTTTAAGTGCTTTTCGTTTTAAAACTATGCAAGAAGAAATAGTAAACCGGGTAGCTTCGAGTGGCTTAATTAGCCTGGATCTGGAAGATTATTATCATCCTGGCGAAAGAGTGATTTATGACCTGAAAGACAATCTTTTTATGGAATTGATCCTGAAAGAAAAAGATTTTCGGGACTTTTTAAAAACAAATGACTGGTCGGTTTATGCCGGAAAAAACGTTGCCATAATTTGTTCGGCTGATGCCATAGTGCCTACCTGGGCATATATGTTGCTTGCCTTACAACTAGAGTCTTTTGCCAATTGTGTGGTTTTCGGAAATTTAAAAGACTTGGAGAAAAAGCTTTTTCAAAATGCCTTAAATCAAATCAATCTGGAGCAATTTCGGGATGCAAGGGTAGTAATAAAAGGATGCAGTAAGGTGGAAGTTCCTACTGAAATATATGTGGAAATCAGCCGGAAATTGAAACCGATTGTTAAAAGCCTCATGTATGGTGAGCCCTGCAGCACTGTGCCACTTTATAAGCGTAAAATTTAATTCAAGTAGATATAAAGGTTAAATTATCTTCTACATTATTTATTAATTCTCCTATTTTTTTACTTTCAAAAATTTGAAATATTGCACTTCTGCATTTATCGAAATCATCGTGCATTGGACATGGATTTTCACTGGAACATTCTTCACGGCCTAAAAAGCATTTTCTTAAAATATTTAGTCCGTCGATTGCTTCAACTATTTGTATAAGGCTTATTTCCAAAACATCGGTTTTAGGATAAAAACCCCCATGAGGGCCTTTAACAGAAAGTATTAAGCCCTTACGCACAAGTTCCTGCATTATTTTACCCATAAAATGTTGGGGTACTTTTAATTCTTCAGCAATTTCCTGAATACCCAACTTACGCTCCCGATTTCCTTCCAGAGCAAGCAATAAAATGCCCCTGATTGCATATCCACATGTTTTTGATATCATTTAGTCTGATTTATGAAAAATATTTTTGCTCCAAATCTACAATTTTTGGAAATAAAATATTGTTTTCTAAATGAATATGTTGAATCAAATCTTCTACGAGTTCTTTAAGTTTTTGCAACATCACCAAATGTGAATTACAAGCATCACCCGGAGCTGAATAATCATTCGTAATCTCTCCCAGCCGGTGTATAATTTCACCCACATGATCGTGCTCACTTTTCATAATAACCAAAG
Source organism: Jiulongibacter sp. (assembly GCA_024645245.1). GTDB lineage: Bacteria > Bacteroidota > Bacteroidia > Cytophagales > Spirosomataceae > JAHEBN01. Next base: position 43,974 of record JAHEBN010000005.1, on the reverse strand, counting down.
GATTTTCAAATGAACCAAAAATGGATTTTTTGAAAACCTCATTTGTTTTCTTTTTTTCCTCTAAATCCTTAATATAAGGAAACAATATATCTTCTTCATTAGACATATGACCCAGTAAATCTTTTTCTAATTCCGTATACAATTTATGAAGTTCATAGAGCCAGGGGTATTTTTCTTTGTGTTTTTCATATAATTTATTAACAAAAAAGCCTACCTCGGGTAAATTGCGGTACAAATATTTATGGTGAATTTGGTAAATATATTCGGCTAAAAAACTCAAAGTCATTTCATCAAAATTAAGTTCATGAGTAGCCCCTTTTTTGATATTTAAATCAGCAATACCCTCAATTACCCGAGCATAATCCAAGCCTTTTCTATCACATACGGACTTTAAGGTAACATTACCTCCACAGCAAAAGTCAATATTTAATTTTCTGAATAAACGGGCTGTAGCAGGCGATTTCCTAACTATTTCTCCTACTGTTTGATCAATAATTGTCTCTTCCATCCTTCCAGAATAAAGTATAAAATAATATATAAAGATATTAAGGTCTTTTATTATTTTATATGATAATAATCATAATCCAAATATGCAATCGGTCATATTTAAGGATTTGCCTGAAAAATACATTTGTGGTATCAAAATAAAAGAGAATAATATCTTTTATTCTTTAATCATAAAAACTGTGAATGCAATGAAACAAAAACCTCTACTCTTATGGCTGCTGGCCTTACTTCTTTGGAATTGCGGAGGAGCCGAAAAAAGGGCTGAAAGCCCAGAAACCGACGATTCGGTACTTTTAAAACAAGAAGAAATTCATGGCACCGAAGTAAAAAAAGTTGACCTAAGCACCCCATTAAATCAGGCGATGGTCAAAACTGGTCAGGAAATATATGATATGAAATGTTCTGCTTGTCACAGGCTGAACTCCGAAAGATTAGTTGGCCCAGGTTGGGAGGGAGTCACCTCAAAAAGAACACCCGAATGGATTATTAATATGATAACAAATGTAGACATGATGCTTGAAACTGATCCGGAGGCTCAAAAAATGCTCGAAGAGTGTTTGGTACGCATGCCAAATCAAAACGTAGAACCCGATCAGGCACGGGGTATTCTGGAATTTATGAGAAACAATGATGGTGTAAAATAAACTCAATAAAAAAATGAAAAATAAAAAACTTTTAGGCTTTGCGGCAATAGCCTCATTATTCCTTATAATAAATGCCTGTAAACCAGCAGGTAAAGGTGGCTCTGGTGGCTCTACAATTGCAGGAGATGCCGCAGAAAAAGTATACGTGGCTCCAGGGACCCATGACGAACTTTACGATTTTGTTTCTGGCGGCTTTAATGGTCAAATGTCTGTGGTAGGGTTGCCTTCGGGTAGAGTTCTCCGAATTATCCCGATATTTTCACAACATGCCGAAAGTGGCTGGGGATATAGTGAAGAAACTAAGCCTATGCTAAATACCTCTCATGGATTTGTACCTTGGGACGACGCCCACCATACCACGCTATCCGTCACAAACGGTGAACATGATGGCCGCTGGGTTTTTATTAATGGTAACAATACGCCAAGAATTGCGAGGATTAACCTGCAAACATTCCGAACTGATGAAATTATCGAACTACCCAACTCAGGTGGTAATCACTCCTCTCCTTTTGTCACATTTAATACAGAATACGCCGTGGCAGGAACTCGCTTTTCTGTACCACCAGATAATTTTGGAGATGTGTCAATTAACTCATTCAAACAAAATTTTAAGGGATATATTAGTTTTGTAAGTATTGATAAGGAAACCGGTCGTATGGCTCTGAAATTCCAATTAACCACTCCCGCAATTAGTTATGATTTGGCTCGGGCAGGTAAAGGCCCATCAAAAGATTGGATATTTTTCTCTTCATATAACACCGAGCAAGCCAATACCTTACTGGAAGTGAATGCTTCACAAAAAGACAAGGATTTCATACTTGCTATAAACTGGAAAAAAGCGGAAGAATATCTGGCACAAGGCAAAGGAAAGAAAACTCCGGCTAAATATGCACATAATGTGTATAGTGAAGTGACGCATTCCGGTACTTCTACTATAATGAATGAAGTGATGACATTGGACCCAAAAGACTGTCCGGATATGTTGTATTTTATTCCTTGTCCTAAATCGCCTCATGGTTGCGATGTAGACCCTACTGGTCAATACATTATTGGCTCAGGAAAGCTGGCTGCCGTAATTCCGGTATTCTCTTTCGATAAACTTCAAAAAGCAATAGCCGCTAAAAATTTCGATGGCGAATTTGAAGGGATTCCGGTGATGAATTATGACGCCGTATTACATGGGGAGGTAAAAAAACCAGGTCTTGGTCCCTTACATACCGAGTTTGATGGAAAAGGAAACGCCTATACTTCCATGTTCGTTTCTTCCGAAATTGTAAAATGGAATATTGAAAAACTGGAAGTGTTAGACCGCGTGCCTACTTACTATTCTGTCGGACACTTGAGTATCCCCGGCGGACCCACCACTAAACCTTATGGTAAATATGTAATTGCCTATAATAAGATCACAAAAGACAGGTATTTGCCAACAGGCCCTGAACTTACACAATCTGCCCAGTTATATGATATTTCCGGCGAAAAAATGAAGCTTTTGTTAGACTTTCCAACCATCGGCGAGCCCCATTATGCCGAAGCTATACCAGCCAGCCTGATTGAAAGTAAATCAGTAAAAATCTTCAAAATTGAAGAGAATAAGCACCCCTATGTAGCCAAAGGAGAAAAAGAAACAAAAGTGGAAAGAAAAGGAAAAGAAGTGCACGTATATATGACTTCGTCAAGATCGCACTTTGCTCCGGATAATATAGAAGGCGTAAGGCTGGGTGATGAAGTTTATTTCCATGTAACCAATCTGGAACAAGACTGGGATGTACCTCACGGATTTGCTATTCGAGGTGCTAATAACGCCGAGTTATTGATTATGCCGGGCGAAACTCAAACTTTAAAATGGACCGCCGATCGCATAGGCATAACTCCCTTCTATTGTACCGACTTTTGCTCGGCACTGCACCAGGAAATGCAAGGGTACATGAGGGTATCTCCTGCCAATAGTAATATTCCCCTTAGCTGGCATGTTGGCAAAACTGCCATGAATCAGGCGGATGAAAAAACTAAATAAAATATGCCTTTATTAAGGAGTGGAGATTTACTCCCTCCTTAATAATTATCAGGTAAAAATGAAAAAAAAATGAAACCTTTGAAGAAATTATCCAGTACCTTAATTGCGATAGGTTCTATATTATTAATTGCAACATATTTTTTACCAATCTGGAGAATCGACTTGTGGGCACCACAATATCCGGAAGGGCTTTCTATGCAAATTTGGCTATATAAGTTATCCGGCCAGGTTGATATTATAAATGGACTCAACCATTACATTGGTATGGCCCACATTAAAGAAGAAATGTTCCCCGAATTCAAAATTTTACCCTTTATCGTAGCTTTTCTTGTAGCCTTCGGGCTTTTTACAGCCTTTTCGAAAAGCCGTAAAGTGCTAATTGCATTTGCAATAACATTGGTACTTAGTGGTATAATTGCACTGGTTGATTATTATAAATGGGGGTATGAATACGGTCACAATTTATCTGATGATGCCGCTATTAAAGTACCGGGAATGACCTACCAGCCTCCTCTGATAGGATATAAAGAACTTTTGAATTTCGGAGCTTATTCCATACCAGCCAGCGGAGGTTGGATTTTTGTATTGCTGGCTGTGATTACTTTCGCTGTATTATTTTTTGAAATAAAAACCAATAAATAAAATGAAAAGCCTTATCCCAGTTTTATTGATTTATTGTCTGATATCTTGTAAAGCAGAACCGCAACCAATTAACTATGGGAAAGATTATTGCCAGTTTTGCAAAATGACCATTATGGAACCCGAATTTGCAGGTGAACTGGTCACTCAGAAAAGTAAGGTATTCAAATTCGACGATATCTCCTGTTTGATAAAATACATTAAAATGGATAATAATTCAGAGGCCGACTATTCCCACATATTAATAAATGAATTTACTAGTAAAACATTTATTCCTGTCAAAGAAGCTCATTTTATTAAAGATGAAAATATTAAAAGCCCTATGGGTGGACAAACAGCAGCAATTCAGGTCAATAATTCAAGAGAAACCATGCCAATTCAGATTGGGAATGAGGCAAAAGAATTGAACTGGAATGAACTAAAAAACTTGTTTTAATCAGCTAATTAAACTTTTATCATGATTAACCTAAAAAACATATTGTTGCTGATTATCACCTTTTCACTTCTTCAATTCTATGCACTGAATGTAAATGCCCGGATCATTAAAGTGCAAAAGCAAAGTGAATTATTGGAAGCACTGAGAAATGCAAAAGCAGGAGATAAAATATGGGTTTATGAGGGGCAGTATCAGGTAAATAATCTTTTAATTAATAAACCTATCGAGCTCATTGGTAAAAACTTACCAATCTTTGACGGCCTTTACAAAGGAGAAATTTTAACTATAAAATCAGATAATGTTGTAGTAAGCGGAATTCAATTTCAACATGTGGGTGTAACTAGTGTTATTGATTGGGCAGCTATTAAAGTTATTGAATCCAGGAATGTTTTGATTGAAAAAAACAAAATCATTGATTGTTACTTCGGAATTTACTTATCTGCCTCAAATAATTGTACCGTTGATAACAACGAAGTACATGGTTCGCCGTCAAATGAACAAAATACAGGTAATGGCATTCACTTCTGGAAATGTGATAGTTTATTTGTGAAAAACAATTTTGTAGAAGGTCAACGCGATGGACTCTATTTTGAATTTGTCACCAATACCACTGTAGAGCGTAATGTAAGCATACGTAATATCCGTTATGGCTTACATTTCATGTTTTCTCATAAGAATAGTTATGCTTACAATACATTCGATAGCAACGGTGCAGGGGTGGCAGTTATGTATACCAAATTTGTAAAAATGCACCACAACATTTTTAAAAACAACTGGGGTAGTGCAGCATACGGAATTTTACTTAAAGACATAACAGATAGTGAAATAGAATATAACATTTTTGATAATAATACGATGGGAGCTCTTTTGGAAGGATGCAACCGGATTAATATCGTACAAAACGAATTTAAACACAATGGGGTGGCTATGCGAATTCAGGCTAATTGTGAAGAAAACACTATTGTTAACAACAATTTTATCAATAACACTTTCGATATAGCTACCAATGGAAATGTAGTCAGTAATACTTTAGATAGCAACTATTGGGACAAATACGAAGGCTATGATTTAGATAAAAATGGAATTGGTGATATCAATTATCGACCAGTAAGTTTGTTTTCGACACTGATTGAAAGAATGCCACAAGCAATGATGTTGTTGCGAAGCTTTACGGCTACCCTTCTTGATAAAATTGAAAAGGTGATCCCCAGTTTCACCCCGGAAAACCTAAAAGACGATCGACCTCTAATGTTACCCTTTAAAATTATAACCTCAGATTATGATCCGCTTTGAAAATATATATAAGAAATTCGGAAATCAGGTAGTGCTTCATGATATCTGTATAGACTTTGAAATGGGGCAATCTATAGCTATTGTAGGTCCGAATAGCTCCGGAAAAACCACCCTGATCAAAATATTATTGGGCATGGTAATTCCTGATAAAGGTAACCTGTTTTTCGATGATATATTAATAGCAAATAATCATAAATACCGTGGAAAGATAGGCTACATGCCGCAAATCAGCCAATACCCGCCAAACCTTAAAATCTATCAGCTAATTGAAATGATGACGGATATTCGTAAAAATGCCGGCTGGAAGGGAACGCCCGACAATGAGCTTATAAAAGCTTTTGATATTGAAACTTTTCAAAACAAAACAATGAGTACCCTTAGTGGTGGAACCCGACAAAAAGTGGGTGCAGCTTTGGCATTTCGTTTTGACCCAAGCGTACTTATTCTGGACGAGCCTACGGCAGGTTTAGACCCGGCTTCCTGTGAAATTCTGAAAGATAAAATTCAAAAAGAAAGAGAAAAAGGAAAGTTGATATTAATTACCTCACATATCATGGCAGATCTGGAAGAATTAACCGATCATGTGCTTTATATTCAGGATTCTCAGATTCAATTCTTTGAAAAAACTGAAGCTCTCCGAGACAAATATCAGGAAGGAAAACTGGGCAAAATAATAGCCTGTTTGATGAAAAAAAAAGCCAAATCTGAGTTAATTCCAACATATGTTTAACGTCTTGCAAACCCATCAAAAATGAAAAAAGTGCTCAAATATGTATTGTATGATATATTGCGAAATCGCTTCGTAATCGCCTATACCTTATTGCTTTTGCTTATCAGCCTTGCCTTTTTTGGGTTTGAAGTAAATCCGGGAAAAGGGGTTATCAGTCTACTTAATATCAATTTAATAGTGGTGCCACTGGTAAGTATAATTTTTGCCAGTACCCATTTTTATAATTCCTATGAATTTCTGGAACTGCTGGCCTCTCAGCCACTCTCTCGCAAAACTATTTTCTTCAGCCAATATTTGGGGGTTTCCATTTCACTTTTAATGGCTTTTTTAATCGGAGTTGGCTTACCAGTATTGGTTTATGAGGGTACTATCACCGGGTTTCGCTTAGTGCTTACCGGGTCTATTCTCACTTTAATTTTTGTTTCCCTTGCTTTTTTATCTGCTGTAATTACCCGCGATAAAGCCAAAGGGATGGGGCTGGCATTGGCCATTTGGTTTTATTTCTCAGTAGTATACGACGGCTTGGTGCTTTCCATTTTTCTAAACTTTAGTGATTATCCAATGGAAAAAGCCACAGTTCTTTTTTCGTTATTAAATCCAATTGACCTAGCCAGGATTCTGGTCCTAATAAAAATGGATGTATCAGCTCTTATGGGTATCACAGGAGCTGTATTCCAAAGCTTTTTCGGGTCTGCAAGCGGGCTTGCAGTTTCATTAACCGCACTTATTGTGTGGTTTATCTCACCGGTACTGGTAGCATTTTCAAAATTTAATAAGAAAGATTTATAAACTTTAATAATCAAAACAATGAAAACAATTGCTCTCTCTCTACTGATCATTTTTGGAATTTGTGCTTGCCAAGGTAGCAACGGCACATCTGATAACCAAGCAAGTGAAACTCCGGTTTTGGCCGGACAGGAAGCCGTAGTTGATGATGTCTCAGAAAAAGATGTGGTAAAAGTGGCTGTAGGATCACCAGATCATACCACATTAGTAGCTGCATTAAAAGCCGCAGATTTGGTAACTTCTTTAGCAAATGCGGGTCCGTTTACCGTTTTTGCTCCAACCAATGCCGCCTTCGACAAATTACCTGCCGGCACAGTTGAAAATTTATTAAAACCAGAAAACAAAGATAAACTTTCGGATATTTTGCAGCATCATGTAATGACTTCTGCCTTAACTGCAGATTTTTTCCAGGATGGCCAAACTATGGGAATGGTAGATGGTACAAATGTCACTTTCAAGGTCGACGATAATGGAGTGAGTGTTGACGGTGCCAAAATTATTGGTTCAGTAAAAGCTTCAAATGGATGGGTACATGTGGTTGATACCGTCATTCTGCCAAAATGAATAATCCCTGGCCATTTATTATTAAATGGCTGGGAAATTTATTGCCATTTTATGACCAAACGCAATTTTTTCAAACCATTTCCGTCTTACCTTTGTAGTCTGTTATAGGAAAATGAATAAACTTAAGCAAACAGGAGCACTTTTTATGGTATGCTTGCTTTTTATAAAAGCGATGATCGTGCCTGCTTTGTTTGTAAATTACGAGTTAAGAAAAGATTTTATTATTAAAAATTACTGCGTCAATAAAGACAAACCAGAATTGCATTGCGATGGGCAGTGTTATTTGGCAAAACAAATTAAGGCTGCCGAACAAAAAGACGAGAAGCAAGCCACCAACACCTTTGTAAGTAAACTCTTTCATACAGAAACGTCCCTTTCTCAAACAACATTTGAATTTCAGCACGACATTTTTATTCAAGTGGATAAAGTTTTAGTTTCCTATATTAAATTTTTACCTGGCACGCGAAGTCAGGTAATTTTCCATCCTCCTCAAGCCTGATTTCATCTCATTTTATTTTTTTCATGGCAAACCGAAATCAATTTCGGGCATGTCACAATTTACTAATTATTAAAAACTAAGAAATGAAATCCAAATTTAATTATTTGATTATAAGCCTTTTATTGATATTTTTTATATCTTCATGCGAAAAAACGGACGAAATAAAGCCGGGTGACAAAAACTCTGTTTTTATTGAGTTTGATAACCGACTGGGTGCGGAAGAAATCGTTTTGGGCACTACTAAAGGAACCAATTCCACAAGTGAAGATTTCACTATTACCCGCCTCAATTACTTCATCTCCAATATTAAATTAATGTCTGCCACGGGTGAAACTGTTTCTTTTCCTGACCAGTATTCTCTGGTGAAAGAATCAGACACAAATTCGCAGGTGATCGAACTTAAAGATGTGCCAGCAGGAGATTATAACCATTTAATGTATACCATTGGGGTGGATAGCATTCATAGCGTTTCGGATGTGTCATTGAGAACAGGGGTACTTGATCCGGCCGGATATGGCGACGACAATATGTACTGGAGCTGGAATATGGGTTATATCTTCTTTAAAATGGAAGGTAACTCATCGAAAGTGAATGTAAATGGAAGTACAAAATATGAATTACATATTGGTGGATTCGGCGGAAAAGATGCTCCCACACCCAATAATATCCGTAATCTTGAACTACATATGAATCAGACCGCCACTGTACGTCGCGATATCGCTCCGGATGTTCATGTAATATTTGATGTAGCCAAAGTTTTCGATGGTACTAAAAAGGTAAGTCTGGTGGCCAATCCCGTTATTCACAACCCTAAACTGGGTATTGATATTTCTGAAAATTACGCAGAAGCATTTATGATTGATCATGTACATTTAGATTAAACATGTTAAGGAAATATTTAATATACGTTCCGGTTTTCACAGTTCTGCTGGTGTCTTGTACAGAGACATCAGCAGTTCCAGAAACTGAATTGATTCAAGATAAGCCCCTTTTTTACCAACCGGATAATTTTCCTATGCCTGTATACGATATGAGCAAAAATCCGGTTACAGAGGCTGGTTTTGAGTTAGGGAAGAAGATTTTTTACGATGGTAAACTTTCGCGTGACGGCACCATAAGTTGTGCAGAATGCCACGCTCAATCTTATGCTTTTACACATCACGGCCATACCCTGAGCCATGGAATCGACAACAGAATAGGTACCCGAAATGCTCCTCCAATTCAAAATACAGCTTTTATGCGATCATTTTTCTGGGATGGGGGTGTTTTTGATTTGGACTTATTTCCAATTGCCCCTATTACCAATCCGGTAGAGATGGACGAAGAACTGGGAAATGTTTTAAAAAAATTACGAGCCGATCCTGCTTATACAGCCAGGTTTAAAGAAGCTTATGGTAGCGAAGAAATCACTACAGAAAGGTTTCTGAAAGCACTTTCTCAGTTTATGAATGCACTTATTTCTGATAATTCAAAATACGATAAGTATATCCGGAAAGAGACAGGTGGAGAAATGAGTGCCGACGAATTGGAAGGTTTAGCTTTATTTAAACAAAAATGCAGTTCCTGCCATCAGGAGCCACTTTTTTCAGACGAGAAGTTTCACAATAATGGTTTAGACATTTCATTCAGAGATATAGACTATGGCCGATATAATATAACTGGCGAAAGACAGGACCGCTATACCTTCAAAACACCAAGTCTTCGAAATATTGCTTTTACTGCTCCATATATGCATGATGGAAGATTTAACACTTTAGAAGATGTTTTGAATCATTATCAAAATGATATGAGTTATTCTTTAAATCTTGATCCTGTTTTCTTCTATGGCGATAATAAAAGGGGAATTGAAATGACAGATGATGAAAAATCGAAAATTATTTTGTTTCTAAAAACACTAAGCGACAAGGAGTTTATAACTGATAAACGTTTTGCTGCACCCAACTAACATGAAGAAATTTATTTATTTAATAATCTTATTGTCAAACACTTCCTATGCCTGTGATATATGTGGATGCAATAATGGAGGGTCGTTTTTTGGCATGTTACCGCAATCGCACATGCAGTTTATGGGTATGCGATATCGAATTAAAAATTACGATTCACATTTAAGCAGCCAGGTATTGAAAACCACCGAGCATTTCGAAACGACAGAGCTGTGGGGCAGATTTTATCCAGTAAAAAGAACCCAACTTATGTTTTTTGCCCCCATAAATTTCAATACCCAAACACGCCTGTATGATGCAGCAAAAAACAGTATTCAGGGCTTGGGGGATGTATCGGTTTTAGTTCATTATAATCTCTTAAACACGTTTACAGATACGACCAAAATCAGAAGGGTGGATCATAATTTATTAATCGGAGCAGGAATAAAAGCACCTACGGGTAAATTCAAATACGACATGTACAATGTGGAAGAAGTGGCCAATGCCAATTTTCAATTGGGCACAGGTAGTTGGGATTTTCCATTAAATGTTATTTACACCTTGAAATACAAACAAAGCGGCCTTAATGTCAACGGTACATACAAAATAAATGGCACCAACCAGAATGGCTACCATTTTGCCAATCGATCCAATGTTTCTTTTACTGCATTTCATAGTTTCAATATAGGCAATGCAACGGTAATGCCTATTGTTGGCATGTATGGTGAAGCTACCTCACAAGATAAAGTGGATAAAATTAAGAATGTAAATACCGGCGGCTGGCTGGCAGCAGTTTCTCTTGGCACCGAAGCCTATTTAGGTAAAAATGCCATTGGTTTTAATACGCAAATACCTGTAGCACAGCAATTAAGTAATGGAGAATTGGCATTGAAAAACGCCTTTAATTTTCACATTACTCGCATGTTCTAGAGTTTTCCCATAATCGCCATAACCAGTTTAGCCGAATTATTGGCAGCTGGTTTCAGGAAAGCTGAAAAATCAAGATGAGCCTGGTTATTGGCATTATCGCTGCAGCTACGGATAATCAAAAAAGGTACATTTTGCATATAACAAACCTGAGCTACTGCGGCACCTTCCATTTCGGTGGCGTATGCGTCAAAAGTTTGGTAGAGCCATTTTGCCTTTACAGTTTGATTGATAAACATATCTCCGGTAGCAATATTTCCCGTGAAAACTTCAGGATTCCTATCGCCCACATTTTCAAATTCTGTGTCTCCTGCTGTATTGACCGCCAAATGAAACAAAACAGAATCGCATGGAATATAAAGTGGGTTCTTCCCATCCGGGGCAAGAGCGTTTCGTGTGGGCCAAATGCTAAAACCGGTAGAATCCAGTTTCCCAAAATCGTATTGTATCATTTTTTTACCAATCACTATATCACCCGGATAGGTTTCAGGGTGAATTCCGCCGGCCACACCGGTAAAAAGGACAGATTTTATTTTGAAATGACTTAATAATATAGCTGTACCATACGCGGCATTTACTTTCCCGACCCCGGCTTGAAGAAGTACAACTTTTTTTCCGGCTAATTTTCCTTTGTAAAACGTAACTCCGTCAAAACTTTTGGTCCTGATACCTTTCAAATTATCTTTCAATAAATTCACTTCCGCCTCCAATGCACCCATTATGGCAATTTTTTGGGCCAAGGTTCCAAATGAAATAAAGAAAAAGAGTAAAATAAAGGAGCTTTTTTTCATATCCATAGCAAAAACAAAGACAAAAGGTTTATGATCCATAATACAGGGCTTATTTCTTTTATTTTTCCGGAAAAAACCTGGAAAAGTGTCCAGCTTATAAAGCCAAAAACTATTCCTAAAGTAAGGCTGTAGGAAAAAGGGATTAGTACCAGGGACAAAAAACAAGGAATTGCTTCTCCAGGATCCGACCAATTGATTTGTAATACCGGACGCATCATAAAAGAGCCCACCAATACCAAAGCCACCGAACTGGCTACTGAAGGAATAAGTGATAATAGAGGCGAAATAAACAGCAAGGGTAAAAATAAGACCGCGGCAAAAATAGCGGTTAAGCCGGTGCGACCTCCCTGCCCTATTCCTACTGCCGATTCAATAAATGCTGTTCCCGGGCTGCTACCCGAAATTCCGGCAAACAAAGTAGCCGCCGAATCGGTGATCAATGATTTTCTCATATTTGTGGGATTCCCGTTTTCATCTTTCATGCCGGAAGCTTCTGCCAAACCCACAAAAGTAGATATGCTATCAAACAGATCCGTAAATGCGAAAACAAAAATTACAGGAATAAAAGCCAACTTCATAGAACCTAAAATATCGGCTTTGAAAAACAAACCGAAATCAGGCCAGGCTAATGCCGAAGTATAATTTACTAAAGTGGGAATTCCATAATTAATCGGAGAGGCATCACCCCACCATCGGCCTATGGGCCAGGCCAGCAAAGTGGTAAAGAATATGCCGTAAACGATGGCTCCGGTTTTCCTTTTAATAAGCAAAATAGCTGTAAAAAGTAAACCCGCCAGAAATGTCAGAGGTACAGGGTCTTTCAAAGAAGCCAGACTCACCAAGGTTGAAGGGTTATCCACCACGAAATGGGCATTTTGAAAACCAATAAAAGCAATAAACAAACCAATACCCGCCGAAACCGCATGCCTTAGGGGTACAGGTATAGCTTCCACAATTTTTTCGCGGGCCTTAAAAAGTGAAAGAAACAGAAACAATACCCCCGCCCAAAATACGGCTCCCAAAGCCTGCTCATAACTCAGTCCGTAACCTTTCACGGCGGTGTAAGTAAAAAAAGCATTCATCCCCATCCCGGGTGCTACTACAATTGGATTTTTGGCATAAACCCCCATCATCAGGCTACCAAAAAAAGTGACTAAAACGGTGGCAGTTACTACTCCCGAAAAAGGCATTCCTGCTTCAGATAAAATAGCAGGATTTACAAGAACGATGTAAAAAGTGGCGAGAAAGGTACTTAGCCCCGCTAGCAATTCGGTTTTAATTTGCTTTTTATCGGTAATCATCAGGTTTGTTTTTACAGAAAGCGGAAGATAGTAAAAAGCAAATAATTAATTATTAACAACTTGGGAATGAACAAAATTTTCATGCAATTTTTTAAAAGCTTTACTTTGTAATAAATGAAACAACACTTGAACATTTCCCTAATAATTGCCATTGCCGAAAACAATGCTATTGGTAAAAATAATGCATTGATCTGGCGACTGTCGGAAGACCTGAAGAGTTTCCGAAGATTGACAACAGGCCACAGTATCATTATGGGTAGAAAAACCTACGAATCTATTGGTAAACCATTGCCAAACAGACATAACATTATTGTTACCAGAAATAAAAAACTAAAAATAGAGGGATGTCATGTGGTTTATTCGCTGGAGAAAGCATATGAATTGGCTTCTGAATTGGACGGTAGCGAAGAAATCTTTGTAATTGGTGGTGCTAATATTTACGAGCAAGCCCTTCCGGATTGCAATCGTGTATACCTGACAAAGGTGCATGCATCCCCCGAGGCAGATGCGTATTTTGAGCTTGATCATTTTAAGAACTGGCAAATTACTAAAAAACGCTCGTTTGAAAAAGACGAGAAAAATGAGTTTGATTTTGAAATACTTACGCTTATAAAGTAGAATTTCATTCGCCATTCCTATCAAAAAGATAGCTGCCAACTCTGAAATATTTTTATTTTTGAGAAACTTTCAAGCTGGTCCACAGTACAGAATTCTGACTAAACTCCCGTATGTATTCTTTTCTGATTTCAGTAATATTTTTATCCAATAGTGTCTTTTGGCCGGAGCAATCCAAATAAATTAATACCTTGGATTTTTCGAATTCTGCCTTTCCATTGTCCGAAGTCCAAAAACCTTTTCCATCCCATACGGTAAACCCGGGAAGTTTGGATGCGATATTCTCCTTCACAAATTTTTCCCAGTCTTGTTCACTTATTTCACCTGACGGACTATTTCTGCCAAAGTACATTTCATGTTTCGTACATTTTGGCTTAATGCATGCACTTGTAAGTAAAAATACGAGCAAAACAGGAAGTAATTTAAGGCTCCGCATTGATTTCATTTAATTGGAATATAGGCTAAAGTTAAACAAATACCCATTTACCACCTGATAAATATATCCGGGATGTTGATAACTTAATTTGTTGGTATCGCAAGCAGGATATAAATTCGAAGTTTATAAAAAATCAAAACATCACAACTGAATAAATTTTGACGTGTAAAATAGCTTTGAAATAAATGACGGTATCAACAACTGAGCCCTTTAAAATTATTTATTCACTTTTCGAACACCAGTATCTGGGCTATTTGTTTGAGTCTTTTGTGGTGCAATTAAACCGTCGGGGAGAGCTTACTTTTGCTTTTCAGAATGTTTCTTCAAAAAACATCAGGGAGTTTTCGAAAGGCCTGGATGATACTGATATTGAGCTGGTTAAACTCATGGATTCTATCCAACAAGACGCCATTCTTAAAAAATTCAACCCGAAAAAGTTAAAAGCTTACGACTATTTTTCAAAAATTTACGATAGCGAAAAACCGGATAAAACAACTCAGGATTACATAGAAGAATACCTGGCCAAATATAAATCGGAAATCATGCCGAAGCTCCTCAATAAAACCCTATTTATCATGGGTAATGATGGGCATCCTACCTGGAAACAGGTAGACATTATGAAGGAGAAATCCAAAGTTTATTTCAATTTTGACAGAAACGAAACACATACGGTATATTACCCGATTGTAAAATGTGGTAATGAAAAAGTTAAAATTCAGTTTTCTGGTGCCCAGATTTTATGTGAAAAACCTGCATTTATTTTAATAAATGAAAAATTATATCATTTTGATAATCATGTAGATGCAAAGAAACTTAAGCCTTTTTTCAATAAAAGTAATATCCAGATCGAGCGGAAAATTGAAGATACTTATTATCGCAAATTTATTGGACCACTTGTGGCTCAATTCAATGTATTTGCCAATGGATTTGAAATAAGAAAAGAGGAATATGAGGCGAGACCGGTACTGCTGGTTTCGGAGCATATTATGACAGCAAAAAGCCTGCAATTATTTGAAGGCGAAGAAGAGTCAGAAACTCTCCCGGACATCGATGCCGACATGCAGTTTGAGCTCATCTTTGAATATGGTTCTTATAATTTCCGTTTCGACAGTCTGGCGGCTTATGCCTATGTGGATATTGAGAAAAATAATGAAGAATGGACTTTCCACAAGGTTCGCCGGCAGCTGGAAGTAGAAAAAGAGATATTTAAAAAAGTATTAGATCTGGGTTTAAACATTGTACACGGCAAAAAACTTCTGCCCAAATGGGAGGCTTTCAGCTGGTTACAAAAGAATATTTCCCAACTTGAAGAATCCGGAATTGAAATAAGGCAAAGTCACGAGGCAGAAAAACAGTATTTTCTGGGTACTTCATCCATTGAGGTAAACATCGTTGAAAACAACGACTGGTTCGATATTCAAACCAAGGTAAGTTTCGGTGATTTTGAAATCCCTTTTCTGCAATTACGGGAGTTGGTACTTTCTAACAGAAAAGAATTCCGCCTGCCAGATGGCCGAATAGCCGTAATTCCCGAAGAGTGGTTTGTGCGGTATTACGAGCTCTTCAATCTTTCGGAAATCGTAGATGATGAACCATTACTCGAAAAGCACCACATCAATCTGGTGCAAAACCTGGAAGAAGATGGCCTGGCCAGAACGGTGATTGACCGAAAACTTCGGGCATTGGAAAATTTCGATGAGATAGTTCCAACCACCATGCCCAAAAACTTCAAAGGCACTTTAAGGCCCTACCAGAAAGCCGGTTACGACTGGCTTCACTTTCTACGGAATTATAATTTTGGCGGTTGTCTGGCCGATGACATGGGCTTGGGGAAAACGGTTATGACCCTGGCATTTCTGCAATCCATAAAAGAAGACGGTAGCCAGCATCCGAGTTTACTCGCAATGCCTACCTCCCTACTCTATAACTGGCAAAAAGAAGCAGAAAAATTTACACCCAAATTAAAAATACTTTTACATACCGGATCGGGCCGCGAAAAATCCACGAAAGACTTCCATAAATACGATCTTATACTTTGCTCGTATGGTGTTTTACGTTTAGATATTGATTTTATAGAACCGTTTCGATTTGAATACGTAATTCTGGATGAATCGCAAGCCATAAAGAATCCGGCTTCCAATATTTCGCAGGTTGTACGACTATTAAATTGTAAAAACCGCCTGATATTGACAGGTACACCATTGGAAAACAGCACTATGGATCTGTGGAGCCAGATCACATTTATCAATCCAGGCCTGTTAGGTTCACAAAGCTATTTTCGGAATAATTTCCAGATACCGATTGAAAAACAGCAAAACGAGGAAAGCACCAGAAAGCTTTATAGCAAAATAAAACCTTTTATGCTTCGTCGTCATAAGTCGCAAGTGGCCACGGAATTACCCGAAAAAATCGAGTCTGTACAATATTGCGACATGAGCGAAGACCAGGAAAAACTTTACGAAGAAACAAAGGCTCACTACCGCAACACGATTATTAAGCATATCGAGCAAAACGGACTGAATAAGTCGCAAATGATTGTGCTACAAGGCCTTACCAAATTAAGGCAACTGGCCAATAACCCGGGTATGGTGGATGAAAGCTACGAAGGGAGCTCCGGGAAAGACTCCGACGTGATACATAAGCTGCGAGGCGTGCTGGAAGGTGGTCATAAAACTTTGGTATTCAGCCAGTTTGTAAAACACCTGAGCATAATTCGTAAAATGCTGGATCACATGGGAATAAAATATGCCTACTTGGATGGCTCCACCAAAGACCGCCAAAAAGAAGTAAATGACTTTCAGAATGATCCCGAAATAAAGGTTTTTCTGATATCTCTAAAAGCAGGAGGAGTAGGATTAAACCTGACAGCCGCAGAATATGTTTTTCTACTCGACCCGTGGTGGAATCCGGCCATCGAAGCACAAGCCGTAGACCGTGCACACCGCATCGGACAAAAAAATACGGTGTTTACTTATAAGTTCATTAGCCGAAATACCGTCGAGGAAAAAATTCTGGCTTTGCAAAACAATAAGAAAAAACTCTTCGATGAATTGATTACCACCGAAGAGAGTTTTATGAAATCGCTAAATCAGAACGATATTATGGCTTTGTTGACTTGAAAATCAGGAATTTTACTTTTCCTGTTTTACTTTGCTGCCTCCGCTAACCTCCTGATCTATTCTTGGTGTGCCTTTGTAATACAGTGAACTGGCTCCACTCGCATCGATACGGAGGTACTCACTTACAGAAACATAAGCCTTACTTGCTCCACTTAGCGTAAGAAGTACTTCTTCTGATTCGCCGTCGTAGGCATCTAATTTCGAGGCACCAGATAATTCTGCATTTATGGCAGGGCAATGGGCATTTAATTCCAATACAGAGGCACCGGATAAATCGGCTTCTAATTTGTTCATTCCATTTCTCAACCACAGTTTCGAAGCACCTGAAAGATCGGCAGCCAAAGTTTCCATATTATCAAATTTCGAAATTTTCATTTTGGCAGCACCCGAAATATCAACAGCCTCGATATACGGAACTTCGATAACCAAATCCATTCTGGCACGGGTAAGATTACCAAACCAATCGCCTTTCTGATAGCTCACTTTAAGTGTTTTGTTGATCACTCTCACATACAAATCTTTAATATCACGCTGGGCACCATTGGCCGTTACCCTAAATTCGGAAGAAGGAATAACCTCCACATTAAATGCTGAACCTAAGGAAATGGCATTGAAATCATCCATATCGAAAACCTTTTCATCTGCTACATTGCCTCCCGGCTCCACGCGGGTTTCAATACAAGATGACAAAACATAAATAGTTGATAAAGAGAGAAATACTAATTTTAGCTTTTTCATAATTCGTTATTTTTCCATTAAGACAATTCAAACCTTCTTTCCCCCTATGTCCAAATACAATTTATTTTTTCCAACACATGAGGGTAAAAGACTTTTGGCTTGTCATATAGGTGAAAGGCAAATAAAAATTTATGTTTGTGACATCAAACGCATATATTATCAATAATAACGAAGTGCCCGAATCGCGATTGGACAATATCCGTAATGGTGATGCGAAAGCTTTTGAAGAAGTTTTCCGGCAGCATTATCAATCTCTTTGCAGGTATGCTATTTCCATTTTAAAAAAACAGGATGAGAGTGAGGACATCGTGCAGCAGGTTTTTGTAAATTTTTGGGAAAAAAGAGAAAAGACCATCATAACCGGTTCATTACAAAGTTACCTTTTTCGCTCGGTGCATAATTATTGCCTGAATGCTATTAAACACGAGAAAGTAAAAACGAGCTACCAAAGCTATAATTTGCTATTTGAAATGCAATATGAATTGACAGCGGACAAGATTTTGCAAAATTCCGAACTGGAAAACAAAATTGAAATGGCTATAAATGAATTGCCTTCCGAATGCCGTAAGATATTCAAAATGAACCGGATAGAGGAAATGAAATACAAAGAAATTGCGGAAAAGCTTGGCCTATCTATTAAAACCGTGGAAAACCAAATAGGGAAAGCATTAAAGCACTTACGGATTTCACTTGCCGATTATGTATTATTTCTAATTCTAACTTTTTTCGGCCGATGAAAAATGAAATAAATGATCAATTACTGGCCAGGTATTTTGCAGGCGATGCAAGTGAATCCGAATTGCAGGAAATGGATTTGTGGCTGGATCAGGATTCTGAAAATCGCAAGGAACTCAAAACCTACTATTCAATTTGGCTTAAAACCCAAAAAAATAAAGATTTTGCCAATACCGATCAGGCGTGGAAGCTGGTGGCAAAAAAGATACTGCCAAAGAATCAAAATGTAGGTTTTTTAAGGTGGGCTGCTCTTTTGGCCCTGATAGGCACTGTTAGTTTTATGATTTGGAAATCAAATACTTCATCTGCCACTTATGTTCCCTTGATTTCGGATAAAAGCACTATTTCAAAAACGCTGGAAGATGGAAGCGTGATTACCCTGAATTCATTTTCTTTGATCGAAATACCCGAAAAATTCACCTCAAAAGAGAGAAGGGTAAAGCTAATAGGAGAAGCTTTTTTCGACATCAGCCCTGATCCGGACAAGCCATTTATTATTGAAGCAAATGGTACAGAAGTCAAAGTATTGGGTACTTCTTTCGGAATAAATGCCCGGAATGAAAATGTAAAAGTGAGTGTAAAAAGCGGAAAAGTACAATTCAGCTCGGCAAGAGGTGCACATATAATTGTGGTAAAAGATCAGGAAGCTGAATTTGACGCTATCCAAGACACTATCAAAAGCCGGTTTATTCTTGACCCCAATGTTTTTGCTTACAAAACCCGAGTTTTTGAATTTAAAGAAAGACCTCTGAAGGAAGTAGTTTCCACCCTGAATAAGGGTTATAATGCTAATATACAGCTTATTGGAAATAATTTTGAAAACTACATTCTAAGCACCAGATTTGACAATGAAAGTCTGGATAATGTGCTGCAAATAGTAGCCGAAACATTTGATTTACAAATAAAAAAAGAAGAAAACAGCTATATTATTTCTAAAAAACCACACATACAATAGGGGGATTTCCGGCATGGGTTGTCTTACTTTCAGATTACAATAATACAATTTATGAAAAAGCTTATAACATTACTTCTTATGCTAACCATTACCGGCTCCCTGCGTGCTCAGTCCGACATACTGAGCAGCAGGCTGAGTCTGGAAGTAAACCAGCAAAGTCTGGAGCAGGTTTTGAAATCGATCGAACAAAAAACAGGTGCCCAATTTTCCTTCAACGCCGCCGAAATTGAAACTAACCGGAAAATAAGCTACTCCTGCGACGACAACACCCTGGACAAAGTGCTGCAGGATCTTTTCGGATTGGAAACAGCTTTTAAAGTGAGGGGTAAATACATCATTTTGCAAAAAAGAAAAATTCCCAAAAAAAAAGACTTCTTCGTACTGGGTTACGTACTCGACAGTGAAACAGGTGAACGAATTGAAAATGTAAGTATTTATGAGCCTATTACCCTGGCATCTGCCCTCACCAACATGCATGGGTATTACAAAATAAAACTTCCGAAAAGCCAAAAAGACATCGACCTGAGGTTTTCGAAAGAAACTTACGAGCAACATATTGAAACCATCTACAATCGAATCGATTTCAAGAAAGATATAAACTTAAACCAGATACAAAAGTCACTTGATGTAGCAGTAGAACCGATTAAATCACAGGCAATTAAAACCGATACAACCATTGATGCCGTATCGGAAAAAATCAATACCAAAATATCGGAAGTACCTGTGCCTGAAACTGTAGAAGTGTCAAAAGAAAAGATAACACTTCCCAAAATTGACCTTCAGGACGAACTCGCTTTTCTGGATTCTTCCATAAAAAACGGTAAGGAGAATTTTATGAATTGGCTCATGACCACCAAGCAAAAGAAGCATTTTGAAAATATCAGAGATAGCCTATACAGGCCATTTCAGGTTTCATTTTTACCTTTTATCGGAACCAACCAACGCCTGAGCCCGATTACCACCAATGACATTTCATTCAATATTATTGCGGGCTATACCGGTAATGTGAATAAACTGGAAATAGGCACCGTAGCCAATATCATTCGTAATCAAATGAATGGCGTTCAAGTGTCAGGATCCGTAAATCTTGTTGGCAGAAAAATGACCGGAATACAAATAGCTGGTGCAAGTAATTTCAATTTAGGTAATAGCGAAGGAGTAGCCATAGCTGGTGCGAGCAACATGACATTAAAAAACAGTTCTGGCGTGCAAATAGCCGGGGCTTTTAATGCAACATTAGGCGAACACGAAGGCCTACAGATCGCTCCTGTTAACTACGCAAAAGTATTTACGGGTACGCAGATCGGAGTATTCAATTTCGCTCAGGAAGCACACGGCGTACCGATAGGGTTTTTCAGTTTTGTTAAGAAAAACGGTTATCGCAGGCTGGAAATTGCGGCTAGTGAGCTCAACGCCACCGAATTGAGTTTTAAGACCGGAACATCCGCCTTTTATAATATTTTTGAGGCCACGTATAATTACAATCGTATAAACAAAACCCTGTTCGGCTTCGGGTACGGTTTAGGTACCTCCTGGAAATACACTAAGTGGCTAAGTTCTAATCTCGATGTGGTTTCCACCACCTATCTTCCGGAGTCATTTAATGCCGATCAAATCGATACCTGGAGCCAGCAATGGCAACTTAACCTGGGTATAGAAGCTAAAATCGGCAGCCGGTTTGCTGTTTTTGCTGCTCCTACACTTAATTTATTTGCCACTCAAAATCAATCTTTAGATTTTAGTAAATACAAACTTCTGGTAGCCGAAAGACAGGTCAATTGGTTTGGTAATTCTGCAAATTTATATTCCTGGTTTGGGTATAAGTTAGGTATTCGTTTTACAAACAAAGTTTCCTGAGTTTAAGGATTAAACGACTTTCATTTAGTGCATCCGACAATTAAGCGGCTGGCCTTTGCCATGCTTTTATTCCAAAAACCAGTACTCTCTTTTAAAATAGTAACAAAATACAAATTATGAAGAATACAAAAATGCGATTATTATGTATCGCCATGATCCTTTTTGCCCTACCGGTTTTTTCACAAAATATAAATCAAACTGTACGTGGAACTATTAAAGATATCGACGGAAATTTCGAATTGGCAGGTGCCCCTTTAAGCCTTCAAAGTGCAGGGAATCAGCAATTTGCCATGTCGGATGCAAACGGTAATTGCTGCAGATCAAATCATTGGACATTTTCGAGATTACAAACCAGGCTTTTCAACATGGATTGGACAATGTGTTTCAAATAAATGCTTCGGCAAGCCTTAAAATAAATAAAAATAAAACCACGCATGAGTTTGCAGTTGATGTAATCAATGCCAAAAATATCAAGGCTCATCTAAATGAAAATTTTTCACCACTTGAACCCAGAAACATTAGTTATACCACGCCTTTCGCTTGAATTCCGATTGTAGTTTATCGGGTTTATTTTTAATCAAAAAAAACACCCCGAAAATCAGGGTGCTTTTATATTTATTCAACCATTCTAACTCAATAAGAGTTAAAATTTTAAATCTTTCATGAATGTTGCATCATGTTTCATACTCGTGAGTGAGTCTACCGGGTATTCCTCCTGCTCTACGAGGTAATATTTCATGCCGTTGTCTTTTGCGGCTCTTAATAATTTCGTATAATCTATTACTCCATCGGCCAAATCAGTTTGTTTTGGCCTTTGGCCTTCTTCAGCTTTGGCTACTAATTGCTTTACATGGCAAAGTTCGTACCGACTGCCGTACTCTTTCAAATGAGCAATCGTATTTTCGCCTGCGGCTTCACTCCAGCACATATCCAATTCAAAGCAAACCAATGACGGATCTGTATTGTCTAGAAGCACCTTCTGACCTTTCAATCCATTGGCAAATGCAAAAGAATACGAATGATTGTGATACCCGAATTTCACGCCGTGTTTTTTACACAACTTGCCAAGTTCATTAAATTCATCCGCCTTTTTCTTCCAGGCATCCATATCGGGTTGCATACCGATAAACGGAACAAGCATGTATTCCAGGCCCACTTCGGCTGCTTTCGCTACCATTTCATCTGTATAGCCCTTTATGGACATATGCGTACTTATCATTTTTACGCCGATGTCTTTCAGGAATGACTTCGACTCGGCCACACTCATTCCCCAAAAAGGATCGTCGGAATAACTTTCGAAAAACTTATAACCCATTTTGGCAAGCGATTCCATGGTGCCCTTGGCATCTTTTGGCATTAAATCACGCACACTATAAAGCTGGCAACCGAATTTCCTCAAGGTGCCTTTTTCAACCATTAATTTTCCAGATATCAATGCCAAACTCAATGCCGAACCACCCTGAATGATAAAATCTCTTCTGTTCATATAAGGTTGAATTTTTTATATTATTAACAAAGCTAATTAAATGAATAGTAATTTCAAGTTTAGCTTACCATTAAAAAAGGGTCGTTTCAGAACAGAAATACGAGACATTAACTCTCAAACATATCCGCCAGACCTCCCAATACAGAGCCGCCTTCTTTACGGGAATTGCCTCCGTATGGGCTTAAGCGTTGGATTAATCTCGAAATCGGTAAAGATTGTATCCAAACTTTACCAGAACCGGATAAAGTAGCCAAAAACATGCCTTCTCCTCCAAAAATCATGGAACGAAGCCCACCAGCTGCCTGTATATCAAAATGCAGTTGTGGCTCAAAACCAACTATACATCCGGTATCTATCCTGAGGGTTTCGTTATTCAGCGTTCGCTCCATAACCACCCCTCCAGAATGAATAAATGCCATTCCATCACCTTGTATTTTCTCCAGAATAAAACCTTCCCCACCAAAAAGGCCGGCTCCGAATTTACGATTGAAATGGATGGAAATGCTGGTGCCCATAGCTGCACACAAAAATGCATCTTTCTGCACAATTAGCGTATTTTGATTGATTGTGGCCAAATCCACTGCTTTTATTGTACCCGGGTAAGGAGCGGCAAAAGCCACTTTTCTTTTTCCGTGTCCCCTATTCGTAAAATGGGTCATAAAAAGCGATTCACCCATTAACACACGGCTACCTGCCTTAAATATTTTACCCAAAATGCTCTGATTGGCTTGCGAACCATCGCCCATTCTCGTTTCAAACTGGATACCATCTTCCATAAACAGCATGGAACCAGCTTCTGCAATTACCGTTTCCGCCGGATCTAATTCGATTTCTACCACCTGGATATCTTCGCCCAGAATTTTGTAGTCTATTTCATGACTTCTCATTATTTTTTCTTTTTAGTTTTCTTTTTAACTTCTTCAATATCAACCCCTTTCAATTTTTTATCATCCACCTTTTCGTTTAAAAATTCATTTAACCTGTCTATGTCATAAGACATCTGAATCTCACCAAAGGAATTTATTTTAATGTCAAAACCATCTAAATCCTGATGGACTTTGGGTTTTTCCTGATCTTCTGTTTTCTTCTTATTCATTTTAGTTTTTTTAATAATCAAATTTAAAAAATATATATCTTTGAATATCGCCTTTAACTCATTTTTCACCATGGATATCCAGAAGACTTAATCAATTCAAATGTAAAATGTGTTTATAGTTCACTCCTTAATAAAGCAATCCATTTGGTTTGATTCAAAATTGCTCTTTTTACCTTGAAAGAAAAATTTAATTGAAAACAAAAGAGTGGCTACATATATGTTAAAAACTTTTTTAGCAGTCTTAAATTTACTTTTCTTCTATTAACAATAGTAAGCTTGCTATTAGAGAATTACTTATACTATATATCGCTATCAAATCCTTCATTTGCAGTACGATCAATTAACTACTTATTAATTCTTATTTATGTACAAATAATTTTCAGGTCAAAACATAAGGAATTCCGTTGTTTACTATTACCTGTAATACCGTTGGTATTGTACCCTTTTTTATTGCTTAAAGCGATTTCTTTTGCCGATAATGTAAAATATGAATTCATTAGCAATTTCCTTTTCATTATGCTTTTTATTCTAGCCAATTCCAGGTTATTGACCCTTAATAAGATCAAAATCTTTTTAAATTCAAATCCGATAAAGGCCATAATTTTATTTATTGGCGTTCCTTGGGCTTACTATTTTGTGAATTTAAAATCCTATATTCCAGAACCCATTAAAACATGGGTTGTTATTTATGTTTTACTGACCAATGTTTTGGTTATCCAATTGTTAACCATCTCAGAAAGTGTAAAAAACGCCTGTAACATATTTATAGGTATGCTATTAATGTTGGTTGCATTGATTATCGGAAGTTTCATTTTATTCTTCGAATTATATTATTTCGAAGTATTATTATTCCGAACCCTATTCACCACATCCATATTGCTTTTAATGCATGTCATAGCACTTTATAACGAAAATGAAACCAAAAATTTAAGTTAAAACGGAATTACAAAATCCATCTTTGACTAAAAATATCTTCTGTATCTTTCAAATAGTACCGATAAAAAGTTCGTGTAATGGAACCGTAAATCAGGGAAACCAAAATATTTAGGTGCTGATCAGTTCTGAATAACCTGAATAGCGGTTTCGATTCTTTCAAGAACCTCCTTTTTCCCCAATATCTCAAGCATAAGCATGAGGTCAGGTCCTTTACCTTCTCCCGTAATAGCCAAGCGAAAAGCTTGCATTATTTTACCTGCTTTAATTCCCATGTCGGTAAGAGACTGGAAAAGCACATCATGTATCTGAGTGGAATTGAAGTCTTCGCTGGGTATTCCTTCCAAAATATTGGCAATAATTGGCATCGCCTCTTTTACCTGATCGTTCCACTTTGAAGCAACAATTTCCGGATCATAGGATTTGGGTTTTTTAAATAAATAAGGTACTTCAGATGTGATTTCAGATGCAAAAGTCACCCTATCTTTCATTAATTTAACCAATTGTGCGGCTTTTTCCGGCGAACCTGCCTCTGGCAATACCGCTCCAGCTAGATCTTCATTCGAACGCTCTCTTAGATATTGCTGATTAAACCATTTCGCTTTTTGAATATCAAAACGAGCACCGGATTTATTTATACGATCTAAACTAAAAGTATCAATCAATTGCTCTAAACTGAAGATTTCCTGCTCTGTACCCGGATTCCAACCTAATAATGCAAGGAAATTGAGTGTAGCTTCAGGTAAAAAACCATCTTCTTTAAAACCCCGGGCCACTTCTCCATTAGCCGGATCGGTGTATTGTAAAGGAAAAACAGGAAAGTCTCCTAATACGCCATCTCGTTTGCTTAATTTGCCGTTTCCTTCCGGTTTTAATAACAAAGGCAAATGGGCAAACTCCGGATGCTGCCAACCAAATGCACGATAAAGTAAGATGTGTAAGGGAGCGGAAGGCAACCATTCTTCTCCCCGGATCACATGGGTGATTTCCATCAGGTGATCATCCACGATATTGGCCAAATGATACGTAGGCATGCCGTCGGCTTTCATCAAAACCTTATCGTCGATGGTAGAAGAATGCACCACCACCCAATCTCTTACAAGATCTTTAAATCTGATCTCATCTTTTAAAGGTACTTTCAATCTGATAACGTGTGGTTCCCCATTCGCTATCTTTTGAGCCACTTCATCAGCAGAAAGTGTAATGGAATTTTTCATCTGCATGCGTGTAACTGCATTGTATGATGGATTATCCACTTTTGCAGCTTCCAGTTCTTTACGCATAGTATCCAGCTCTTCCGGTGTATCGAAGGCAAAGTACGCTTTTCCTTCGTCAATCAATTTTTGAGCATATTCTTTATAAATAGCTTTCCGCTCACTTTGCTTATAGGGTGCATGCGGGCCACCAACTACTGGACCCTCGTCAATTTCGATTCCTAACCATTTCAGGGCATCCTGAATATATTGTTCGGCTCCGGGCACATACCTGGCCTGATCGGTATCTTCGATTCTTAGCAACATTTTGCCACCTTTTGAGCGGGCAAAAAGGTAGTTATAAAGAGCGGTTCTTACTCCGCCTATATGTAATGGGCCTGTTGGACTCGGTGCAAATCTTACGCGTACTGACATGTTTTTTTATAAATTGGGCTGCAAAATTAAGCATTTTCTGCTTACCCTTTTTCAATTAAAGAAAAGAAGCTCTTTTCATAATATTTACTAAATTAGCTTTTTAAACTTTTCGACCCTTTATGATGAAAAAATTAATACTCTGGATTTCAGCCTGTTTTTTACTTCAATCAAGTACTTCCTTTCTGGAAAATAAACCGACCAATATCGTCTTAATTTTTATGGACGATATGGGTTATGGTGACTTAAGTTGCTACGGTGCCACTACCTATCGAACACCTAACATAGACCAACTGGCAAGTGAAGGTATTCGATTTACCAATTTTATGGCTGCACAGGCTGTTTGCAGTGCCTCAAGAGTGGCTTTAATGACTGGTTGTTATCCCAATAGGGTCGGTTTCTGGGGTGCATATGGACCCAATGCCAAAGTGGGAATTGCCGAAAGTGAAATGACCATGGCCGAGCTTCTAAAGCAAAAAGGATATAAAACAGCTATTTACGGGAAATGGCACCTGGGTGACAGAAAACAATTCCTGCCCTTACAAAATGGATTTGATGAATATACCGGAATCCCCTATTCCAACGATATGTGGCCTGTATGGTACGATGGCACGCCTACCACCCGAATGCCGAAAGGCCAATATCCCGATTTACCTTTGGTGGAAGGTAATTCTCCAAAAGAATTCATCAAAACATTGGATGATCAGGCTCGTTTAACTACGATTTACACAGAAAAAGCAGTGGATTTCATTAATAGAAATGCCAAAAGTCCGTTTTTCCTGTATTTACCCCATTCCATGCCGCATGTGCCAATTGCTGTCTCAGATAAGTATAAAGGAAAAAGCGGTGAAGGTCTTTATGCCGACCTGATGATGGAGATTGACTGGTCGATAGGTGAAGTAATGAAAGCCCTTAAAGCCAACGGATTGGATGAAAATACATTGGTAATTTTCACCAGTGATAATGGCCCCTGGATCAATTACGGCAACCACGCCGGCAGCACAGGTGGACTCAGAGAAGGAAAAGGTACCAGCTACGAAGGCGGCCAGCGGGTGCCGGCCATTGCCCGGTGGAAAGGTACCGTGCCGGCAGGTTTGATCAATAACCAACTTCTGTCCACCATCGATGTTTTCCCTACGGTGGCTGCTATTGCCGGTAGTACCTTACCAGCCCATAAAATTGATGGAATAAACATGTTAAGTACCCTAAAAGGCGACATGAATGCCAAACCCCGCACTTATTTTGCTTATTATTATCGTAAAAACTCATTGGAAGCGGTAAGGAGGGAACATTGGAAATTGGTATTACCTCACCGCGGCCGTACCTATGTGGGGTATACGCCTGGCAAAGATGGTTTCCCGGGTACCGCTCCCGAAGACCACCAGGAAAGTCTGGCACTATTTGATCTACGTCGTGACCCTGGTGAAGTGTATGATGTGCAAACCCAAAACCCGGAAATTGTTAAAGAATTGCTGGATTATGCCGACAGTGTTCGCGAAGATCTGGGTGATGATATAGTAGGAATAGAAGGCAATGGCAGGAGACCAATTGGTGAATTTAAAGAGTAAAAAATGGCTGAGAAAATTTCAGGAATTCATAATTATTGCGATCGCTGGTGCGAGCGATGTGCTTTTACCAGCCGGTGTGAAGTATATCGAACTCTGGAGGAAAAAGATGCCTTAGACCTGGATAAAGACAACGAAAAATTCTGGGAAACGCTTTCTCAAAATTTTTCTGAAATGATGACCATGGCCAGGTAAATGGCCACATAAATGGGCATTGATGTGGATAATCTGGACAGGACAGATTATGATAAAAATAAGGAATTACGGAAAAGGAAAGAAAGAAAAACCCCCTGTATCTGTCGACTTCAGACTATTTAAAAACCGGTAAAAAACTTCTGGAATCACTAAATACCGAAATATTGGAAGAAAAGGTGATCCGGTATTTTGAATTGGGTCTTGCATCAGAAAAAGAAACCGAAGAAGAACTTTTACGAATAAAAGACTACCCGGAAGTGATCAATTGGTACCTGTACTTTATTCATGTAAAATCGGTGCGGGCGATTGACGGATTAATTGAAGACGATGGCTGGGAAATTGAAAATGGTTTTCAACGGGATTATGACGGAACCGCAAAAATTGCCCATATAGCTGTAAAGAGAAGTTTACAAGCCTGGGGCTATATGCTGAAAAAAGAATTACTTCGGGCCGACGAACTCATTTCCATCCTTGCTTTGTTACAAAAGATATTACGTCAAATTGGTGAGCTATTCCCGGAAGCTGAAAACTTTATCAGACCGGGATTCGACACGCCGGAAACAAACTAAGAAATCAAAATGGAAAACAAAAAAGTAGCATTTATTACAGGTGGAAGTAAAGGTATTGGTCTCGGAGTTGCCGAAGTACTGATCAGGGAAGGAATAAAAGTGGCAGTAACAAGCCGCTCCGATAAAGCGGCACAAGAAGCTGCAGCTCATCTAAATAAAATTAAAGCGGGAATGGCAATGGGTATTGAATCGGATGTAAGAAATCTGGATTCCCAAAAAGCTGCAGTAAAGTCAGTAATGGATACCTGGGGGCAAATCGATTATTTCATAGCCAATGCAGGTGTGGGGCATTTCGCTCCTATCCAAGAGCTTACCCCAGAGCAATGGGAAGAAACCATTGACATCAACCTTACGGGTGTCTTCTACTCGGCCAAGGCCTCATTGGATGCCCTGAAAGCCACCAAAGGTTACTTCATTACTATTTCGAGTTTGGCTGGTACCAATTTCTTTGCTCAAGCCACTGCCTACAACGCCAGTAAATTCGGACTTACGGGCTTTACTCAAGCCATGATGCTCGATGTGCGTAACGACGATATAAAAGTAAGCACCATTATGCCGGGTTCTGTAGCCACCTATTTCAATGGCCATATCCCCTCAGACGCCGACGCCTGGAAAATCCAACCCGAAGATATCGGCCAGATCGTACTTGATTTAATCAAAATGCCAGCTCGTACACTACCCAGTAAAATCGAGGTGAGGCCGAGTAGGACGAAGTAGCTTATATAAATATATTGGTATAAAAAGGATCGGGATAATTATGTCTCGATCCTTTTTTTAAAATAATTTAACCAAGTATCTTGCATTGCAAAGTACCTTAGTATATATTTGCCACATCAAACGGGAAAATACAAGTTTGAAAAAGCTATTACATTAAAATATTCCTTAGGGAAAACGATAACAAAAATTATGAATTTAGAAAACGCCAAAGTACAAATGCGGAAAGGAATACTGGAGTATTGCATACTTCAGATAATTTCCCGGGGCGAAATCTATGCATCCGAAATTTTGGATGAGCTCATAGAAGCCCGCATTATGGTGGTGGAGGGTACACTATATCCCCTGCTTACCCGATTGAAAAACGCCGAACTCCTGGATTACAAATGGGTGGAGTCTAACTCAGGGCCGCCACGTAAGTATTATGTGCTTACCGATAAAGGAAATGAATTTCTGCTGGGTTTGCATGAAACATGGATTGATCTTTCTGACTCAGTGAAAACTATAATCAGCCGTAAAAAATAAGCTATTACTCAAATTCTATCTTAAGAAAAATGAAAAAGACAATACAAATAAATATCGCCGGCATCATCTTCAATATTGAAGAAGACGCTTTCGACACCTTAAGTGCCTACCTCAAAGCAATACAAACTTATTTCGCCAGTTACGAAAGCCACGAAGAAATAGTGAGTGATATAGAGGCACGTATAGCCGAAAAGTTTATGGGTGATAATAAGGCTGAAAATGCTCCAATAATCACCATTGATGAAGTAGACAAAGTAATAAAAAGTATGGGTACTGTGGCCGATTTTGCTGCTATCGAAGAAGAAGAAGACTTAATTAATGAGAGTGAAAATATAAAAGATACCAAAGCACAAGGCATTCCTCAGCCTACTCCGAATCCTAAGCCCAAAAGTAAAATGTATCGCGATACCCGTCGCAAAGCATTGGGAGGCGTACTGGCCGGTTTAGCACATAACCTCGGGATGGATGTAACATGGGTCAGGATTATTTTTCTGATCTTGTTTTTCGGCACATCATCCATCAGTTTTGGTGCTGTACACGGTAATGGCCCTGGAATAGCCGGCATCCTTTTAATCGCCTATATAGTCTGCTGGATTGTATTTCCGGCCAATAATAGCCTGGAAGAAGATCCCGGAATAAAGAAATTTTACCGAAACCCGGAAGGGAATGTAATTGGCGGAGTTTGTACTGGTTTATCAGCATATTTTGGAATAGATATCTCCGTAGTAAGATTATTATTTGTACTAGGTCTTTTCTTTTTTGGTATCGGTTTTATAACCTACCTGATACTATGGATTACAGCTCCTGAAGCCAAGTCAATCACTCAAAAAATGGAAATGAAAGGTGAAGCGGTTACGCTGGAAAATATCAAAACAAATATCACGCAAAATTTAGATCCAAAACCCATCAAGCCCGAAAGCGGACTAAGCACCATTTTGCTTTTTCCATTTCGTGCTTTGGGTACAATTTTAAGTGCTGTGGGTAAATTACTTTCTCACCTGGGGCCATTAGTACGTATCTTACTTGGAATCCTTTTGCTATTTATCGGTCTGGGTCTTGGGCTGGCAGCTATTACCGGTACCGGTGTTTTATTTGGTGCGGCCAGTAGTAATGAATTTTTCCATTTCGATAAATTATTTGGTAGAATAATGCAGGATATTCCTCAATATACTGGTTTATTTTTCTTTCTTTTTGCTGCTATGCCAGCGATAGGGGTTATCCTCTCCGGAATTACCCTTATCGGAAATAAGAAACTTGGAACCCGGAATTTTTGGTTAACCGGACTGGCTTTGTGGTTACTTGGCTTTGTAGGCTTAGCTACTATTGGAGGCAAATACTCGGCAAATTATGCACGAAAAAATACCGTCAAAGATGTACAAAATATGACAAGCACTGGTGGTACTTTATATCTTGACATCAACCAAAATGAAGATGACGATGATTATAATTTCGAACTCGATATTGATCTGGAAAATAGTGGTAGCAAAGAATTGTTCATTGAAAAACAATTCAGCTCAAACGGTTATTCCCGGGAGAACGCCCGCGAAAATGCCGAAAAATTGAGTTATAAAGTGATTCAAAATGATTCCCTGATCATCTTTGATGCTGAACCCACACTGGAAGAGAATGTTCCGTTTAGAAATCAAAAAGTTAAGGTTATAGTAAAAATTCCTGAAAATCAAAATTTCAGGATGAGTAGACAGTTTGCCCGTTCACTACTTCATGCCTGGGATCTGGGTTATAAATACGGTATTTCGGATGACGATTACGATAAGTTAACTTTTCGAATTAATCGTGACAATGACCTGGAATGCATAGATTGTCCTAAATTATCGGATGAAGAAAGAGAAGCCCTGCAAAATAATTACAATAACGATTCCGATTTTTACGGAATGGAAGACGATAATTTCAGGGAAAACAATTCCAATGTCCGCACTTTTGAAATCAGGGATTTTCAAAAAATTAAAGTAGGTGGCACTTTCGATGTTAAGGTAAAGCAAGGCACAGAATATAAGTTGGAAGTTGCCGCCAGAAATGAGCGAGACCTCAATGATCTGGATATTGAAAAGTCAGGCGATGCCTTAAGCATTGCGTTTGAAAACAGATTCTTTAAAGACCGGGAAAAAGTGGTGGTGTATATCACTATGCCAAATATAGAAGGTTTGGATATCTCAGGTGCTTCTAAAATACAGGTTTATCGGTTTAAAAACATGGATGACCTGGATGTAGAAATTTCAGGTGCTTCTAAAGCAGCGATAGATATCGAAGCGAATAATCTGACTATTAATGATTCCGGTGCTTCTAAATTATCGATCCGGGGTGAAGTTAAAAACCTGGATATTGATATATCCGGTGCAAGCAAAATTGAGGCTGAAAACCTGAACATCACACATGCTAAAGTAAATGCTTCTGGTGCAAGTGATGTAAATTTGGGCAAAGTGGAATCTCTGGACTCTAATACAAATGGTGCCGCCAAAGTAACACGCAGGTAGCAAATATTTTGAATTTTAAAAAGATATTCTCTGTTTGTCTTAAGAGAATATCTTTTTTGATTTTGGAAAACGCACTAATCCTATTTGTCGTCTGGCTTTTTTATGGTTTATCTCATTCATTATTGGCTTCCGGCAGGTTTAAGAACTATGTGAAAAATTGGTTTCCTGGGTTTCATAAATCATATCGCTTGTTTTATATAATCTCCTCTTGTCTGTTGTTTTTTCCTCCTGCATATTACCAATGGCATTTAATTACGCCTACACTTTGGGTTAATCCTTTTTGGTTGAAATATTCCGGTTTGGCCTTGTTTCTTTCAGGTATTTATTTTCTGAAAAAATCATTTAAAAATTACGACAGCCCGCTGTTTTCCGGGCTAAAAAAAGAAGACACGAATCCAGAACCCCTGGTACAAAAAGGCATACTGGGAATAATACGCCATCCCCTATATACCAGTACCTTAATCATAGTTTGGGGATATTTTTTGTATCGGGCAGATGCCGGAGCTCTGGCATTTGCATTAGCTATTCACCTTTATATTCTGGTTGGTATTTATTGGGAAGAAAAAAAGCTAATTCATTTATATGGAGATGAATATATCGCTTATCGAAAAAAGACTCCTATGCTTATCCCAAACATACGTTTGCGAAAAAACTAGGACTTTATAAACCGAATCAGTAAAATCTCAATCAACAGGAAAAACAGAGCCGCAAACAGAAAATATTTCCATAAAGATTTCCCGAAATTATTAGCTGCAAAAGTAGACACAAAATCACCGTCCAGTATGTTGTCAAAAACAGTTACATTGGGATTTTTGGCAAAAATTTCTTTAAGTTCTTCTGGTTTATAAAATTCCATCTCCGACTCTACCGAGGCATGATTAATTGCCAGTAAATCAGAAGGTTTGTTGTCAATAAGTAATTCATAAAAGCCCGATCTCAGTTCATCTTCGGCCGACATATCCGCAGTATTTGGCAATTCAAGTATTACATTTTTACCAACCACTCTTTGTACCGGCAATATTTCTAATTCATTATTTTTTAACTTATAAATAGCATTGGGTGGTGAATCGGATAAAGGTAGCTCAATTACTGCTTCACTGAAATTATAGGCCAATCGCTGTGGCTTTATACTTAGAGCGGCAATTTTAAAAAGGGTAGGCACGAAAAAAGCATGTTCGGCAAAATTCCCATATTCGGGTTCAAGAGAAGATGCCAGTAAATATACCAGCCCTGCGGCAAAATTTGTTTTGGTTAAAAAACGATTCCCATTTCGCAAAGTCAGTAAATTCTCTCCCGCCCCAGTCCATTGGATATTTGGCCATACTGCGGGTACATTTATGTGCGTATTACTTTCTCCCCGATCAAAAACATCGGCAAAAAATGGATTTCCCCTATCCGGCTCCATCATATCCACTTTCGGCTCATCGGCATTATAAGTGTGCTTGCTAAGATTAGAAATGCCAAAAGGCGATAGTAAAGTATTATAAGCCACCGAATCCATATTAGCAGCTGGGATTATCAGCAAGCTTCCGCCTTTGGTAATAAATGGTATTAGAGCAGTTCGTAAACCCGCATCAGGACTAATTATGCCTTCTAAAACCACCAGGTCGGCAAGTTGAATCCGTGCCGGGTCTATATTATTAACGTTCGCTGAATTGTAAACAAACATGCTGTCATTAGCATACATTCTGGACACGTAATCGGCCCGGCTTTTATTTTGATACAGATGCAAAATATCAACAGGCGGTGAGGCATTTATTACGAAATAATATTTATTGTCAAAATTTACCGGCTGATCTTCGAAAGATATTTCCCCACGATGAACTCCTTTTTCTCTTACCGTAAAACTGAAATTTGCAATTGCCGAACCACTTGGCGGTATACTCACCGAGGCCGTAGACGATTGAGTATTATCCATAACCAGTTTAACGGGTAAATCAGTAATGGCTTCATTTCCTGAATTATGCAATTCTACTTTTACCTGATTGTTTTGCATCTCACGTACAAATGGCGAATTCATCCAAACCGAATCCACGAATACATTATGTACGTTTTCGCTCTGCACAGGTACTAAATATATTTTATTTATCGAATCCAGTTTAAGACCTGATAAATTACCTGACGTGCTTTTTTGAAAATCGGAAAACCAGAAAAAATTATTGGCGGTGTCGTGATTAATTTTATCTGCCAACATTTCCTGCCTCTTATAAACCGACCCAAGTGTGCGATGTGAGTTAGAAAAAATAATACTGGTAAGTCGGTCTTTTATTTTACTTGCATTCGACAAAAACTGATCATCGCCAGAATAATCATTAGTTAGGAATTGCAGGTTTTGAGCATTTTTAAAAAGAGTAAGTAATTCGTCAAGCTTTACAATTGCCAAATCCAGGTATCGCTTATTGGCTGCTGTATTTTCCATACTTAAAGAATTATCCAAATAAAGTGAATTCACTCCTACCGCACTTCCAGACCCTGAATCTGTTTTTGCGGGTAAAAAAGGTTGAGCAAAAGCCATTACCAAAGCCGCAATAAAAAGCATACGGCTAGCCATTATAAGCCATTGTTTTAATTTCCGGAAGGAAGAAGTCTCCGTTTCCACTTTTTTAAGAAAAGCTACATTGGTAAACAGAACTTTTCGGGTTCGGCGAAAATTAAAAAGGTGAATAATGAGTGGAATTGCCAAAGCCAAAAGTCCCCAAAGTACAGCCGGATATAAAAATTGCATAATAGCTTGATCTCGTTTTTTACAGTATTTAGAGGAAATTTACTTCTTTTTCATGTAATCACCCATCGAGAAATGTTTTTCCACCCAACAATACATGAGTATAAAGAAATAACGGCTGCCCATTTCTTTTATTTTGAGTTTTGATTCTCCGTATTTCCGGTTGGTCCAACTGTTAGGTACAATAGCGTAGGTATAACCACGAACAATAGATTTTAAAGGTAATTCTATCGTGAGGTTAAAATGTGGCGATAAAAAAGGCTTAATGCCTTCCATAGTTTCTCTTTTGTAAAGTTTGAAAGCATTGGTGGTGTCGTTATAATCAATCCGCATGATCATTCTTACAATGAAATTTGCTATGCGGTTTATAACTTTTTTATGTGGCGGATAATCAATAACCTTCCCACCTTTTATCCACCGAGAACCAAATACACAGTCCACATTTTCCCTAATCATCGTTTGGTAATATTTCACCAAATCTTCCGGATCATCAGACATATCGGCCATAAAAACAGCAACACAATCGCCTGAAAAACGCTCCAGACCATATCTAACGGCATATCCAAAGCCATTGGGGCCCGCATTGGTTTCAAATACCAAAGTGGGTATTTGTTTCTGTAATTCTTTTAAAACACCTGCCGTATTATCTTTTGAATTATCATTGGTAACCCAAATTTCATGATCGATACCGTACTTATCCAAAGTGCCGTACAGGGAAAGCAAGGTTTCACTTATAGACTCCTCTTCGTTATAGGCCGGTATTACTACGCTTAATTTCATCCGGCAAATTTGCAGAGAAATCGCGAACTTGTCAAAAATATACTTTATACCATTAAGACTATCCTATTTTTTGTAATGAATTAACACATACCGATGCACCTTTTTTAACCAATTCATACACTTACACCCGATCAAATCCTTGATTTATCTACTTTAATACCAAATATGTACATAAATACTTATTTTCGTGACGAAGGTATAATTCTCATTCGAACTCAAAACCTATTCTTTAATAAAATGACCCGAACCGTATTTTTCTTTCTATTTATACTTTCAACATTTGGAGTTCAAGCTCAAACAGAATCAAACCTGATTGCAGATGGAGCGAAACTCACCTTGATTTCCGATCAATTTAGTTTTACTGAAGGCCCTGCTGCAGACAAATCAGGGAATGTATTTTTCACCGATCAACCCAACGATAAGATCTGGAAATACGACACAAAAGGTAATCTAAGCCTCTATATGGACAAAACAGGTAGAAGCAACGGACTGTTTTTCGACAAAAAAGGGAACCTACTTTCCTGTGCCGATGAAAACAATCAGATCTGGCAGATAAACAAAAAAAAGAAAGTAAAAGTATTGGTCGATAACTATCAAAATCTCCGCTTTAATGGCCCCAATGACCTTTGGCCGGATGGAAAAGGTGGCATATATTTTACCGACCCGCATTATCAAAGACCTTACTGGACTCGCAAACCGGAAGAAAAAATTGAAAAGCGGGTGTATTACAAAGATAAAAAAGGAAATGTGCGAATTGCAGCTGATGAATTTATGGCTCCGAACGGTATAATAGGCAACCTTAATTCAGGTAAATTATATATCGCAGATATAATGGGAGGAAAAACATATTCCTTTAAAATGGCACCCAATGGTGATCTTACAGACCGTACTTTATTTTGTTCTAAAGGCTCCGACGGTATGACTGTGGACGAACAAGGAAATATCTATCTTACCGGAAAAGGAGTATTCATTTTCAACCCGGCTGGTGAGCAAATCGGACATATTGATGTGCCTGAAGGCTGGACAGCCAACGTAACTTTTGGTGGAATCGACAGAAAAACTTTATTTATAACCGCCTCTAAATCTTTGTATTCTATCAATATGAAGGTAAAAGGGGTAAATTAATTCAAAAACCCTTCTCAAAAACTATGAAATTAAAATTTAACTTCCTTTACCTGGCAGCAGCAGTAGTAGCCCTAACAAATTGTGCCCCAAAAAGTGAAAACGCTGAAATGACCGAAGAAATGGTAGTCGGCGTAGGTGCCAAACCCATTGAAGGTGCCGAAATGTACCTGGATGGCTCCAAAGAAATGCTGGACGATAAATGGATTTACTGGGAAAGTCCACGCTTTGCTGCTCAAATGCCGATCAAGTGGATGTCGGTAGACGAAGTGGATGGTGGCAAAGCTATAAACAGCAATGATCCCGCAGCAAAAGGGGGAAAATATGGTTCGGCAGATATAGTAACCAAAAAAGAATTCAAAGATTTCCGGGCTCATGTGGAGTTTTTTGTAGTGGATTCAGGGGGTAACAGCGGTGTTTACCTGCAAAACCGCTACGAAATTCAGGTACTGGATGGGGATACTACATCACACGGTATGGGAGCAGTTATAAATGAAACACCTTCTCCATATTTTGCCTACAATGGCATTGGCAAATGGAATGCCTACGATATCCAATTCAGAGCTGCACGTTTTGACCACGATACCCTATCTGAAAAACCGGTAGTATCCATGTATTTTAATGGCAAAAAAGTACATACCAATATTAAAATCAATCAAGTATGGGGTGGAGAAAACTCCGGGCTTGATGGCGGAAACGACGAAGGCCGCGGAATTACAGATCGACCGGGCGGACTAAAACTTCAGGCCGAAGGTCACGATGTTTTGTACCGCAATATCTGGATCAAAGAAATGGATTTCGAAGCACCGGACACTGATTTTTGATAAATTTAATACCGGTTTATTTAAGATAATATAATACCTATTTGAAATAAAATGAACAGAAGAAATATAATTAAAGGTGGAATCGCAAGTGCTTTGGCCATTCCGGCAATGCCGGTATTTGCCCGTGAAGAGTCGGCTAAAAAGAAAAAGCATAATTTCACTTTCTGCCTGAATACCAGCACCATACGAAAGCAAAATATTGGCTTATTGAATGAGATAGAAACTGCATCTAAAGTCGGTTTCGACGGTATCGAGATTTGGATGCGTACACTGGAAGATTTTTTGGAAAAAGGTGGAACAACCGCCGATGTTAGAAAAAAAGCTGCTGATTCGGGAATAGTAATTGAAGACTCCATAGGTTTTGCTAAATGGGTGGTAGATGACGAAACCGAGCGAAATAAGGCCATGGATCAAATCAAACGGGAAATGGATTTGCTGGCACAAATTGGCTGCAAACGTATTGCTGCACCCCCATTCGGTGCGACCAATGAACCCGGTCTGGACCTGAGAAAAGCCGCCGAAAGATTTTATAAAGTAGTGGAATTAGGAAAAGAAATGGGTGTTTTACCTCAGCTCGAACTTTGGGGTTTTTCTCAAAACCTGCATCTGTTTGGCGAGACTCTTTTCGTAGCTGCTGAAAGTGGGCACCCGAATGCCGTTATTTTACCTGACGTTTATCATTTACGCCGCGGAGGATCACCCTTCGAAGCACTGGAAATGATCAATGGCAGCAAGATTCAGATGTTTCACATGAACGATTATCCGGCAGAACCAGCTAAAGAAAAACTAACCGATGCCATGCGTGTAATGCCTGGAGATGGAGTTGCCCCTTTTAAAGAAATTCTGGGCATTCTAAACAAGAAAAACACACCAATCGCACTTTCTCTGGAAATATTCAATGAAGATGTCTGGAAAATGGATGCATTGGACGCCTGTAAATTAGGAATCTCCAAAATGCATTCATGCGTCGACAATGCCTTAGCCTGAATAAAAAAGCCTCA
>JAHEBN010000005.1:0-4807 GCA_024645245.1 Jiulongibacter sp. | reverse complement strand
AAGTAAAAGTTGTTCTACCAAATTTTTATCGATCGAGCCCTATTCAACTCATTATCAATATTTCAGCGGGAATTCCAAGTCCTTTATATAAATTCTGAATCATCCCGAGTGTAAGTCTACGTTTTCTACTTAAAACTTCCGATGCCCTGTTTGCCCCTCCAAAATAATTAGCTACATCTTTTTGACTCAAATTGAGCATTTCCATTCTCTCTTTGATCGCCTCGATAGGGTCTGGATTCGGAATCGGATGATGCTTCCGTTCATATTCCACAGCCAATGTGGTAATTGCATCTAAAATAAGGAGAGCCTTTTCTTTCTGTTGTAAGTCCTCGAGCATATCAGCATCGACTAACTGATTTATCAATTCATTGGCAACTTCAAAATCACTTTCATCCGAAATTGGTTTTATCTCAATTTTATCTATATCTATTGTTAACTTTTTCATCTTTGGTTTCTAAATATTTTCAATATTTTTAATAAGGTCATACTCTTTATGTGTACCAATAAATCGAACATAAGCAGACTGATATTGATATTCAAACTTTACAATTAATCTGTATTTATTTTTACAAATATTGAAAACTATGCGGTTATTCTTTACCGTATCCGCTGCTTTGAAATACCGGATTATTTCATTCGGATTTTGAAAACTCATATTATCAATAATCGAATACCAGGTTTCCAAGGCAGATCTGGCATCCGGATACTTTTCCCAAAAAACACGCAATGTACCTTTGCTAAATATTCTCATTACAAAGCAAATATATAAATAATTCCCAATTTGGGAATTCTCTTTGATAAATTTAGAAAGAAGTAAAATAAAAAGCCTCAGATTTATCCAAAATCTGAGGCTAAAAAAACAGTCTGTTCAAGCAAAGCTTAACGAAATTTTTAGAAAAAAAACATGTCAGTTCGTGCGAAACTGCATGTCAGTTCTTGCAAAGGCGAGAACTAGACCCGCTTGGAAATATTATCGTGCATCTGCACCAAAGTTGTTTTCAGATCGTATTTCCAATCCCAACTCGGGTAGTGTGATTTAAACTTACTTAAATCAGAAATATACCAAATATGGTCGCCACTTCGATTATCGTTGGCGTAACTGTAGTTCATTTTATTTCCAGTGATCTCTTCGCAAAGCAAGATTCCTTCTTGCATAGAGCAATTAGAAAAACGACCTCCACCTGCATTATAAACCTCCCCAGGACGCGGATTCTCATAAAAATGCCAGAACATATTCACCAGATCCCAGCTATGGATATTATCGCGTACCTGTTTGCCTTTATAACCAAAAATGGTGTAATGATTTCCGGTAATGGCACATTTCATGAGATAAGCTAAAAAGCCGTGCAATTGAGCTCCTGAGTGATTAGGCCCCGTAAGGCAACCTCCTCGGAAAACACCGGTTTTCATCCCAAAATAACGGCCATACTCCTGCACTAAAACATCTGCTGCCACTTTCGAAGCACCAAAAAGTGAATGCTTGGTATGATCAATGCTCATTTGTTCGTCGATTCCATTTTTGAAATAAGCGTGATCTTCAGCAATTTCCCAGCGGGTTTCTAATTCTACCAAAGGCAGGTAATTTGGATTATCGCCGTAAACTTTATTGGTTGATGTAAAGATAAACACCGCCTCCGGGCAATGCTGACGCGTCATTTCCAACATCACCAAAGTACCATTTGCATTTACTGTAAAATCCATAAATGGCTCACGAGCTGCCCAGTCGTGACTAGGCTGAGCCGCAGTATGTACCACCAATTTGATATCATTTCCGTACTCGGCAAAGATTCTTCCGATCTCCTCTTCCGAGCGAATATCGGCCTGATAATGTCTGTAATTAGCAAATTGTGTTTCAATACGGTTACGATTCCATTCGGTAGAAGCCTCGGCACCAAAGAAATAGGCACGCAGGTTATTATCAATACCAACCACCAAATCAAACTTATCGGATAAAAAGGATACTGATTCACTACCTATAAGGCCGGCAGATCCTGTTACAATAGCAACGTTCATTAATTTGTTGTTTTATTTAAGCAAAAAAGCGAACGGTTTAAAACCGCTCGCAACTGTATTTTTTAAACAAGATATTCAGAGAAATTATTTCTCTTCACCGAATAATTTTTGACGGATATCTTCTGCTTTTTTAGCAAGTTTAGGATCATCCTCGTATTTATTAGCCAATTGCTTAGCCGGTGCATCCAGACTTTCGCCATAAACACGCTTATTTCCTTCATTCACATCCGCCTGTACAATACGGTTATTTTTCTGATATGTACAAGAAGTAAGAATCAGTAAAGCACCTAAAACCAAAAAGCTTATTTTTTTCATCTGTATAAATATT
Source organism: Jiulongibacter sp. (assembly GCA_024645245.1). Lineage (GTDB taxonomy): Bacteria > Bacteroidota > Bacteroidia > Cytophagales > Spirosomataceae > JAHEBN01. Next base: position 2,466 of record JAHEBN010000005.1, on the reverse strand, counting down.
AATCTTTTAAATATTAATGCCTTAAAAGCTTTAAAACATTCTTTAATTCACAAAAAATTTATTCTCCCTTATTTGAATTAATTCAAACGAATATATTTTATGATCATTTCAACTTTAATTGCTGTTCATAAATTTGTACAAATTTAAGTTCAGGTTCTTTAAAAGCCAAAATTTATTGCACTAAAACCGTAAATAGCTCATTTTTGCAAATTAATTCCAAAATAAACTATGCGATACGATGTGGTGGTAATTGGTGGTGGGATTGTTGGCCTTGCAACCGCCTTGCAAATTCTCGAAAAAAAACCAGGAACCCGGCTGCTTTTAATTGAAAAAGAGGAAGGTACTGCAAAACATCAAACGGGTCATAACAGTGGCGTAATTCACTCCGGTTTATATTACAAACCTGGCAGTCTGAAAGCCCGAAATTGCATTGATGGATATAATATGTTGCTGGACTTTTGCCGTAAAGAGGAAATTGAACACGATTTGTGCGGTAAAATAGTGGTGGCAACACAAAAGGAGCAGCTGCCCATTCTCGAAACCTTATACCAAAGAGGAAGCGAAAACGGATTGAAAAATCTGGAATACCTCTCGGTGGAGCAAATGAAAGAAATTGAACCGCATGTTGCCGGAATAAAAGGCATAAAAGTGCCGCAAACGGGTATAATAGATTATAAAGCAGTAGCGGCCAAATATGCCGAAAAGATTGAAAAAGCGGATGGTCGGATAAATTACAATGAAAAAGTTTACTCCATTTCAGAATACGGGGGAGTATCCACAGTGGTTACCAATCGGGGCAGTCACGATACCAGTTTGGTGATAAACTGTGCAGGTTTATATTCCGACAAAGTGGCTCAAATGAGTCAGCAGGAAAAAATAAACTTACAAATTGTTCCTTTCCGGGGTGAATACTATGAAATAAAACCAGAGAAAAAACATTTGGTGAAGCACCTGATCTATCCGGTACCAGATCCGAATTTCCCATTTCTGGGAGTACACTTCACCCGCATGATCGGTGGTGGTGTGGAAGCCGGACCAAATGCAGTACTTGCCTTTAAACGGGAAGGTTACAAAAAAACAGATTTTAATTTTCAGGAACTTAAAGAAACTTTACTTTTCCCCGGTTTCCGAAAAGTAGCTGCCAAATATTGGAAAACAGGTTTGGGTGAATATTACCGCTCATTTTCTAAAGCCGCATTTACCAAAGCTTTACAGGAGCTGATTCCGGAAATCACTTCGGACGACCTCATTCCAGGTGGAGCTGGTGTACGGGCCCAAGCCTGTGATGTTTCGGGTGGATTACTTGATGATTTCTCCATAATAGAGAACGCCCAGGCCATTAATGTATGTAATGCCCCTTCGCCTGCCGCTACCTCCTCGCTGGCTATCGGAAATACAGTTAGTGAGCTGGCATTAAAACGATTATGAGTTCTAAGCCGATTTATTTAACAAATGATGCCCGCTTTTTTTCTTTTAGAAAATTTTATTACCCAATTTTAAGCACCAAACAATACTCTACCAGTTTAGTAGATTTGTAACTATCTTTGCATTCTGACCCAATGTGGCCTTAATATATGACCGCTGATCAAATAATAGCTTTTACGCTTCTGGCTTATTTCAGTGCTTTCTGGGTACTACTTTTTGGGCGAAATCTCTTTTCCGAAAATGGAGTTTCGGCAATAGCCGTTTCTTTAAATCTTTTTGGTCTTATTTCCGCTTTGTATTTTTTAAAAATTTACCAAGGGGATCAGGTAGTATACTGGAAATGGGTGCGGCTTGGTTACTATCAGTTTTTTATCTCCATCCTGATTAATAAACTCACGCTCATGATGTGGGTTTTGGTACAATTTATTTCTCTTTTAGTTCAGCTTTTTTCCACCAAATACATGAAAGGAGATTCGGGATATGCCCGATATTTTGCTTTTCTGCAGCTTTTCCTGTTCTCCATGCTCGGTCTTATAGCCTCGGGTAGCCTCATTTTCACATTTATTTTCTGGGAATTGGTTGGTTTCAGCTCTTGGCTTTTGATCGGTTTTTGGTATCAAAAAGAAACAGCCACTTTGGCATCCTTAAAAGCATTTTTATATAACCGAATTGGTGATGCGGCTTTTTTAATTGGAATTGGTTTACTTTTTGCCTTAACCGAAACCCTGGATTATGTTCAACTGAAGGAACACTTAACTGGATTTCTAAGCATGAATCACGAGTCTCTTAACCTGAGTGGTGAGCGTGCGGAAAACTACCTGACTCTCATTGGATTACTGCTATTTGGCGGTTGTGTGGGCAAATCGGCTCAATTCCCCTTGCAGGTCTGGCTTCCCGAAGCGATGGAAGGGCCAACCCCCGTTTCCGCTTTGATACACGCCGCTACCATGGTGGCTGCGGGTATTTTTCTTTTGGCCCGATTAGAATTCATTTTCACACCCGATGCCGGTACGGTAATAGCAGTTGTTGGAGCTTTGACAG
>JAHEBN010000260.1 GCA_024645245.1 Jiulongibacter sp. | reverse complement strand
TACGAGTTTTAATTATTTGTATTTAAATTGGATACATTATGAATATATCAACCCCATTAAAATGAAAACACCTCCTATTACCAGGCGAAAATTTGTACAAAATACAGCTGCAACCCTTGCACTAACTACTGTTGCTGCCCAAGCCGCACCTTTTTATAATCCGGCTAAAGCCTATCGAGTAGCCTTAATAGGCACAGGTTGGTACGGTAAAAGTGACCTTTTCAGGCTTATTCAGGTAGCCAATGTAGATGTGGTGGCTTTATGCGATGTAGATAAAAACATGCTTACCGCAGCCGGGAAATTGGTTAGTGAAAGGCAAAAATCAAAGAAAGTGCCTAAACTTTACGGCGATTACCGTAAAATGCTGAAAGAAAATCAGTTGGATATTGTGCTCATTGGCACTCCGGATCACTGGCATGCATTGATGATGATTGATGCCGTAAAAGCCGGAGCACACGTATATGTACAGAAACCCATAAGTGTGGATGTAATGGAAGGAGAAGCCATGGTGGCTGCCGCCCGAAAATACAACAAAGTGGTACAAGTGGGTACCCAAAGGAAAAGCACACCGCACCTGATAGAAGCTAAGAAAAATGTAGTGGATAAGGGCCTCTTGGGTAAAATCTCTCATGTGGAAATGTTCTGTCATTTTCCTATGCGTAATGGTTCGAATCCTCCACTGGAGCCTGTTCCCGATTTTCTGGATTATGAAATGTGGACTGGCCCGGCACCGCTTCGACCTTACGACGGCATCCCGCATATTCGCTGGTGGAGGGCATTTATGGAATACGGAAACGGTATTGTAGGTGACATGTGCGTTCACATGTTTGACACCGTAAGGTGGATGTTGGATTTGGGCTGGCCTAAGAAAATCAGCTCAAATGGTGGAATTTATGTGCAAAAAGAAGCGAAATCAAACATCAGTGATACCCAATCGGCCTTTTTTGAATACGATGAATTAACCTGTTACTGGAATCACCGCAGCTGGGGTCGCCCTGGTGACCCGGATTATGCCTGGTCGTTTAAACTCTACGGCGATAAAGGTACGCTGGAAGGTAGCACCATGCGGTACGATTATTACCCGGCCGGAAATACCGGCGAACCCATTCATATGGATGTGGTTTACGAAAAAGAAAAATATCCGGAAGACCTTACCGAAGAAAGAATCGAACTCAATGCGGCTCCTGCCACCCGCTGGCATATGTTGGATTTTCTGGCGGCTATTGAAAATAATACCCGACCGGTTGCCGATATCGAAGCTGGTCATATTTCGACGGCTAGTTGTATTCTGGCCAATTTATCCTGCGATTTGGGCAGACCTCTGGTTTATGATCCCAAAACCAGGCAAATTATCGGGGACCCGGAAGCGAATATGTTGCTCATGAGACCTTATCGCGATGGCTATACCCATCCACATCCCGATAGAGTTTAATTGGAATTATCTCCTAATTAATAAAAAAAGGTTTTCAGTCATACTGAAAACCTTTTTTTATATGATTGTTTTAGGAATTTATCGGATAGCCTCTATGCCACGTGTGCCTGTACGCAATCGGATGGCATCCTGTACATCGTAAATGAAAATCTTCCCGTCTCCGGTTTTCCCTTCCGATGCATGATCCATAAATACTTTTATGCATTTTTCCAGGTTTTCGTCACTTACCACGCAGATAATCAGTATTTTATTTAATAATATCATGGATTTTTCGGTACCTCGGTAAATCTCCGAATAACCCCTCTGCAGGCCAGCCCCTTTTACCGGAGCTACAGTCATACATGGAATATCTGCCTCTATTAGTGCTGCTTGTACCGCCTTTAATTTAGACGGCTTAATGATGGCTTCGATTTTCTTCATTGGTTCAAAAAATTAAAGTTATTCAAAAGTGGTGTATGCCTCAACACCGTATTCTACTGCGTCAATTCCAGCCTGCTCTTCCTGAGAAGTGATTCTGATTCCGATAAATTTATCCATAAGTTTAAAAATCAAATACGTAAGGCCAAAAGAAAAAGATGCGATAACGAACACTCCCAAAGCCTGTACCCCTAATTGATGGAAATCACCTGTAAAAAATAGACCTGTTTCAGTTGCAAAAAGGCCCACTGCCAGGGTACCAAAAGTGCCGTTTATTCCATGTACAGCAATGGCACCTACGGGGTCGTCTATTTTTCTTTTATCTATCAAAACCACCGCAATATCTACCAGAATACCAGCTATCAATCCAATGATAATAGCAGCATTGGGCCCTACTACATTACAGCCCGCAGTGATCGCCACTAAACCTGCCAAAACGCCATTTATTACCATGGTAATGTCCACCTTTTTATACCACCAAAAAGTATACAACATGGTAGATACGCCGCCTGCCGCCGATGCAAGAAATGTATTTGTTGCGACTTTACCGATTAGTTCCCATTTACCTACTGCACCCAGCGTAGAGCCCGGATTAAAGCCGAACCAACCAAACCATAATATAAATGCACCTACCGCCGCGAGTGGCAGGTTATGGCCTGTAATAGTATTGATGGAGCCGTCGGTATTGTATTTGCCCAGTCGAGGCTTAAGTACAATAGCTCCGGCAAGTGCTGCAAATCCACCCATGGCATGCACCGCCGCCGAGCCTGCATAATCATTAAAGCCCATTGTGGCCAGCCAGCCATTTGGGTTCCAAACCCAATTGGCAGCCAATGGATACATTACTGCACTGAAAATTATTACAAAAATAGCATAGGACCATACCTTCATCCGCTCGGCAATGGCACCCGAAACAATGGATATTGCAGCAACAGCAAAGCCCATTTGAATAAACCAGAAAAGAGAATTGGAAACGGTAAGGCCCAGTCCCAGGTCAGTGTCCGGGATTCCCATACCGAAAGCCCACCAACCATTAGATTTGCCATAAGCTATACCAAAACCTATTGCATAGAATGCTAAACCACCAAACATGATGTCTATCATAACTTTCGCAATAATACTAATGGCATTTTTGGTTCGGATAAAACCGGCTTCTAACAGGGCAAAACCTCCTTCCATTTGGAAAATTAAAGCGGCACAAAGGGCTACCCAGACAGAATCGATAGCGTGAGTCAGTTCCGCCTGATTGGCGGTTAACTGCTGAATTTCTTCCATTATATTGTGATTTTGTTCGTAGCTGCAAAAATTGTAAAATATTTTGTATTTAGTATGAATGGTCACCAAAAAATTAAATAAAATATAAAAAATACAAAATTTAAGTTTAGAAATTAAGCAATAGATGTCGAAAAATAAAAAATTCGGAAAAAATAAGTTAAAAATAATAGATCTGATATTTATGTTGCTTAAGTGTTTAAAAATGAGATTTTTAAAGGTAGCATGCCAAAAAACTGGCTTGTTTTTTGCTTGTACAATGTGTGAGTGAACTAAATTAAAAATCTATGCTAAAATCTTTACTGGTTAAGAACTTGTCTGCTATTGGTATTGTCTTAATTCTCTGTTCGTTCGTTATTATTGAGTTTCCAAAATTTAGGGGTATTGATAAAAACGAATTGGAATACGAAGACAATAAAATCACCTTGAAATTTGGAGGATACGAAGAATTCGGAACGGGATTCTGGTTTGGAAAGGAAAATATCAATCATTTTATGAATGACATTTACCTGTCGGATATCGATTTGCAAAATGCAACAGTAAATACCCAAGGTGAGATCGTACTGCAATTAACAAACTACATGGCCGCTGATCAATTTATGGAAGGAATTTATGAAGTAAAACCTCATTCGTATCAACCGAAAGGATCCGAAGAAACGGTGATTTTTGCTCAGATTCATTCAGAAAACGGAGAGAAAGTTCAGGTAGAATCAGGAAAAATCAAGTATTCGGGAAAACTACCAGACCTAATTATTGAATTTGATTTAAAACTATCGAATGGTGAAAAACTCAGTGGAAACTTCGATAGGAAATTAGAAGATTTTAAGTACTATTTTTGACTTAAGGCCAGAATGCTAATGCAAAGGCACTGCCGAAAGGTGGTGCTTTTATTTTTTTCTGAGAATTGAAGTTATTATTCATAAACCAACCCCGGTTTCCCGTTTTCACAAACAACAGCTTTAGGCGGTATGGCCAGACTACAGTCTGATATGATACCGTGCTTTTCATTGAAAATTTTGCTTTGGCTATTGAAATGTTCTACTTTTTTCAAA
>JAHEBN010000259.1 GCA_024645245.1 Jiulongibacter sp. | reverse complement strand
AAATCAGGCTGTGCAAAAAGAAATGCCTCGGCCATTTCAGGCATGTATTTATTGAAAGCACTGGTAATTGCCCGCACATTCCAGATAAAAATTCCGGCATTCCAAACGTAATCCCCACTTTCGAGAAATAGCTTAGCAAACTCCAAATTAGGCTTTTCGGTGAAGGTTTTAACGGGTTTTACATCATTATCACTTTCCCAAAACTGTATGTAACCATATCCGGTATTGGGATTTAAGGGTATTACTCCAAGGGTAACCAAAGCATCGTTATTCGCCGAAAAGTTCAGAGCAATGTTAATTTTACGTTTAAATTCTTCTTCGTTGAGGATTATGTGGTCAGCCGGAGCAATTACAATATTGGCATCCGGATTCTGTTTCTGAATTTTATAGCAGGCATAACCAATACAAGGAGCTGTATTTCTTCGTCCGGGCTCACAAAGAATCTGGTCTTCACTCAGAAATGGAAGCTGCTCTTTTATTATTTTTTTAAATGGCTCACCGGTGACTACATAGATATTTTCATTCGGACAAATTCCTTCAAAACGATGGGCAGTTTGCTGAATCAAGGTACGGCCTGTGCCCAATACATCGTGAAATTGTTTTGGAAATTCCTGACGGCTATATGGCCAGAAACGAGTTCCTACGCCACCTGCCATTATCACCACGTAATTATTTTTCATGGAAGTTTTAAGTAAAAGTTTTGAAATTTTAAAAGACTCTTTTGCCTTTTATTTCGATTCGCTCAAAAAGTTTTCAAGCCGTAAAGCTACATTTTCCCTGATATTCATCCAATATAAATTGATATCTGCACGATGCCAGATTTTAGTTTTTAAAAACATCCGACCCGGCACATAGGGTTTATTTATCCAGAGCATTCCTTTGTGCACCTGAGCGTCGGCCGGGTTTTTGGCAAATTTAAATTTAAGTCCCACACCGCCTGAGTTCAACTCTTTAGGTGCATAAGTTTCATCGCACGTCCAGGTAAGTGGATTGGTGCATACGGCTTTATTGAGTCCATTAGTGTAGTAGTCGGGATAATAGCCTTTCAAAAAAGTGTTCCAGGTAACAAAGCCCCCCGTTTGCGAAGCGGTTTGACTTGGCTTTATTTCATCAAATTCACTGGCTGCAGTAGCAATACCAATCAAATAAGCTTCTACCAGTTGATTTTTCAAGGGCTTATTTTCAAAATAATCTTTCAAAAGCAGTTTGGCATGAATGGTGCCCTGGCTGTGACCCGCAATAACTATTGGTCGCCCATTGTTGTAATTTTCCAGGTAATATTCAAATGCTTTTTTCACATCTTCATAGGCGAGGGTAAGTGATTTTAATTTGTTTTCGGGATTTGTGGTTGTAAAAGCAGAATAATGAGCCTGCCTGTATCTGGGTGCAAAAACACGACAAGAACCATTAAAAGCAGTTGCCTGATTTAAAATTGTAGACTCATCAACCTGCTTATTCATTTTATCATCGTATACATCGGCATTCCAGTAATAAGTATTTGTGGGTTCACCCGTGTAAATCGTGGGATGAATAAAAAATACATCTGCCTGTGCCCCTTGTTGTCCATCTTTTAATCCCGATCCAATCGGCAGACTATCGGCCATATCTTTCATTTGTGGAAGAGCACACCAACTTTGTTGTGAGCTATAATCAGGGGGCGGCGGAATATTTTTTTCATCAAAATCCACAGTCAACTTGTACGGAATTTGTGCATTAGAAGTAAAAATTAAGAACAAATTGAGGCAAATCAATCGGAAAATTGATTGAATGGTTAACATATATGATTATTTATTGTTTAAATTGTAAATATTTAATTTAACTTTTCCAGATATTTGTAGCAATTTCAATAATAACAATAACAGACTAAAGAAAATGAAAAAAAATTTCCTTAAAAAGCCACTACCGGTTTTATTGTTTTTTTTAATAACAAATCTGGTAATGGCCCAAAATCAAATCACCGGTACTATTACCGACTCTAAAACGAAAGAACCACTAATAGGTGTAAGTATTCAGGTAAAAAATAAAATTATTGGCACAATTACAGATTCTAAAGGCCAGTTCAGTTTAAATACCTCTACGCCGGTTCCATTTGACTTAGTAATATCTTATGTGGGTTTTCAATCACAAGAGATAAATATAACCAGTTCCTCATCTAATGTTAATGTATCGTTGGAGGAGTCATCGATAATGGGACAAGAAGTGGTAGTTGCTGCTTCCCGGGTGGAAGAAAGCGTATTAAAAGCTCCGGTTGCTGTAGAAAAAATGGATATACGTGGTATCCAACAAACAGCCTCTCCTTCATTCTATGACGGATTAAATAATTTCAAAGGCATCGACATGGCAACACAAGGTTTTCTATTTAAGTCGATTAACATGAGGGGTTTCGCAGGTACAGGTAATGTACGAACTGTTCAAATGATTGATGGTATGGATAATCAGGCCCCGGGTCTGAATTTCCCTGTTGATAATATTGTCGGTATGCCCGAACTGGACGTAGAAAGTGTGGAAGTAATACCTGGTGCTGCTTCTGCCCTTTACGGCCCCAATGCCTTGAATGGTCTGATTTTGATGAAAAGTAAAAGCCCATTTCTATATCAGGGTTTGAGTGGGGCAGTAAAAACAGGTGTGATGTCGGCAAGTAACAGGGATGTGGTAACTACTCCATTCTATGATCTTTCCATGCGATATGCTAAAGCTTTTAATGATAAGTTTGCTTTTAAAATAAACCTGGCTTACATCACCGCTAAAGACTGGCAAGCTACTGATTATACCAACCTGAATGTGGGTGGAATACAAGATGGATCTCGTGGCCCGGGAGTTAATCAAAACTACGATGGTCAGAATATTTATGGTGACGAGGTACAAACCAATATGCAAGGTGTAGCCGATGGTCTTATTGCAGCCGGATTGATGAATCCCGCGGCCAAGGCATTAATACCCAACCGGGTAGTAAGTCGTACCGGTTATAAAGAAGCCGATGTAGTGGATTACAATACCAAAAGCTTTAAAACTAATGTAGCACTTCACTATAGATTAAACGAGAAAGTAGAAGCTATTGCCCAATTTAACTACGGTTACGGTACTACAGTCTATACTGGTACTGGTCGTTATTCCCTCCGTAATTTTAATCTGAGTCAAACTAAATTGGAATTAAGAGGTGATAACTTTACAGTCAGGGGTTATACCACACAGGAGCGTTCCGGACAATCCTATCTGGCTGGTTTAGCAGCCATTGGGGTTTTAAATGAAGCAAAACCTCACGCTACCTGGTTTGGTCAGTACGTAGGTGCTTTTGCAGCTGCAAGAGCACAGGGTGCTTCCGAGACTGATGCCTTTTCAGCCGCGAGAAATGTAGCAGACCAAGGAATGCCACAACCCGGATCTGATCAATTTAACACCCTATTAGATAAATACAGAAATCTGGATATAGCAAGTGGTGGAGGTAGATTCCTTGATCGTACCAATATGTATCACCTTGATGGTTTCTATGATTTCAAAAATGAAATAAGCTTTATAGATTTACAAGTAGGTGCTAATTACCGTCAATACCAGCTGCAGTCAAACGGTACCCTATTTTCAGATAACAAAGATGGCCGTAACGGCAAAATTCCGATCAATGAATTCGGTTCATTTATTCAAGCCGCTAAAAGTCTTTTTGCTCAACACTTAAGACTTTCTGCTTCTTTACGTTACGACAAAAATGAAAACTTCGATGGTTTTTTCACACCTAAGTTTGCCGCTGTTACCACTTTTGGTAACCAGAACATTCGAGCTTCTTATCAAACAGGTTACAGAATACCAACTACCCAGAATCAATACATTGACTTGACAACGCCAAATGGTACCCTTATTGGCGGTCTACCTGAGTTTGATGCCCGATATAATCTGAATTCCGGCATTTTGCGTCAAAACCTTTCTACCTCGAATATTGCCGCCACTATCGCAAGCAATCCTTCTATTATTCAACAGGCTCAGGCCTATGCCACCGCTGCTGTAACTGCAGCATTGCCTCAGATTACTGCTGGTGTAACAGCCGCTGTTCAGGCTCAATTGCCAGCAATTACAGCAGGCGTTACCCAAGCCGTAACGGCTCAGGTAACTCAGGGAGTTACTGCTCAGGTTCAAGCTGCTGTTGCAGCAGGACAGATACCTGCAGACCAGGCTGCGGCAGCTATTGCTGCTGGTGTTGCGGCACAGTTGGCTACACCTGGAATTC
>JAHEBN010000104.1 GCA_024645245.1 Jiulongibacter sp. | reverse complement strand
GATGATTTTCTACAAAAAAGACTTTTTGCTCCATTGGGTATGAAAGATACTTTCTTTTACCTACCGGCCAATAAAGCAAGCAGATTGGTGGAAGTACAAACCAAAAACGACGACGGCAAATGGATGCCATTTACCGATACTTTTTACGATGTTAATTATCCTAAAACAGGTGCCAGAAAGTTCTACAGCGGTGGAGCTGGTTTATCCAGTACTGTTTACGATTATGCTACATTTCTGCAAATGTACCTCAACAAAGGGGAACTAAACGGAACCCGCATTCTAAGTAGAAAGACGGTGGAATTTATGCTTGAAAATCAAGTGGGTGACCTTTTTGGTAAAGATAAAGGCTTTGGTCTTGGATTTTCTATACTTTCCGATCAGGGTGCTGCAAAAGGGGGACAAGGTAGTGAAGGTTCATTCGATTGGGGCGGATATTTCAATACCAGTTATTTCGCCGATCCACAGGAAAACGTTATCGGAATCATCATGAAACAAACCCAAAGAGTAGGCGGAGATTATACAAGTGGGCTTTTCAGGCAGCTGGTTTTTACTACTATTGATGATTGAGTTCGTTGAATTTGGTTTTGGTCTTTCAATGAGCTTTAGTTTTTGCATTCACTAATTCAACCCATATCAATGAAAAAAATCTTAAAAACATTAGTACTAATATTATTCAGCATCTCTGCTTTCTCCCAGCTTAAAGTAGCCCATATTTTCGGAGATCACATGGTATTGCAACGCGACAAACCAATCAAAATATGGGGATGGAATAGTGCAGGCGAAAATGTAAATGTGAGCTTTAATGGCCAGCAAAAATCGGCAACTACCGATGTATCGGGCAATTGGCAAATTACCCTGGACGCACTTGCTGCCGGTGGCCCTTTGTCACTAAGCATAAATGACTCCGACGAATCAAAAGTATTTTCTGATATTCTTATGGGCGATGTATGGCTATGTTCCGGGCAATCAAATATGGAATTTAAAGTAGCTAACGTAGAGAACTCAACCGAAGAAATAAAAAATGCCAACTACCCCAACATAAGGCATATCGAAATTCCCAAAGCACTTTCATTTACGCCTGAGAAAGATTTTGAAGCTCAGGACTGGAAAGTTTGTTCGCCCGAAACGGCTGGTGGATTTACAGCTGTAGGTTACTTTTTTGCACGTCGTATTAGCCAGGAATCAGGAGTGCCCATTGGCCTGGTGCACAGCTCCTGGGGTGGCTCTCATGTAGAAACCTGGATAAGTAAAGATGCCATGCTGGCCTCGGATGTGCTAAAAGAATATGCACAAAATATGCCCACCAACTGGCAGGAAGATGCCGAAAAGTGGGAGAAGTTAACTATTAAAAAGTTCGAAGGAAATGCTGGTTTCGATATAAGTAAAATAAAGGAAGAAGATTATTTGAAACCCAATTACGATTTCAGCAAATGGACTCAGTTAAATCCGATGGGTCAATGGGACTGGAAAGGTGTTCCTGGGTTTCGTGGATCGGCCTATTTGCAAAAAGATTTGGAAATCCCTGATAATATTGACCTGAAAAATGCTACTATCAGCTTCGGTTATGCCACCGGCGATATAAATTTATTTATCAATGGAATAGAAGTAGGTTCGGGGTATTTTCCGGATGGTGTAAAAATGGCGATACCAAAGGATGTTTTGAAAAATGGGAAAAATTCGATTTTGGTGAAAATATCAGAAAACAGACCTCCAATTGGTAAAATAATGGGGATTTTCGGTCAGGATGCTGATTTTTTTGTAAAATGTGGCGATAAAAAAATCCAGTTAGAGGCAGGCAACTGGAATGTACGACCCGCCTGGCAATCGCCACGCCGGTACGAAAAATGGATGAATAATGAAGGTACCCTTTGCTATAATGCCATGATAGCCCCGATAGTTGGTTTTTCTTTAAAAGGTGCTCTTTGGTATCAGGGTGAATCCAATGCCAGTCGGGCATACGATTACCGCAAATCTTTCCCGCTAATGATCAATAACTGGCGACAAAAATGGGGCGAAGATTTTCCTTTCTTTTTTGTGCAACTCTCCTCTTATGGTCCGTTTAATGACAGCAACAGTGGTTCTGACTGGGCCGAATTAAGAGAAGCTCAATTGATGACGCTTTCTTTACCAAATACCGGAATGGCTGTAACCACCGACATTGGAAACCCGAAAGACATTCACCCCACCAATAAGCAGGATGTGGGCGACAGGCTCGCCCAATCCGCATTACATGTGGCCTACCGCAAAAACAATGTACCTAACGGGCCGGATTACAAATCTATGGCAGTGAAAAAAGGGAAAGCCATTCTAAGCTTCAATAATGTGGGTAATGGCTTAGAGATCAAAGATAAATTTGGCTACCTGAAAGGTTTTGAAATTGTGGGTGCCGATAAAAAATTCTACTTTGCCAAAGCTGAAATTGTAGGCAACACAGTGGTGGTTTATACCGATTCGGTTAAAAACCCCGTGGCCGTACGATACGGCTGGAGCGATAGCCCGACCGATGCCAATTTATTCAACAAAGAAGGCCTTCCTGCTTCTCCTTTTCGTACCGATAACTGGAAAGGACTGACAGAAAATACACATTTTGAGTAAATTTTGATCTAAATTTTATCTCTTAAATTGGAACCCATAACATTGATTTTAATTGCATTTTAATCTTTTTTTAAGACCCTTTCGATGGTTTAGATTCTAATATTGTCATATAATTAATTTATATGAAAGGGCTTCTGCTTTTACTGGTTTTCATCCTATCTACTCCGTATGAAAATGCAGTTAACAAATGGACTTTGTATAAGGATTCGGGTGATGTTAAGGTATTTTATCGTAAATCAAGCAATAGCCGAATCAATGAATTAAAAATACTAACCCGAATAAATTCAAACTTAAGTACCATTGTAGAAGCCATTACTGATGTGCCTGCTTATCCGAAATGGGTCTACGGTGCAAGTTCATCGAAACTGATCGGTCAGAAAAACGCATGGGAGCAAACATATTACAATATGCTGGATTTTCCCTGGCCACTAAGTGACCGTGACGTGGCGATACGGACAAAAATTACACAAAACAAAGAAAGTAAAATAGTAGAATCTGTTTCTATTTCCGATCCATATGCAACACCTGAACTAAAAGATGTGGTTCGGATACGAAATTTTCATTCCCAATGGACCTTTACTCCTAAAACCAACTATGTGGATGCCGAATACGTCTTTAGCTCAGATCCCGGAGGAAACCTGCCCGCATGGTTAATAAATATGGCATTGGATGAAGGACCTTTGAAAACTATAAATGGCCTAAAATCTATAATTGCCAGCGGCAAATACGATAATACCAATATCCTGAATATTTTGAACTAACAACAAAACCGCAATATACCTAAATGAACCTGATCGAGCATTTCTTTTCCGAGGATCACCGAACTTTTCAAATTGGCGTTTTTACTATTGTTTTTATTTTGTGTTGGAACCTGGAATACCTGTTTGGTATTTCTAAAAACTACTCCAAATCAAGGCATTTTCTTAATAATTTTCTGGTGGCCATTCCCGGTGCACTGGTACAATTAACCTTAGGAGCCTTTTTCTTGAAAATGCTTAATTACGAAAACGTAAATCAAATAGGATTGCTTTCTCAATTGAGCATTCGTTCCAATGTCGGACAATTACTCTTTTCATTCGTTTTTCTGGATTTTATCTATTGGCTTTATCACTTCATCATGCATAAAACCAAACTCCTGTGGCGATTCCATGCTGTACATCATAGCGATAAAATACTGAATGTGAGCACTTCCCTACGTGAGCATCCGGTCGAAACCATGGTTCGGCTTTCCCACTATATTCTTGCAGTTGGTTTTTTAGGGCCCTATATCTGGATTATATCACTTCATCAGTTTGTCCAGATTATAAGCAAAATTATCATTCACGGAAATTTCCGTTTACCCGAAAAAACCGACAAATACCTTTCCTACCTTATTCTTACTCCCAATATGCACCATGCTCACCATCATTTTGAGCAACCCTTTACCGACTCAAATTATGGCGATCTGTTCAGTATCTGGGATCACCTCTTTGGTACATTTTCACATCTGACCAAAGATCAGGTAAAGTTCGGTTTAGACCTGGATGTGTTCGCAAAAGACGACAGCCCATTTTTAAAAGTAAAGGGTTTGTTACAGGTTCCTTTTTCCAAAAATAAGCTCAGTAACTAACAATCCCTTTTGTTTTTTCCTGCAAATTTTACCCACCATTTAATATTTTTTTAATGACAAATTAAGTTGGCTTCTATGCTGTAGAAAGAGCTTTCGGTTCAAAACTTAAGCACCATAAATGAAAGCCTTCTGGATTTTTATTTTAATATTATTTTCAACTTTTAACACCTATGGTCAGGAAAAAAGAAGTCTTTCTCAATGTGAAGAATCTTTTGTAAAAAATAATCTAATCCTGCTATCGGCACATTATCAAATAGATCAGGCTCAGGCAATTAGTATACAATCCAAACTTTGGGAAAACCCTATACTTAGCGGTGAACTTAACCTTATCAATCCATCAGCCGGTAAAGTTTTAAGTATAGGTGCAAAAGGGCAAAAAGCACTGGCTATACAGCAATTGATTTATCTGGGTGGGAAAAAACAAAACGAAATAGACCTCACAAGTGCCAATATTGAAATTGCCGAAAGCCTGTTCAGGGAATTACTTTGGAATCTGAAATACCAACTTCATCAAAATTTCTTCCAATTATTATTTAACCTGAATAAAATTCAATCCATTGATAAACAATTGAATAGAATTCAAGGCTTAGTTGAAAATTACCAGATTCAGGAACAAAAAAATAATGTGCCACTCAAAGATGTTGTTCGTCTGCAATCGCTATTACTCGATATTCGAAATACAAAAGCAGAATTACTTCAGAACAATGTGGAAATTCAGGGAAATCTGAAGATTTTAACAGGCGAAAATGAAAATATAATTCCTGCATACGAAAGCGATTCTTTAAACAAATATTTTGTTACTCCCCTCACCTCTTTTGAGGATTTAGAAAATGCAGCTTTAGAAAAAAGGCCAGATTACCAAATCACACAAAATCAAATAAAAAGTAATGAATTGAATCTGAAATGGCAAAAATCACTTGCCAAACCAGATATGAGTCTGGGTCTTTCATACGATCAAAGGGGTGGTGCTTTCGGTAACCAAATTAATTTAACGGTAGGTATGCCTCTTCCCGTTTGGAACAAAAACCAGGGAAATATAAAATACGCCCAATCTCTATATGAACAGTCACAAACAGACCAAAAAAGAGCCGAACAATTAGTGAAAAATGAAATAAATACAGCATTTCTGAAATGGAAACAAGCAACAGATAATTATAAAATATTGGACAATACCATGAAACAAAATTTTGATCTGGTTTACGAAGGAACCCTCAGTAATTTCCAAAAAGGCAATATCAGTATGCTTGAATTCACCGATCTGATGGAAACATACAACCAGATGGTTATTCAGGAAAACGACTTGAAGAAAAACGTAATTATGCAAGCAGAAGAACTAAACAGAGTAACAAACAAAAATATTTTCTAATCAAATGAAATTCCTTAAAATAATACTTCTGGGCCTGTTTACTACCTTTTTGGGCTGTAAGAAAGAGCCTGAAAAAAGCGAAGAAAATGCCAAATTTGAGCTTTCACCGAAAATGTTGCAAAGTACTACAAGTACTCCCGTAGAGATGCAACAGTTAAAAAATGAACTTAATTTTTACGGCAAAATTACTGCCGATAACAACAAAATGATCGATGTATACCCTGTGGTAGGGGGAAACGTAACCAAAGTTTACGTGGAATTGGGTGATTATGTAAAAAGAGGACAATTGCTCGCAACCATTCGCAGTACCACTGTTGCCGGATTTGAAAAAGATATGGATGATGCTCAAAATGACCTTGTTTTAGCCAAAAATAGCTTGAAAACAGCACAAGAGCTATCTGAGGGAAAACTCGCAACCGAAAGAGATATAATGGCAGCAAAAAGTAATCTCGATAAGGCACAGTCTCAGGTTCAGAGAATGAATGAAACTTATAAAATTTATAACATAAAAAAGGGGGCTATTTATGAGGTAAGATCACCCATTAGTGGTTTTGTGATTCAGAAAAACATCAATCAAGATATGCTTTTGCGGGATGATCGAAGCGATAATATATTCGATATAGCCGAAATAAGCCAGGTTTGGGCCATTGCCAATGTAAACGAAACAGATATAAATCAGGTAAAACTGGGGATGAATGCCACCGTTACCACGTTGAGCTATCCGGACAAGGTTTTTATGGGAAAAACAGATAAGATTTTCAACATCATAGACCCCGAAACCAAAGCCATGAAAGTGCGTATTATTCTGAACAATACCGATTATCTACTCAAACCGGATATGCGGGCCAATATTAAACTTTCGAGTACGGAAGATCAAAAAATGCTGGCTGTACCATCCAATACGGTGATTTTTGATAAAAGTAAAAACTTCGTGATGATATTTCACAATAGTAAAAATATTGAGACACGACAAGTGGAAGTATACAGGCAAGTGGGCGACATAACTTATTTATCCGCAGGCCTCAAAGAAGGAGAAAAAGTAATTACCAACAATCAATTGCTCATCTACGATGCACTTAATGACTAAGGCAATGAAAAATGCTCTTTATCTCGGTTTCTGTATAAATATTCCTTCGAATACATCGGCTCAACAGCTGGATAGTACCCAAACCCCCTGGAGTTTGCATGCCCAGGCAACCTATATTGTTCAGCATAAAAATACTTTTCAGGTTCCCTATTCAGGTACCCACAGCTTAGCTCCCGATGCCGAAACTCAAACATCCGTGACAAGTACCTTATTTTTGGCTCGTAAATTATGGAAAGGAGGCATAGCCGTGTTTAATCCGGAAATTGCGGCTGGCTCAGGACTGAGTTCAGTATATGGATTGGGATCGGCCACTAATGGCGAAACCTTTCGCGTGGGCTCTGTATTACCCAAATTATACGTAGCCCGAATGTATATTCAGCAGGCATGGAATTTGGGATCAAAATCCGAATGGCAAGCAGAAGACATTAACAGCCCTGCCCAAAAAAATTCTGATAAACAATTGATAATTACAGCAGGAAAAATTTCCATTGCCGATTTTTTTGATCAAAATAGCTTTTCACATGACCCTCGCACACAATTTATAAACTGGGCATTAATGAGCAATGGTGCCTATGACTATGCCGCAAATACGCGTGGCTATACGCCAGGAGTGGTTCTAGAATATGTGGGTTCAAAAACTGAGATTCGGGCATCATACGCATTGCTACCCATTATTGCCAATGGCAATGACATGGATTGGAAATCGGCGGCATTGGTAAGTGAACTCACCCGAAGATTCGGAACCGAAAACAAACCCGGTGCGATACGCCTACTTGTATTTTTCAACAATGCCAATATGGGCTCTTACCAAAGTGCGATAGACGCACCTCTATACGATGCTCCGGTAGATATCACACAAAGCCGAAGTTATAAACACCATAAATATGGATTTGCATTAAACGCAGAAAAGCAATTTAACGAAACTCTGGGTGGGTTTTTCAGAGCCAGCTGGAACGACGGCCACAATGAAACCTGGGCATTTACTGAGATCGACAAAAGCCTGACTGCCGGTTTAAATCAAAATGGAAAAAGCTGGAGAAGACCAAACGATACTTTCGGAGTGGCGGGTCTTATTTCCGGCCTATCGCCCTTACATCAAAAATACCTCGCTGCTGGCGGAACAGATTTTATGCTGGGAGATGGAAATCTAAATTATAAACCCGAGCAGGCTCTGGAGTCTTATTATTCTTTTGCACTAAAAAATCCGGGAATTACCCTTACGCTGGACTACCAGATACTTAAAAACCCGGGTTACAATTCCGATCGAAAAGGACCTGTTACTGTATTTTCATTCCGTACCCATTTAAGTATTTAATCACCAATGAATAAGCTAATTAAAAATATCATCGCCTTTTCGTTAAAATCAAAACCCTTTACTTTTTTCTGGGTTGGGCTTTTGGCGGTTTCGGGTTTTATCGCTTTTCGCAATATGCCTATTGAAGCTTTCCCGGATGTTACGAACACGCAAATTATCATCGTAACCGAATGGAATGGACGGAGTGCCGAAGAGATCGAACGCTTCGTAACCACCCCGGTGGAAATAGCCATGAACTCGGTTCAGAAAAAAACAAGTGTACGCAGTATTACCATGTTTGGGCTTTCGGTTATCAAAATTATTTTCGATGATGACGTAGAAGATTTTTTTGCCCGTCAGCAAGTTAATAATCAACTGGCACATGTAACCCTGCCGGATGGTGTGGAGCCTGATGTGCAACCTCCATACGGCCCCACTGGCGAAATTTTCAGGTATGTACTAAAAAGCAAAACCCGCGATACGCGTGATTTACTTACCATACAAAACTGGGTGATAGACCGCCAGCTAAGAGCGGTACCGGGCATTGCCGATCTGGTGGCTTTTGGCGGCCAGGAAAAAACCTACGAAGTAGCCGTAGACCCCAATCGACTTGCCAAATACGACATTACTCCCTTGCAGGTTTTTGAAGCAGTAAACCACAGCAATGTAAACGTAGGTGGCGATGTAATCGAAAAAAATGCCCAGGCTTATGTGGTAAGGGGGGTAGGTTTGTTAAAGTCCATTCCCGACATTGAAAATATAATAATTGACGAAGCAGGTGGAAACCCGATTCTGGTCAAAAATGTGGCCGATGTATTTGAAAGTTCTATGCCCCGGGTGGGTCAGGTGGGCCTGAATGGCAACGACGATGTGGTGGAAGGAATAGTGGTAATGAGAAAAGGCGAAAACCCGAAAGAAGTACTGGAAAGGGTAAAAGCTAAAATCGATGAACTAAATGATCACATTCTTCCATCAGATGTAAAAATGGAAACATTTTACGATCGTGACAACCTGATGAATTACACTACACATACAGTAATGCATAATATGATTGAAGGCATCCTTTTTGTCACAGTCATTGTTTTCCTTTTTATGGCCGACTGGCGTACCACCATCACAGTTTCGATTATCATTCCACTATCGCTGTTATTTGCCTTTTTATGTCTCAAACTCAAAGGAATGAGTGCCAATTTACTCTCGTTGGGAGCAGTGGATTTTGGGATCATCATTGATGGAGCAGTGGTGATGGTCGAGGGAATTTTCGTTGCACTCGATCACCTGGCCAAGACAAAAGGGATGGAAGCTTACAACAAACTTGCCATTGGTAGCGTGATCAAAAAAACAGGCACAGGGCTGGGGAAATCTATCTTTTTCTCGAAATTAATAATCATTACAGCTCTAATTCCCATCTTCTCGTTTCAAAAAGTAGAAGGAAAAATGTTCTCGCCTTTGGCCTATACTTTAGGTTTTGCCTTACTGGGTGCCTTGTTATTTACACTCACCCTGGTACCGGTTATGAGTCATATTTTACTCAATAGAAATGTTCGGGAAAAACACAATGTATTCGTAAATTTTTGGAACAACCTGGTAGTCAAGGGTTTTAACTGGACTTTTGCTCACAAAAAAATAAGCCTGATTGCCTCGCTTGCGATTATGTTGCTTACGTTTTTTTCGGCCACCTTACTTGGTACCGAATTTTTGCCACAACTAAATGAAGGTGCACTTTGGGTAGAAGCCAAATTTCCCATGAGCCAGAGTTTACCCGAGACGGTTAAAAAAACAGCCATTCTGCGAAAAGAACTTCAGGAATTTCCGGAAGTGAACGGTGTGCTTTCTCAAGTAGGTCGCAGTAATGATGGCACAGACCCTTCGGGCTTTTACTACGTGCAAATGCAGGTGAACCTTAAACCCAAGGAAGAATGGAACAGGAAATTATCGATGGATGACCTGGTTCGCCAGATGGACGACTCCCTTACTCAATACCAGGGTATAGGTTATAATTATTCACAGCCTATAATCGATAATGTGGCCGAAAGTGTGGCGGGAATAAATGCTTCAAATGCAGTGAAAATATACGGCGATAATCTGGAAAAACTGGATGAAATTGCCAATCAGGTGATGAAACAAATCGAACAAGTGCCTGGTATAAAAGATGTTGGTATACTGAGAAATGTAGGTCAGCCCGAACTTAGTGTAATTCTGGATCGGGAAAAAATGGCTGCGTATGGAGTAACGGTAGATGATGCTCAAGCGGTAATCGAAATGGCCATAGGAGGCAAAACAGCCACAGAAAAATACGAAGATGAAAAGAAATTTGACATTCGGGTTCGTTACCAAAAACAATATAGAAGTAATGAAAATGACATTGCAGATTTAAAAGTCCCTACCATGGAGGGAAATAAAATTCCGCTGAAATCGATTGCTGAAATTACAAAAATTACGGGCCCGGCATTTATTTACCGGGATAATACCAAGCGATTTATCGGAGTTAAATTTTCTGTACGTGACAGAGACTTGGGCAGCACTATTGCCGAAGCTCAAAAAAACGTGAAAAAGAACATAAAACTTCCTACCGGCTATTCGGTTGGTTGGACCGGCGAATTCGAAAATCAGGTGAGAGCCACAGCCAGACTCGCCCAGGTAGTTCCTTTAAGTTTGATTGGCATTTTCTTTCTGCTATTTATACTTTTTGGCAACATTAAAGACTCGCTGATAGTACTTACCAACGTACCTTTTGCCATTATCGGTGGAATCATCGCCCTCCACCTCACGGGTATCAATTTCGGTATTTCGGCGGGTGTTGGTTTTATTGCACTTTTTGGTATCTGTATTCAGAACGGGGTAATACTCATTTCTGAATTCCATCAGAATATCAAAAGTAAGCTCACACTCTACACCTCCATTCTGGAAGCTGTAAAAGTACGAACACGCCCGGTAGTAATGACTGCCCTCATGGCTTCCATAGGTCTTATGCCGGCTGCCATTTCTACCGGAATCGGTTCAGAATCACAAAAACCTTTGGCCATAGTAATAATTGGAGGATTGGTAACTGCTACGGTAATGACCCTCCTCATTTTCCCGATTATTTTCTGGATTTTTAACCGAAAAAAATATGAAGAAATCATTTGAAAAATACACCTACGGTGGTTTAATGCTATTTGCTGTCGGTAGTTTTATTTCCTGCAGTTCCAAAACACCAACTCCTGCCGGAGGCGTCTACTTTTCAAAGGTAAAAACCATCATTTCTCAAAACTGTCTGAGCTGCCACAGTAGCACTGGCAGCTGGCAAGGAAGACCAACAGCATTCGATACTGATGATCAGATTGCGGCCTTATATGCATCCATAAAATCATCCGTTGCCGACCCGGTAAGCCCACGAAATAAAAGAATGCCGCAAGGCGGTAGTTTAAACAAAAAAGATATAGATATCATAGTCGCCTGGTATAATAAAGGTGGAAAATCAACAGATTAAACAGTAATAAAATGAATAATCTAAAAGGACAGGTAGCATTAGTAACCGGAGCCAACTCCGGAATCGGCAAGGCAGTAGCGATGGAATTGGCAACGCAAGGAGTAAAAGTGGGAATAAATTACGTAAGCAATCCCGAGGCGACCGATCAAATAATTCATGACATCAAAAAAAATGGCGGTGAAGCCATTGCCTTGCAGGCAGATGTAAGCAAAGAAGATCAGGCTCAGGGCATGTTTAAAACCCTTATTGAGGCATATGGAACCATTGATATTCTGGTAAATAATGCAGGATTACAGCGTGATTCACCGATTCAGGATATGACATTGGCTCAGTGGCAACTCGTTATAGATGTCAATCTGACCGGCCAGTTTTTATGTGCCAGAGAGGCGGTTAAGGAGTTTTTGAAAAGAGGCGTGGTCGCCGAAAGATCCAAAGCTGCAGGAAAAATTATATGCATGAGCTCGGTTCACGAAGTAATACCTTGGGGAGGGCACGTAAATTATGCTTCATCAAAAGGTGGTATAATGCTGCTCATGAAAAGCCTGGCACAAGAGCTTTCACCTAAAAAAATCCGTGTAAACGGCATAGGGCCGGGAGCCATTCAAACACCCATCAATCATCAGGCATGGGAAACTCCCGAAGCCTTAGAGAAGCTTCTAACGCTTATTCCATACCAACGTATTGGTCAGCCTGAAGATGTGGCTAAATTGGCTGTCTGGCTGGCTTCGGATGATTCGGACTACATTACCGGTACAACCGTATTTATAGATGGAGGAATGACACTATACCCTGGATTTTCGACTAATGGATAAGACTAAAGAAGAATTAAGGCTGGAGGAAAACAGCAAAAAAAAGGTCCCTTTAGAAAAATGGGGGCCTTACCTGAGTGAGCGACAATGGGGCACCGTGCGGGAAGATTACAGTGCAAATGGCGAAGCCTGGCCATATTTTCCCTTTGATCAGTCTGCCGCCAAAACTTACCGATGGGGCGAAGATGGCATTTGTGGCATTTCAGATTTTCATCAAACGCTGTGTTTTGCACCCGCTTTCTGGAATGGGCAGGATCCGGTTTTAAAAGAAAGACTTTTCGGTCTCAGTAACCCGGAAGGTAATCATGGCGAAGATGTGAAGGAGCTGTATTATTTTCTGGATAATACACCTACCCACTCCTACATGAAAGCTCTTTATAAATACCCGCAAGCAGCATTTCCATATCGGGCTCTTCGTGAAATCAATGCTGTAAGATCAAAAAAAGAGGATGAATTTGAAATATTGGATACGGGAGTTTTTGACCAAAATGCCTACTTCGACATTTACGTAAGTTATGCTAAAAACAACCCTGAAGACATTCTGATAGACATCACCTGTATTAACAGAGGGAAAACCCGAGCTAAACTATGCCTGGTGCCCACACTTTGGTTTAGAAATGACTGGCAGTTTAATGCGGACATACCCAAGCCTGAAATCCAGAATTTTACCGATCATTCAGTAGTTGCTAAACATCAGATTCTGGGTGAATATTGGTTTTACTTTGAGCAATGCGAGCGACCCTTATTTACCGAAAATGAAAGTAACAATGCCGAACTTTACGGGGAAGGAACAGAAACACTGAAGGCAAAAGATGCGTTTCATAAGCTGATTATTCGAAATTCACAACGAAAAGAAAATGTTTCCAAGGGCACTAAATTTGCCCCGGTAATTTACCCCGAGATGGAAGCAGGAGAAAGCAAATCATACCGGTACAGATTAAGTCATAAGCCTTTGAAATCTCCTTTTGATCAAGAATTTGCAAAGATATTTGATTCAAGAATAAAAGAAGCAAATGACTTTTACGACAAGCTAAACAGCAAAAATCCGCTGATTACGCGTCAGGCACTTGCCGGATTACTGTGGAGTAAGCAATATTATAATTACGATATCGAGGTATGGCTCAATGGAGATTTTAATGAACCTCCTCCTCCCGAAATCAGGAAAAACGGTAGAAATTCCATTTGGACTCATCTGAAAAATGCAGATATTTTAATGATGCCCGACACCTGGGAATACCCCTGGTACGCCTCCTGGGACCTGGCTTTTCAGTGCATTCCAATGGCTATGATCGACCCGGTTTTTGCCAAACACCAGCTTTTACTTGTTACCAAAGAATGGTACATGAGCCCGGATGGCCAAATTCCGGCTTACGAATGGGATTTTTCTGATCTCAACCCGCCCATACATGCCTGGGCCGGACTGAAAGTATACGAAATAGAAAAAATGATGTGTGGCATAGGTGACATCAATTTTCTCAAAAGGCTTTTTCAGAAATTACTGATCAATTTTACTTGGTGGCTTAATCGGGAAGACCTCAACGGAAACTCCATTTTTACCGGTGGATTTATGGGATTAGACAATATTTCGGTGATAGACAGAAGCAGTAAATTAGAGCAAGGTATTCAACTTGAGCAAGCGGATGCTACTGCCTGGATGGGGCTTTTTGCCGTAAATATGCTTGAAATGGCTCTGGAAATAGCACAAGTAGATGATACCTATCAGGATATGATCGTTCGCTTTTATGAACACTTTGTACTCATTTCGCAGGCATTAAATAACAAAGGCTTGTGGGATCCGAACGATCATTTTTTTTATGACTTGCTGCGTAAAAACAGTGGTGAAGAACAGCTTCTTAAAGTAAGATCGGTGGTGGGTTTGGTTTCCATGTTTGCCGTTAATATTTTAAAGAAAGATGATTTTTTAAAAAATACAGAATTTCTGAAAAGTATAGAGTGGTTTAAAAACTACAGGCAACGCCACCACCAAATGCATGGAATTGAGCAGCTAAATACCAAAGGTGATTTGATGTTTTCCATGTTAAGTAAAGAAAAACTACAATACTTAATTTCCTATATATTAGATGACAATGAGTTTCTTTCCGATTTTGGACTAAGAGCTCTTTCGCGATATTATTTTAACAATCCCTATCAGGTAGTAATTGAAGGTAAAAATTACTCCATCGATTACGAGCCGGGAGAATCAACAAATAATCTTTTTGGAGGTAATTCTAACTGGAGAGGCCCTGTATGGATGCCCGTAAATTACCTGATCATAAAATCCATTAAGAAATACCATGAATTTTATGATGATGATTTTACCGTAGAATTTCCAAAAAATTCAGGTAAGAATATAAATTTGGGAGAAATTGTTAAAATACTAACTGATCGTCTTATACGTATTTTCGAATTGGAAAAAAATGGGGAAAGGGTAGTTTTTGGAAAATATAAAGCCTTTTATGCTCAACCTGAAAATCAGGAACTGATACTTTTTCATGAATATTTCCATGGTGAAGATGGTCATGGATTAGGTGCATCTCACCAAACCGGCTGGACATCTCTTATAGCTGAACTAATCGCAGATATCTTATAGTTTGGCAGTAAACTCTGATCTTATTTTTTGGAATAATCCACGGGTTAAAGCCCGAAAGGAGCAATAATAGGATTAAACCAGATTGTTTTCGAATCATTCTTATTAAATATTTATACTACTGAATACGTAGTATTGCCTGGAAATGAAGCCTAAAAAACATCGCCCAGACTAAAAAATAGTCCATGCCCGCCAGCTGTGCCAAATCCGAGTGAACCAATGAAGTACACATTTGATTTTTTATTAATTTTCATACGTCCGCTGGCACCATAACCCAAATTTACTTTCTCAAAATGATTGGATGCCTGCTCAGAAAATGAAGAGGCATTTACAAATAAAGCGGCTCCCAAAAGTTCATTTTTAGTGAGTGTAAAGCGATATTCAGACTCCAGATAAACCATGTTTTTCCCGCGGAATCTTCCCTCAATATAAGGCCGGGAGCTGGTACCCAAAAAATCTCCTTGCGAGTAAGGCAAATCAAAATAAGGAGAAGTGCCATTAAAAGTAAACCAGTTCAAACTTCGGAAACACAAGACATTGATATCTTTTTGAGTAATCCGGAAAAACTTTCGGAAGTCTATGGTCAGTGCCTCGTAATTAGTTGTACTTTTTAAAGATTTCAGGTTTTGGGCAAAGGTGATGTTAATAAAATTTTCGCCTCCTTTTGGAAAATTCTCATTTTTACGGCTGTCGAATAGAATATTAGCAACCAAGCCAGATGAAACTGTTTTTTGTAAAATGTTATAGGCGTTTTCCGGCGTAATTACTTTATTTTCGATCAGATTAATTCCATAGTGTTTATCCAGATAATAACCCGCCCCAATCAACAAGCCGGGTTTAATTTCCCGCGATAGCGTCTGGTGCAATTTGAGGTAATTCTGTCGGTAGTTGTTAAACAAACTTTCTTCTGTTTGGCTACCCATACCATAATCAATAGCAATAAACCTGTAGAATCGCCAATCTGTGGCAAGATTGAGTTTGTTATGATTAAACCAAATGCTGGAGGTTACACGGGGTATTACGTATTTTTTAAAAGTTACCTGAGGCACAAACCTGATAACAGAAACTTTTGAATCAGCACTAATTCGAAAAGAGAAATTTCCTTCCAGAATTAAAGAAATTCCGCGTAACTGACTATAACCGAAACCCGGAATCATGGTTAGTGATTTTTTAGAAAGTAGCTCTGTATCCTGATGATAAAGGGAATCGTCGGTTTTTTTTCCAAAAAGCTGATGAAATATATCAAATGCATCTAGCAATCTTTGGCCGGTGGTGTCAGACAC
>JAHEBN010000103.1 GCA_024645245.1 Jiulongibacter sp. | reverse complement strand
TTATAAAACGCAGAACCGTCCAGACCTTTTGGCGAAAGAAGAAGCGGAAATTGCGGTTATAGAAAAATACCTGCCTGCTGCCATGAGTGAGGAGGATTTGAAAGCTGCACTTACGGCAATTATCACTAAAGTAGGGGCTTCCTCACCTGCCGATATGGGCAAAGTAATGGGAATGGCAACGAAAGAATTGGCTGGAAAAGCTGAAGGAAGAGCTATTTCGGCAATGGTTAAAACTTTGCTTGCCGGCTGATAAATGGCTAAAATCGATCTGATATTATTGATTCCAATTGCAATTGGGGCATTTAACGGTTACCGAAAAGGACTCATAATCGAAATAGTTGGTTTGTTGGCCTTTTTTCTGGCTATTGTATTGGGATTTAAGTTTTTGGGTGTTGGCATGGATTTTATTTCCGGGTTTATTGGCGATCAGTATTCCGGCAGAATGCTGCCATATCTTAGTTTTTTGCTCATCTTTTTTCCTACTATTTTTTTTGTAAATAAAATAGGTTGGCTACTTCGCAAAAGTTTGCGGGTAACAATTTTCGGTACACTCGATGGGCTTGCAGGTGCGGCTGTTGGCAGTTTGCTTTGGTTTTTCGGACTTAGCCTTTTATTATGGATATTTAGTAAAGTAGGTTTAGAAATACCTCAATCTTATGCTTCTGAGTCTGAAGTTCTGCCTGTTTTAAAAGATTTTGCACCAAAATTGATTTCAAAAATATCCGATTTAATTCCTGCCGGAGGTAATCTTATTGATAGATTAAAAGGCCTGCAAGAGAGTGGGGTGGATGTTATTTAAGGATTTAAATTTATCAATTTTTATGGTCAAATCTCACAGCTTTCTAAAACCTGTGAAGTTTAATATTTTGATTTATTTGAAGAATTCATGCTTCAAATATATCCTGAACCACCTCCACACTTCTCAAATCAACAAACCGCTCTAAAACCTTCTCGGTCAAACTTTTTCTCACTTCAAATTCCAGACCACAACGTGTATCGAACGTTTGTCGTATAATTTTCAGGCCAAAATCCTTAATTATTCGCATAACTTCGTTCATTTCAGGAAAATCAAAATGGGCTGTTAGCGAGTCGTTTATGGTTTTTAGTTCAGTATCTGCAACTTC
Organism: Jiulongibacter sp.; assembly: GCA_024645245.1. GTDB lineage: Bacteria > Bacteroidota > Bacteroidia > Cytophagales > Spirosomataceae > JAHEBN01. The sequence goes on along the minus strand of JAHEBN010000103.1, from coordinate 15,100 downwards.
TATGGCATCCACCGCAGCTGACTTATAGGCATTTATTAAGCCTGGCACACCCAACAAGGTACCACCAAAATAACGGACAACTATTATCAACACATTTCTTAAGTTTTTCGACAAGATGGCATTGTAAATAGGTTTCCCGGCCGAACCTGAGGGTTCCCCGTCGTCGTTGCTTCTATATTGATTTTCGTCGAAACCAAAACGCCAGGCATAGCATAAATGCCGGTTTTTGGGGTGGATTTTTCTTACTTCTTCAATCAGAAGTTTTGCCTGTTCTTCATCCGAACAAGAAAATGCAAATCCATAAAATTTACTCCCCTTATCTTTAAACAAACTTTCGCCTGTTTTGCTTATACTTAGATATTCATCCCATTCTTGCATACAAAAGCAGTAAAAACTGCGTAATTTTGCAGTCCGTTTAGTGGAAGCAAAAAAACAGAATTAAAAAAGGAAATGGAAGCGGCACCGAAAGAAAAAGAAAAAAACCTCAATTTTATTGAGGAAATCATAGAGGAAGATGTAAAAACCGGCAAAAATAATAGTCGCGTTTTAACTCGTTTTCCGCCTGAGCCTAATGGTTACCTGCACATTGGCCATGCGAAATCAATTTGCTTAAACTTTGGTGTTGCTCAGCGTTTTGGTGGACAAACAAACCTACGTTTTGACGACACAAATCCGGTAACTGAAGATACGGAGTATGTGGAGTCGATAAAGGAAGATATAAAATGGCTCGGATTTAATTGGGCAGAGGAATTATATGCTTCTGATTATTTTGATACTTTGTATAACTATGCCGAATTATTGATTTCAAAAGGTCTGGCCTATGTGGAAGAAAGCAGCTCAGAGGAAATCGCCAAAATGAAAGGTACACCCACACAGGCGGGTGTAGATAGTCCTTTTCGCAATAGAAGTGCCGAAGAAAATCTGAACCTTTTCCGCAAAATGCGAAATAGTGAGTTTGACGAAGGTGCCATGGTACTGCGGGCTAAAATTGACATGGCGTCGCCAAATATGCTGATGCGTGATCCCTTAATTTATCGTATCAAAAAGGCACATCATCACCGTACAGGTGACAAATGGTGTATTTACCCGATGTACGATTTTGCCCATGGACAATCGGATTCTATAGAAAATATTACACATTCGGTATGTACGCTGGAATTTGTACCGCATCGTGAGGTATACGACTGGTTTATAGATAAACTGGAAATATTTCCATCTAAACAATACGAATTTGCCCGTTTAAATCTCACTTATACGGTGATGAGCAAGCGTAAGCTTTTGCAATTGGTAAATGATAATTATGTCTCTGGATGGGATGATCCGCGTATGCCAACTATATCCGGTATGAGGCGAAGAGGTTATACGGCAAAAGCCATTCGTGATTTTTGCGATAGAATTGGTGTGGCAAAACGCGAAAACTTAATAGACGTAGGTCTTTTGGAGTTTTTCGTACGTGATCACCTGAATAAAATTGCGGATAGAATGATGGTGGTAACCGACCCATTGAAAGTTACTATTACTAATTTTCCGGAAGGAAAGACAGAAATCTGTTCGGTTGAAAATAACCCGGAAAATCCGGAAGGAGGTCACCGTGAAATGCCTTTTACCCATGAGATTTACATAGAAAGTGAAGATTTCATGGAAGAGCCACCGAAAAAGTTTTTCCGCCTTGCACCAGGTCAAATGGTAAGACTTAAAGGTGCCTTTATAATTCAGTGCGATGATTTTGTAAAAGATGAAGCTGGCAATATTGTGGAATTAAAATGCAGCTACATAGAAAACAGCAAGAGTGGTCAGGATGAATCGGGCTTAAAAGTAAAAGGCGTTTTACATTGGGTAAGTATTGCCGATGCGGTACCGGTAGAACTTAGAATCTATGATCGTCTGTTCAAGGCAGAAAACCCGGCATCGGAAGAAGGTGAATTTATGGAATACATAAATGAAAATTCACTAAACATAATATCAGCTTTTGCTGAGCCTGCACTTAAGGCGGCAACATTGGATGGTAAATATCAATTTATCCGAAAAGGTTATTATGTTTTGGATAAAGATTCAAATGGAAATCAGTTAATATTTAATCAAACTGTTGGCCTCAAAGACAATTGGGCAAAAGCATCAAATTAAATTCTAATATAAAAATAATTTTAAATGGTTGTTTCTCTTGCACAGAAGCAACCATTTTATGTAATATTACATCCTAACCTGAAACCGAATATTTATGAAAAAACAACTTAAAACACTTTGTTACCTTTTAATCATAAGTTTGCCAACTTTGGCCGCTAACAATGATTTTGAACTTCAATCTAATTTTGAAGAAGAAAATTTTACCTCTTTAAATACACTGGAAAAATTTGTCCAAGATAATCCAGGAACAGATTTTGCGAAAATTAAGGCTGAGAACCCGGAGTTATTGCAAAATTTGAATCTGCAAACAGAAACAAATATTGGTGTAGCTAAAGATATGCCGATTCTGGGTGCTTTTTGGTGGGGCTGTTGCCTCGGTGTAATTGGCCTGTTATTGGTTTACATCATTACTGATAATGACAAGATGCAAATGAAAAGTGCTTTAGTTGGTTGCGTAATTGTCACTTTATTAGTGGGAATTGGCGGCATAATTAACCCTTTCGGCTGGTTTTAAGTTTTGATAAAAAGATATTCCTTAGCTTTGCGACAGTAATCAGCAATAACTGTCGCAAAGTTTATGAAATCAATAATTTTCCTTTCATTTTTCTTTTCATTTTCTTTAATTTTTGCTCAGGAGAATCCGGATAGCACAGGTGTTGAGTTAAATCAAATAACTGTAAAAGCTTTTGAAACCAATCGCCAAATCACCGATGTGGCGGCCCCCGTGAGTATTATTACTCCCCGTATCTTATCCCGATTTGATAATTCGTCATTAGTTTCTGCTTTTAATATTTTCCCCGGTGTACGCATGGAAGAAAGGTCGCCCGGCAGTTACCGTCTTGCCATTCGCGGTAGTTCAGTACGATCGCCATTTGGTGTACGAAATGTTAAAATATATTGGAATGATATTCCGCTTACAGACGCCAATGGAATTACATATTTCAACTTGGTGGATATGAATACTTTGGGTGGAGTGGAGATTTTAAAAGGTCCATCAGGAAGTATTTACGGAGCGGGAATCGGTGGTGTGGTTTTGATGGAAAATCAAACAGCCAAGGTAAGAGAAGGAAAAAAATCTGCATTAGAATTGAATTCTTTTTTCGGAACTTTTAATACGCAAAACAGGTCTTTGAATTTCACCAATGCCAGTGAAAAAAATAATACTTTTTTAAATTATTCTCATGCTCAAACGGACGGATATCGCGAACATTCTAATATGCGTCGGGATGCTTTTAATTTCAGGAATAGTATTTTCCTGAATAAAAATTATACATTGAATGTTACGGCCTACTATGCAGATATTTATTACCAAACCCCTGGCGGACTTAATCAGGATCAGGTTTTGGCAAACCCAAAGTCTTCACGACCGGCAACTCGCTTTACTCCAGGTTCTATAGAACAGAAAGCCGCCATCTACCAAAAAATGTTTTTTGCTGGTCTTAGTCAGGAAGTGAAAATAGGAGAAAGGTGGAAATCATTTTTTGCCGTATTTGCTGGAAAATCAAAGCTTGAAAATCCATTTATAACCAATTACGAAATAAGGAATGAAAAATCGGTTGGTATACGAAACAAGAATGTACTTTCTTTAGGTAAGGGTTTGATAAAAAGTAAATTGGTTTTTGGTACAGAAATTCAAACTACCAGTTCAAAATTTGATGTTTATGATAACAAGGCGGGCCTTACCGGTAAAGTACAGTACCAAGAGGAGGTTAATGCATTGCAAACTTCTGTTTTCGGGCAGGTCGAAGTAATTTTTCCCGGTTCGTTTTTTGTAACAGCAGGCTTAAGCGGCAATGCCCAGCGGTATAATTACGAGCGTGTATCGGACCGACCAAATAGTCAGGTGATTGAAGATTTTTCTAAAATACCTGTAATGCCCCGTTTGTCAATTCTGAAAAATTTTAAGGATATAATATCGCTTTATACTTCTTATGGAAAAGGTTTCTCTTCACCTACTGTTCAGGAATTTGCTACCGGATATCAATCTATTAGCTCTTTTGTCCCTTTGGCTGCCGAATTGGGTGAAAATCTGGAAATCGGTGCGAAAGGGCAACGCAAAGGATTCAGTTACGAAATAAATTATTATCACCTGGACCTGAAAAATGCCATTGTACGACGCACCAACGACGCAGGCATAGAAAGCTTTGTTAATAGTGGTCAGGCTCTTCAGCAAGGCTTCGAATCGATGATTCAGTTTCAAACCAAATTAGGCGGCGATTTTAATTTAAATAGCTATGTCTCTTTTGCAGCGAATAATTATAAATACCAAAAATATAAGCAATTAGATCTGGATTTTAGTGGAAATTTGATTCCATCGGTTCCCCAAAATGTGTTTACGGCAGGTATGGATATTAGTCATAAATTGGGCTTTTTTCTGAATACTTCCTTATATAATTGTGGCAAAATTTACCTGGATGACTCCAATACATTTTCTGCCGACCCATATTCATTGTTGAATACCAGAGTGGGTTGGATAAAGCAGAAAGGTATTTTCGATCTGAAAATTTATGCCGGTGCTGATAATTTATTAAACGAAACATATAGCTTGGGTAACGATACCAACGCTTTTGGAAATCGTTTTTTCAATCCTGCCGCTACTCGTACTTTTAATGCCGGTTTTGCTACTTCAGTGCATTTTTAAGTTTCTTTTGTAATTCTCTTTTTTTGATAATATTGAACGATTTTGTATAATACGTGTTATAACATTAAATACAAATACAGATATGAAAACAATAGTTTATAAATCAGAATCAAGAGGGAAAGCCAATCACGGTTGGTTACAATCATTTCACAGTTTTAGTTTTGCCAATTATTACAATCCGGATCGTATGAATTTTGGGGCATTGCGGGTATTAAACGATGATTATGTGGCACCTGGAATGGGTTTTTCAAAACACCCACATAATAACATGGAAATTGTTTCTATACCATTAGAAGGGGAATTGAAACACCAGGATAGTATGAATAATACTACGTTGATAAAATCGGGTGAGGTCCAGATCATGTCGGCCGGAACGGGTGTTTTTCATTCGGAAATGAACAATAGCCACAAAGAAGCCGTTAAATTCTTGCAGATTTGGGTAATGCCCGAAAAGCAAAATATTACTCCTGAATATGACCAACAGGTATTTGACATTAAGGGGCGTAAAAATGAGTTTCAAACGGTTGTATCACCCAAAAAATCGGGCGACAAAGGGGTAAAAATAAATCAGCGGGCTTGGTTTACACGGATTGATTTGGATGAGAATCTGGAAAAAACGTATACATTACATGATTCCAAAAATGGCGTTTATATGTTTCTTTTGGAAGGTAAATTGGAAATTGCCGGATTTAGTTTGGAGAAAAGAGACGCAATAGGTGTCATTGATACGGATATGATAGATATTAAAGCGTTAGCAAACAGTAGCTTATTATTAATGGAAGTTCCTATGACTTTTTAAATCTATGAGAAAGGAAATCAAAAGGATATAAAGTGCGGATCGTTCTCGAATCGGAGAGCATTATATGTACCAACCCATACCCGCTGCAGAGGCAGAGGATATGGATCCGTTTTTATTGTTACATCATCATGGGCCACATGAATTTCAACCCTATAATCAAGGCTTACCATTCGGACCACATCCTCACCGGGGTTTTGAAACACTTACACTTATTTATGAAGGATCAATAGAACATGCGGATAGTCAAGGATTTAAAAGTGTAATAAACCCCGGGGGCGTGCAATGGATGACCGCGGGAAGGGGAATTGTACATTCCGAAAATATCCCTGCTGGAATGAGGGAATATGGTGGAAAAATGGAAATTATTCAACTCTGGATGAATTTACCAGCAAAACTTAAAATGACTTCTCCGCATTATCAGGGGATTCAGAATAGCGAAATTAAAAAGGTTTTATCGAACGATAAATTTGTAGAAACTGCGGTGGTCAGTGGAGAATTCAGAAATAGCAAAGGTGCGGCCCATTCTATTACCGGACTAACTATCTTAAATAGTAAGGCAGAGAAAAATGGGACAGAGGTTTACGAGATTCCAGAATCGAAAAATGTACTTTTTTATGTTCTAAATGGTGAACTTACGGTAAATGGTAAAACTGCTATTGATCATCAAACCGTCGTATTCGATCAGCACTCAGCAGGCCTTATAGAAATAAAGGCTAATACAAACAGCAGGTTTGTATTAGCTTTAGGAGAAATTTTAAATGAAGCTGTGGTAGCACAAGGACCATTTGTTATGAATTCTACAACTGAAATCTTACAGGCAATGCGTGATTACCAAATGGGTAAGATGGGAATTATGCACTAAAGTGATTGGCACCGAAATCTGCTTGCGAGCCCGTCTTAAGTGTTAATTTACGCACATCTCCTATTTTTTTCAATTGAAGCTTTTTATATTCTCTTTTTGTCTCGTTATTATTGTTCAATTTCTTTGTATTCATTGCAGTATTACTCTTTTAGATATTTGACGGTTATTAATTTGAGCTGAAACAATAATTTCTTTTGAATTATTTGTATTATCAGTTAAAAGAATGGTTTTGCTTCCTTCTTTCTTAATTTGAAAAGGTAAAGCTTGCCCTGATGTAGTGGTCAGTTTTATTCCTTGAAAATCATAGGCACCGTTCAAAACAATCTGATTTTGTACAGCCGGATTAGGATAAATTTCCATTAATGTTTCTGTTATGAAATTGACAGATACAATTTTGGAAAACTCCAAACTTCCGTCCAGATCCTGCATTTTAAGGCGATAATAATTCTGTCCTAAAATGGGATTGTTGTCTTCAAATGAATAAGAACCAGAACCTTTACTTTCTATAATTCCAATATTTTCGAAGACTTTGGCATCTGTCGACTTTTGGATATAAAATTTATCAAATCCTGTTTCCGAAGCACTTGCCCAATTAATGAGATTTGAACTTTTACCGGATTGAGCAGTAAAATAATTTAGTTTTACAGGGGCCGGTGAATTTGCACCTGTAGTTGCAGCCAAAGCTAAGGCAGTAGTAGTGGCCGTTCCTGTAGTTAACGCGACCGAGTAGGTAGTGCCACCGTCACATGCCAGATCAAAAGAGGTCGTAATCGGTAATCCTGCTCCATTAGGAAATGTAGCACCAGCAGCACAGGGTGCCGCTACAAGTGAGGTACCAGCACCTTTTACCCAGCAAAAATTAGAAGCACCTATTGTGACAGTCATCAACTTTGGTTGACCGCCTGCTGCAGCAACAGTTGCATCGGCTGTGAATGTATAGGAGCAAGTATTTCCAACTTTGTTCGTTAAAGTCAAGATTGTGTTAGTCAAGTCAACTGTTTGAGCTCGAGCAACCAACGAAAAAATGGAAATACCTAAAGCAAAGAGTAGTTTTTTCTTCATATTATTTTTTTTTGGAGTGGGTAAATTTTACTTTTTTGTTTTGGTTTAGTAAAGCTAGAATAATTTTTAACTTTTTAAAGGAAATTAAGGTTTATTTTTATCGAACGGTTATTTACTTTATTTGGAAAATCAAATACTTCAAAATTTAGGAATTCATTATATTACCATATTTTAAAATAATATTTTCTTAAGACCTTTTGTTTTTTTTAACATATTTTTGTAATATAATTGACTCTGTAGTATGAATAAATTTGATTGGAACACAAAATTCACCATTATTTTACCTCTGATACTTATAACCTTAAGTATTTCTTGTAAATCTCAAAGCAACAAATTGGGATCAGCCGAATTAAATCCGGAAAATCTGTCATTGACCATAAATGGCACTGTTAAAAGTGAAATACCCAAAATCGTTTTTTTGGAGAGAATGAATGACCGTAATCTGGCCATTCGTATTGATTCCGTAAAAATAGGATCGGATAAGACATTTAAATTCAATGAAAAAATACCAGAGCCTGGTATTTATCAAATAAATATTGATAATCAGCAAATTATAGGTTTGTTGATTGACGGTGGTGAAACACTGAACATAACTGCAGATGGTGAAGGATCGGATGAGAAAATGCCCGAATTTAAGGTAGATGGCTCAGAAGCCATGACCAAGTTTAATGTGGTACTTACAGAAGCACAAAGTTTTTCGGCTCAAAGTAAGGCATTTGAAGAGGCTTTTCAAGCGGCCGGAAATGAAAAGGCAAAGACTGCAATAAGAGGTCAATATCAGGCTGCGAACGAAGCGTACAGGCAAAAAATTAAACCCATGATAAAAGATATGGGTACTTCATTAGCCGGAATAATAGCTGCAAATAATTTTCTGAATCCGGAGATGGATGGCCTTTTTATGCAGGAATTGGCTGATCAATTAAAAGCGGAGAAAAAGGATCACTTTTTTGCCAAAATTTTCATTGAAACACTAGACAGGAAATCGGCCGGGACAGAAGGTTCGATGGCACCCGATTTTGATTTAATAAACCTGAAAGGTGAAAAAGTAAAGCTATCTGAATTGAGAGGAAAAACTGTAATTCTGGATTTTTGGGCTACCTGGTGCGGGCCGTGTATTATGTCGTTTCCGGGTATGAAACAGGCTCAGGAGAAATATGCAAATAATCCGAATGTGGAGTTTGTCTATGTAAATACTTTCGAGCGGGTGCCTGCCGAAACATGGAGTTCGCATGTGGCCTCGTTTGTTGAAAAACGTGGGTATCAATACATGAATCCCGTATTAGATATTGGTAATGGTACTGCATTGGCTTATGGTGTGGAAGGAATTCCGGCAAAGTTTTGTGTGGGTCCGGATGGAAAAATTACACATAAAAGCACCGGTTTCCTAGGCTCTGCACAGGCTATTGTAACTGAAATGGAACATTGGGTAGAGGGGAGGTAAATAAGTGATTAAGTTATGCAATCTAGTTTGATTTTGGCAATGGAGTTAAACTTTATTCAAAGTCATATATCCTCGTTAAAAAAACATTTTTTTTTCTTTAAAGTATTAACATTTCATCTTGATTCCTAAATACATCTATAAACCTTACCCATATTTGCATCTAAAAAATTTAAGTAAAGATGAAAATTGCTATAATCGGCTGCGGAAATATGGGGATGGCTTTTGCCCGTTCTTTTATTCAGTATGACCTGGTAAAAAAAGAAGATTTATTGCTGATCGAAAAAAGCACTGAGCGAAGCGAAATCTTGAGAGCTGCTAAAGAAGGTGTGGTTGTTTCTACCATAAGCCCTGAAATCGCCAATTACGATCTCGTTATACTTTCTGTAAAACCTCAGGATTTTTCTTCTTTTGCTCCAGAATTAAAGGCCGTTGTTAAGGAAGAGCAAATAGTGCTTTCTATCATGGCCGGAATCAATATTGAGCGAATACAACGCGAATTGGATCATAAAAAAGTAGTGCGTGCCATGCCCAATACGCCTGCTATGCTTGGAATGGGAATAACCGGATTTACCGCTTCAGAAGGGATAACCTTTTCCAAGCTCAATCAAATAGAAAACCTCATAAATGCAACGGGTAGATCTGTTTATTTAGAGGATGAAAATATGCTTGACGCCGTAACAGCCGTAAGTGGAAGCGGACCGGCGTATTTTTACTATGTGGTAAAAAATATGGTGGAAGCAGGAAAAGCAATGGGTTTTGACGAAGGCATGAGCCGTTTATTGGTAAAACAAACCATGCTGGGAGCTTATCATTTGATAAATAATGCCGACAAAAGCCTCGACGAACTTATACAAGCGGTAGCTTCTAAAGGTGGAACAACGGAGGCAGCCCTAAAAACATTTGGAGAGCATGGGGTAGGAGAGGGGCTTCAGCAAGGCATGTTTAATGCAGAAAAAAGAGCCAAAGAATTATCCAAATAATCTGAATAATCCAGGGTTTAACTCCGGGGTAAAAGGACAGAATGAGAGAAATTATCAATATCCCAGGGCTTTAGCCCTGGGATTGATTAGATTTCGAAAAATTCCTAAATCCCCAAAACGCAATTAAACACAGTAAAATCAAGGCCAGCCAAAGCCAAGGATACGAGCTCTTGGATACCAGATAAGCTCCACCTGCAGGGCCCACCACCTGAGCGAAAGACCAGGTGAAGGAATAAACGGCGGCGTATTGCCCACGGTTGTATTCGTTTGATCGCAAGCTGGTTAATGTATTGATATATGGGAAAGTAAACATTTCACCTATCGTAAAAAATACAACTGCTAAAATGGCAATAACTACATGTAAGCCAATATTTATCAGGAAAAAGCTATAGCCAAAAGCCGTAATCAGGATTCCGTAGAGTACAAACCTGTATTGTAATTTTTTGGCTTCCATATAATTTACCAAAACCATTTCGAAAAGGGAAATTAAGATGCCGTTAAGTCCCATTAAAATACCAATCATGGCTTCATTTATATGCCAGTCTTCTTTCCAAAATACCGGCACAAGGCGAAACATCATCAGGAAACAAGTGGTATAAATAGTTACGAAAAGCATGAATTTCATGAAATAAACATCTTTCCAGGGTGAAGATATCTTAAGCCCGGCTCGGGCTGCTCTAAGTTCTTTATGAGCCTGTTTTCTGGAAGGCAGAAGAACCAAAATCAAAATAGCAACGAGTATGTAAACGCCGCCTTCCACCCAAAATAACAATTCGTATTTTATTGCTGCCAATACACCTCCCATAGTGGCACCCAGGCTAAATCCAATATTAATGGCCAGCCTGTTCAATGAATAACTTCTGGTCAGGTTTTCGGGTTTGGCATAAGTAGCTATTGCGGTAAAATTGGCAGGTTTAAATGCCTCTGCGAAAAAGCCTAATACAACTGTCAAAATACACAGGAGCTTAAAATCTTTCACAAAACTGAAAGCAATAAAAGTAAGGCCAGCCATTATTGTTGTGCCTATTTGCACGGTTCTGAAGCCTAGCCTGTCGGTTAAGAAGCCACCTGTTTGAGTCCCTAAAACAGCACCTATTCCAAAAAGTGAAATCACCCATCCGGCATCCGCAATACTTCTGCCCAGACCTTGAGTAATGTAAATACTCATAAAAGGGATGGCCATGGTACCGCATCTGTTTATCAGCACCACCAAGCTTAGCAGCCATACTTCTTTCCGGAGGCCGATGAATGCAATTTTGTAGGAATCAACTATTTTTTGAAACATGCCATCAAAAGGGGATTTCTGTTTTAAGTAAGGACTCAAAAATGAGATCGGCATTTTGGCGTATCTGATCGCTAAGCTCTAAGTTATTGTGTAAAAAACAGGTGTATGTTCCTACCGCTTTTCCTGCTTGTAAATCGCTAAGTGAATCGCCTATGAATAATGTTTCTGAAGGTTTTACAAACTGAAATTCATCGAAGATTTCCAGTAACATTCCGGGATTTGGTTTTCTTCGAAAATCATTATCGGAGAGGGCTGTGCAATATTTGATGTCCTCAATTCTTATGTTATTTTCTGCAAAAATAGCTAACATGTGCTGGTGGAGGTTTTCGAGGTCATTTTCGGTCATGAGGCCTTTGCCTACCCCTTTTTGATTGGTAATTATAAACAATCGTTTTCCTTTTATAGACCAGGATTTTAATTTTTCTAAAACGCCATCCAGCAATTCGAATTCAGCTTTATTTAAAATATAGCCACCGATTTTTCGACGATTTATCACACCATCACGATCCAGGAAAATGTTTTTGATTTTAGATAAGGGTATATTGTTTTCTTTGAGCACTTTCTTCGATTTTTATTTTTGAAACATCCCCTTTTCCACTCCCTCACAAATAATATGGCCCAACAATATATGACTTTCCTGTATACGTGGCGTATCGGCAGAAGGTACGTTTAAAAGTATGTCGGCCATATCTTTTAACTTTCCTCCGCTCTCTCCTGTCATGGCGACTATTTTCATACCTTGTTCTTTTGCAGTTTTTACAGCATTTATAATATTGGTACTATTGCCGGATGTAGAAATAGCCACCAAAATATCTCCCTTTCGGCCCATGGCTTTTACCATTCGGGCATAAACCGCCTCGTAATCATAATCATTAGCTACAGCTGTAACGAATGAACTGTTAACATGCAATGCTTCTGCAAAAAGAGGTTCACGGTCGATATAAAATCTGCCGCTCAATTCGGCTGCTAAATGTTGAGCATCGGCAGCCGATCCCCCATTTCCACAAAAAAGCACTTTCCCGTCTGCCCTGAACGTTTCTATCATTTCCTTGATTACCTCAGCGATGGAGATTAAAAGGGCTTCATTATCCAGTATTTGTGATTTTACTGCTATGGATTCGCGAATTGCGTTTTTAATCATTTTCTACTTTTTTACACAGTTTTCACAAAATTGTAAAGTTTTAATGGGCTCTCAAAGGTTTTTTGGTATTTGCCAAAAAAAGGTATTAGCCTTTAAAAGCTTATTTAAACCATACTTTTAAAATGGGAAATACGTTTTTCTCAAAAAAATAATCTCGAATCAAACAACTATACTACTTTTTGTTTTTTATTTATTTTCCTTTTTCCGGAATGGCTCAGGACATTTCGGGGAAAGTTTTTGATTTGGAAACGGGATTGCCTCTTCCCTTCGTGAATGTGCATTTTGAAAATTCCCAGGTAGGCACCAGCACAGATAGCAGTGGTTTATTTAGGTTAAGATTAAATAAAACTTCGAAAAATCTGATTTTTTCGCTTGTTGGATATGATTCCAGAAAGTTTTTGGTAAAATACCTGCCGGAAGAATTAAATGTTGATTTAAAGTTAAGTGAAAATCAACTGAAAGAGTTGGTGGTAAAACCCGGAGAAAATCCGGCTTGGGAAATAATCAGGCGGGTTCAGAAAAACGCTGATCAAAACAATCCCTTGAGATATAAGGAATTTCAGGCCGAAATGTACGCCAAGTCAAAGGTAGATCTGGCATTGAAATACAAAGAGTATGGAAAAGATAGTACCAAACTAGCTAAAGCATTGCAGGATAAAAATCTGAATGTTATCATTTTGGAAAATGCAGGTAAGTTTTACTATCGAAAAGGGCAGCAAAAAGAAATTATTGAACATACGGTTACTAATGTGCCCAAGTTATTTCCGGTAAATCTAATTTTTAGTAATGATTACAATCCTCTTGGTTTTTATCAAGCATTTTTTCGGGTTGCATTGGCTGCTATTTTGCCTTCCGGTGACTATTCGGGCGGAGCTATTCCTGAACGTAATTTTGTAAATCCAATAAAACCCGGTTCGTTTGCCATTTATGATTTCGAATTGATAGATACGCTTTTTAATGGTGTTGATAGTACTTTTATCATAAAATTCAGTCCGTATGCAGGCAAATCTGTGGATGCTTTAAAGGGAGAAATGCATATCAATAGTAAAGGTTACGCTCTTCAGTATATAAAGGCCAAACAAGCAGATTCTTTGCAGATTTTACAAGTGGCTGTTGAACAAAATTATCTTTTTTCTGATGGCAGGTGGTATCCGGATATGCGGAAAGTAAATTTTGAATTTCCGCTGAAATACAAGAAAGATTCGGTTCAATTTAAATTGAGTTATGATACCCGGCTTAAGAATTTTAAGAATAAAATAGTAGATGAAGTTTATTTCGATGGTGCATCAAAAGTAACTCATTTAAAAGCGGACACCACAAATCAGGAATTTTTCAAAAAAATCCGACCGGATAGTTTATCTGCTAAAGATAGTACGGCTTATGAAAGCTGGTCATTTAGCAAATTTCCAACCTTAAAGAAGTTTGTCGATTTAATGGAATACCCTTCGAAATTGGTGCTTCAGGCCGGTGCTCCCATTGGTCCGTTTGTGCTGCTTTTTAATCAGAATGTTATCAATTATCACGAAAAACTAAGAATCGGGATCGGTTTTCAGAATAACTTATTAGAAAATCCTCGCTTCGGAATCAGGACTTCTATTGGCTATGGATTGGGTGATCGGGCATGGAAACATCAGGCTAGTCTTGCCTGGTATTTTACCAAAGACCGATACAATAAAATAAGTTTTTACGAAGAAAAAGATATTCGTCCGCCGGGAAGAACAAGCCAATTGGGCCCTAATTTCTCAACACCTTATCCTTTTACTTATTATTACAGTCCCAAAGGCTATTTGGTGAATAGTTTCCAGCGATTTGGTACGGCACTTTATTTAAGACCCATACGCTGGACCTGGTTTAAGTTTTTTGCAGAAAAAGAAATCGCAAATTCTATAAATTATTCGGTGCAGGATAAAGGATATTCCGACCAAAGCGATTATCTTTTTTACGGATTTATGGCTCGTTTTGCCCGAAAAGAAAATATTATTCGCACGGGTTTGTTTGAAAGAATTACCAACAATTACTTTCCGGTCATTCACGTGAATGCCAGATATGGTAACAGCCAAAGCGATAATTCACACTTTGTAAGTAGCGATTTCGACATTTTGCAACAGTTCAGGTGGGAAAAAATCGGATTTACCCGCATTTCTTTGAGTGGTGGCTATGCATTCGGATCAGTTCCTTATTATTATTTATTTAATACGCTTTCCGGTAGTCGAAGGCTATTTGGCCAACAAACGGATGGTTTTCTTACGAATGATTTTACCAGCTATGCCTACAATCAATTTGCCAGCTTAAATGTGGTTCATAATTTTGGAAAAAATATCTTTCGAACAAAAATAAAATGGTTTCAGCCGGAATTTGCTGTTGGTCAGCGATTTGCCTGGAGTGCGAATACTAGTAATCAGGATATTTCGTATCAGTTTAAAAACTTTTCAAAAGGTAATTTTGAAGCTTCTTTGTATCTCAATAATATCATCCGGGTCCGTTTTCTGGGATTATACTGGGGTATTAGTGGTAAATGTGCTTACAATTATTCGCCTGATTTTCAGGGGAATCGCAGGCTGACTTTTTTGCCAAGCCTTGCTCCTAATTTCTTCTAAAGGTTATTTCTCAAATAATTTAAAATGGAATATTTTTTTTGATTAAAAAACACCAAATCTTTTAAACTATCGATCTACCCCGCAACATAAGTGATGAACAAATGAACTCTTAAACTTGGAATGCTTGAACCTTGAACTTTACCCCCAAATCCCTAACTTGCCAAAAAA
>JAHEBN010000102.1 GCA_024645245.1 Jiulongibacter sp. | reverse complement strand
TTATCAGATACAGAAAGGTAATAAATAACTACTGAGGTAGGATCGGTTATGTTGAGATCGGTAGAATATTTACCGGTCGCTGCATTATAATTAAGATCCACAACTGTAGCTTTTGTCAAATCTAAGTCAGCGGCAGTAGCAGTTTCAGTATCCAGTATCAAATAATGCAGTTTTGCTGTTCCATTTTTCAAGGTTGTGTCGGTCCTGATAATCGTCTCAAAAGTTACCAAACCTGCGGTTTCCATATCCTTAATAGGTGTATGTAGAATTGATGTGCTTTTCCACCCCATATCTGCAAACATATTCATTACGATGGGTCCGGGGTCATAATTAACTTCTCTCAGCCCAGCAGATGGTGTCATTAAGGAGTTTTCGGTACCTGCAGAATAGGTATTATCGTCCAGATGAAATACACTGGAACCGGCATCAAATATAGTTGGGGCATAAAGTCTCGGAGCTTCTCCATTATTTCCTTTAACTGCAATTGGAGAATTGAAGAACAAATTTTCTGAAATTAATTCATTCCTAAGCTTTGTTGATGGATTTGGAAACAATAAAGTATCGACTAAAACTTGATTTTTATCATTTTCAATATAAGTATCAAAAACTACAGGTATGCTAGAACCCAGTCCATAACTTCCTTGCGTACCTTCCACATCCATTGAACCAACAAAACCCAATCCATGACAAAGTTCGTGAAGAACAACTGAAGTAAAATCGAACTGTCCGACTGCAGGATTCCCAGATGTACCATAGTACCAGTTTACATCGCTACTAAAACGTGCAACAATATCATAATCATTTGGAGAATTCAAATCGGTTCCTGACATTTTTTCGGCTAATGCAATCGGATACCAGGTATTTACTTTTTGAGCTCCACTAAAATTTCGGTAGAATGTGGCTGCCGAAGCAGAACCCAAAACATTAGGCCCCAATTGCTGCCATAATGCAATTACATAAATGTTTACATCCGATGATAGCAACTCTGACCATATATCAACCGCCCTTTGAAACGAAGCTTTGGCATTATCTGGAAAACCTATATAATCAACCACAAAAGTAGCCTTTTTGACTCCTGAAGGTCTTAATTGGCCTTTGTTTTGAATTGCCTGTTTAACCTTTTCGGGCATACCTCTATAGGTATTCACATCCATATGATTTGCCGGGCAAATCACTTCGTGGCCTTTTATCGATTCCAGTTTAAATTTAAATTCTTGTTGAGCCCTGCCAGAAAGAGCCGCAAAAAGGATTAAAAAACTAAGCGTAATTCTTTTCATATTTGTTTTAAAGGAGGATAATTATAGTTTTGGTAAATATAAGTGAAAAACCTTAATTAGAAATCGGTCTTATTTCATGTTTTGAAGCAAAATAAGACCAAATTATTTATTTATACGTAAAAACCGACCGAAAGGTATGATAGCACCTGAAGAAATTTTAAAAAAATATTATGGATATTCTTATTTCAGACCTCTGCAAAGAGAAATAATTGAATCTGTATTGCAGAGAAATCATACCTTGGGCATATTACCAACTGGTGGCGGTAAATCCGTTTGTTTTCAAGTACCCGGATTAATACTTGACGGGGTAAGCATTGTGATTACGCCTTTAATCGCATTGATGAAAGACCAAGTTGAACAATTAAAATCGAGGGGAATTCGAGCAGCAGCCATTTACTCCGGCATGCATCCCCGCGAAATAGATAACACACTGGATAATTTCGTTTTAGGTGACTATAAATTTCTATATGTTTCACCCGAAAGACTGGAAACAGAAATTATGATTGAAAGGGCAAAAAGAATGAAAATAGGACTTTTGGTAGTCGATGAGGCCCATTGTATTTCTAAGTGGGGTCATGATTTTCGTCCCCCATATTTAAGAATAGCTAATTTTCAAAATTATTTAAATAAAAATACACCAATAATAGCCCTTACTGCAACCGCTACAGAAAGAGTAAGAAAAGACATAATTAATAACCTGGGGATGAACAAGTGCCAGGTATTTGTAAAAAGCTTTGCAAGAAATAATTTATCCTTATTTTCAATTCAAACCGAACAAAAATCAACTACCCTTTTAAATCTTTTAAAAGAACATGCAGGAAGCTCAATTGTTTATTGTCAAACCAGAAAACAGACTAAAGAAACATCTGATTTTTTAATAAAAAACGGTATACAGGCAGATTTTTATCACGCAGGCCTTGAAAATAAAATTCGTTTTGAAAAACAGGAAAAATGGATTAAAAGTAATAACAATGTAATAGTAAGTACGAATGCTTTTGGAATGGGTATCGACAAACCGGATGTACGAAGTGTGTTTCATCTGGATTTGCCTGAAAATCTGGAGGCATATTATCAGGAAGCCGGGCGTGCTGGCAGGGATGAGAAGGAATCTGTAGCCTATGTAATTTACCAACAAAAAGACATTTCAGATTCCACAAATTTAATAGAATTACGCTATCCTCATCCCGAACGAATCAAGCGTATTTACCAATGCTTATGTAATAAATATAAACTTGCTGTAGGCTCAAAAGCTTTGGAAAGTTATGATTTTGATATGTTTGATTTTTGTTCAACTTTTGGAATTAACTCACTGGAAGCACATTATGGATTAAAAATTTTAGCCGAACAAGGCGTTTTATTGCTTAGTGATAGCTATTTCAGTCCGTCAAAAATAATGATAACAATGACGGGCAGAGATATTTATGAATTTCAGCTTAAAAATGAAATTCTAGGGGATTTTTTAAAAACCATACTACGAATTTATGGTGGTGAATTGTACTCTAATTTTCTTACCATCCATGAAAACGAAATAGCTTCTGCGGCAAAAATCAGCTTTTCTGAAACCATAAGCAAACTGGAATTTCTTCAAAAGCTTGAAATTATAGAATATCAAAAACAAAGTAATTCAGCAAAAATCACCTTTCTTCATTCCCGATTTGATGCTGAACATTTACCGGTCAATTTTAAAGAAATAAATGATAAAAAGCTGCGGGAAATTAATGAAAAGGGAAAGGTGGTTGAATTTGCCACGAATTCAAGAAAATGCAAAATGCAACAATTACAGGAGCATTTTGATGAATTCAATACAAAAAGGTGTGGACATTGTGATAACTGTCTAAGGATCGACAAAATTAAAATGAACAGTCAAAGGATACTGGAAATTACAAGTCAAATTAATAAAATTATGCCGGTATCGGTTCAGAAACTTGAAAGCCAATTCGACGCAACGGAATATGATATACTGGAAAAAATTTTGGAAGAACAGTTTTCGAAAAACAACTGGAGTATGGACAGGCAGGGCCTCATTTTTAAAATAAACTAAGGCTAAATGCGGTTAATCTAATCTCTTCCTCAAGTTTAAGGACAAAAAGTATTAAATAAGAAGCTGATAAATTAGATTTGTAAATCAAATGTTGCCGAAATTGAACAGGACCGAAAGAAAAATATTACTAAACCAAAAAATCAAACAATCTGAAGCTGAGTTGGATGAAAAGCTAGACCAATATAAATCAGTTGGAAAGGATGCTTTACTAATTGGTGGAATTCTGGTTGCTGCCTATGCCATTATGAAATTGGTTTCATCTGAAAATAGGAAAGAGGATAAAGGAATAAAAAATGAGGATTCTGTAGTTTTTTCTGCAATAAAAGGTGCTGCATTATCTTTTGCCTTAGGAATTGCCAGAGAAAAATTATTGGGAATTGTAGATCAAATGACGAACGAATCGAGTGGAGTTACTGAATAATATACAGCGGAATTACAAATCCGGCAAAAAATCTCTAGCCGTGCTAATTGATCCGGATAAGGCTGAAGGTGATAATTTTGATAATTTGCTTATTGCCTCAATCAGCTGCCAAATTGACTATTTTTTAATTGGCGGTAGTTTAATAAGTTCTGATCGGCTCAGTTATGTTTTGAATAAGACCGCCAGAATTAAAAATATACCCAAGATTTTATTCCCCGGAAATAGCTTACACATCGATAATAAAGCCGATGGGATTTTATTTCTTTCTTTAATTTCAGGTCGTAATCCAGAATACCTGATTGGTCAGCAAGTAATTTCGGCACCAATTCTAAAAAATTCAGGACTTGAAATACTGTCTACGGGTTATATGCTAATTGATGGGGGCGTATCTACAACTGTTTCTTACATTAGCAATACCACTCCTATTCCGAATTCTAAAAATGATATTGCCGTTGCTACTGCCCTTGCTGGTGAGATGTTGGGCAATAAGTTAATTTATCTGGACTGCGGAAGTGGAGCAAAATATACAGTTCCCGCCAAAATGATCGAGGCGGTAAGAAAGAATATCAATTTACCACTTATTGTGGGTGGTGGAATCCGAACAGCCGAACAAGCATCTTCGGCGTGGAATGCCGGTGCCGATATTGTAGTTGTTGGTAATGCCCTGGAAGAAAACCCGGGTTTCTTATATGACCTGAATGAGATCAGAAAAAAGAAAAGAATTATAGCCTGAAATGTACAAGCATATTGTTTACATCGGTTTGGGTACAAATATTGGAGATAAATCTAACAACCTAAAATCAGCAAGGGAACAAATTGAGCTGAAAATTGGCAAAATTGAGGCCGCATCTACTGAATACATCACTAAAGCGTGGGGGATACTTGATCAACCTGATTTTCTTAATCAGGCTTTAAAGGTAAGTACTACAAGGTATCCCTTGAATCTCATTCAAAAACTTCTGGAAATTGAGGAGGCTATGGGTAGAAAAAGAGTTGCTAAATGGGGTTCTCGACTAATTGATTTGGATATTCTTTTTTTTGAGGATTGGATATTTAGTACGCCTGGTTTAATTATTCCTCATCCATTTGCCGATAAAAGACGCTTTGTACTGGAGCCACTTTCAGAGATTTCTCCAGATTTTAAACATCCGGTTTTGAATGAATCAATTTCTAACTTACTACTTAAACTGCTACCGGAGCTTTAATTAAAGGATAAGGGTCATAATTTTCTATTTTAACATCCTCGAAACTATAGTCAAAAACAGACTTTACTTCCGGATTTAAAATTAATTTTGGTAACGGTTTCGGTGTACGTTGCAATTGCTGATTAACTTGTTCAAAATGATTGGAATATATATGTGTATCACCTCCGGTCCAAATAAATTCCCACGGTATAAGTCCGCATTCTTCTGCAATCATATGAGTGAGTAAGGCATAAGAAGCAATATTAAAAGGTACACCCAGAAAAACATCGGCACTTCGTTGGTATAATTGACAAGACAATTTCCCATCGGCCACATAAAATTGAAACAAGGCATGACAAGGCATCAAGGCCATTTTTGATAATTCTCCCACATTCCAAGCGGAAACCAAAATCCTACGTGAATCAGGGCTACATTTTAGCTGATCAATTACCTGTTTTAACTGATCAATTGAACCACCATCAGGCGTAGTCCATGACCGCCACTGCTTGCCATAAACCGGGCCTAAATCTCCATTTTCATCAGCCCATTCATTCCATATACTTACTTTATTGTCATTTAAATAGGCCGTATTTGTATCCCCTGCGATAAACCAAAGCAACTCATGTATCACTGAAGGCAAATGTATTTTTTTGGTGGTAACAAGCGGAAAACCTTCCTGAAGATTAAACCTCATCTGATAACCGAAAACACTTATGGTACCTGTTCCGGTACGATCTGTTTTTTCAGTTCCGTTTGCTAAAATATGTTTGAGGAGATCGTGATATTGTTTCATTTATGGAGGTTTTATGCAAAAATAAAAAAGGCTTCTGTCAATCAGAAGCCTTATCTTAATTTTTAGCGATACAATGTGGTTTTTCTTTCTTCCGGCATTTCTCACTTATCTCTTTTGAGTTGCATTTTCTTTTTAAGTTATCTTTTTTCCCTAATTTACCACCTGGTCCACATAAAATACTTAAACAGAAGAAGATCATCAGTATATTTTTCATTTGCTATTACTTTATTCTTTAAAGTAATTTCAAACAATGTGCCAAAATTAAATTATTTCAAAGGTATGGGTGATTTCAGCTGAGTCTTGTAACTGAGCAGTAGCCGAGCAATATTTTTCCATGGATAGCTTAATGGCCCTCTCCAACTTCTTAGGATCTATTTCGCCTTTAAGTTGAAAATGAACATTTATTTTGCGGAAGGGGGTCATTTCTGTTCCTTCAATCTTCTCTCTCTCGCCCGAAACAATCACTTTATAATCTTCTATTGTTTGCTTTTGCTTTTTCAAGACTAAAATCACATCAATAGATGTACATCCCCCCAGGGCCATTAAAAGCAATTCCATAGGACGATTTCCGGCATTGTTACCACCAATATTTTCCCCTGCGTCTATATGACACTCCACACCTGAAGTCCCTTTACCAACCAGATGAAAAGCGTCATCAACTCTGTTTAATTCAATTTGCATTTCGATATTTATTCGATATTATTTAATTTCCCGAACCCAGTATGGCTTGCTTAAAATCTTCAATAAGATCTTCTATATCCTCTAAACCAACAGAAACACGCATTAAACCGGGTGTAATTCCCAATTTATTTTTCAATTCCTGATCCACTTTTGAGTGAGTTGTGGTGTTAGGATTGGTTATGGTTGTTCTGCTATCACCCAGATTCGAAGTTTTAGAAGGTATAGTAAGTAATTTAGTAAAGCGAACAATACGATCAAAACCCCCAGCCAACTCAAAAGTAACTAAAGCACCGCCACTTGTCATTTGTTTTTTCGCCAATTCATATTGCGGATGTGATTTTAAAAAAGGATAATTCACTTTCAATATACCTGGAAATCCATCCAATGCTTCGGCCAATTTAGCTGCATTACTACAATGTTTTTCCATCCGGAGCGGTAAGGTTTCCATGCTTTTGGTCAAAAGCCAGGCATTGAATGCTGACATAGCTGGGCCGGTATGCCGGCAGAAGAAAATAACAGGTTCCATTCGCTCTGGTGTACCACAAATAATACCGCCCAAAATTCTACCCTGTCCATCCATAAATTTGGTAGCCGAGTGAACAATCAAATCAGCACCAAATTCTACCGGCTTTTGTATCAAGGGTGTTGCAAAACAATTATCAACAAAATAAACCAGATTGTACTTTTTTGCCAATCTACCGGCCATGGCCAAATCAACGATTTCCAGACCCGGATTAGAAGGTGTTTCCAGATAAATCATTTTTGTATTGGGCAGAATAGCCTTTTCCCAAACAGATTCCTTGGCACAAGCATCTACATAAGTATATGTGATCCCCCATTTAGTTAATATTTGGGCAATTATTTGATGTGCAGATCCAAATAAGGCACTGGAAGCCAGCAAATGATCGCCAGCTTTGAGATGAGCTGCAAAACCTGCGAAAACAGCCGACATACCACTTGAAGTGGCAAAACCCATCTCACATCGCTCAAGCATACATACCTTATCAATAAACTCCTGAACAGTTGGATTTGAATACCTGGAATATATATTTCCTGCAATTTCATTATTAAATAATGCCTGACCTTCAGCTGCATCTTCAAACGTAAAACTACTCGTCAGAAACATGGGCGTTGCATGTTCTTTATGCTGTGTACGCTCTGTTTGAATTCTGATAAGTTTTGTAGAATCTTTCATAATTATTAAAAAATACCTTTACCATAATTAATAAGCCACTTTTTTTCTCTCGCACCCGGAATTTTTGTAAAAAAAGGCACAAAATATTTTTGCATATCTTTTTCAAAATCACCGGAAGTAATAAAAGGTTCACCAATTATTACTTTTTTAACCGAAAAGTCAAATCCCACCGGTATGATAGGTATTTCGCCTGCATTTGCCATAAAGTAAAATCCGGTTCGCAATTTATCCACATTCTTGCGGGTGCCCTCTGGTGCGAGGGCAAATAGCATTTCATCGGCATTTTTGATAGCCTTTGCATAGTTATCTACCATGTTATGCTTATTTGAACGTTCTACAGGTGTACCACCAAGCAGTCGGAATATAAAACCGAAAGGGGGTTTAAACAATTCAGCTTTCCCCAGATATCCAATTTTGCGATTTATTGCTGCACGTGCACAAATCCCAAGCGGAAAGTCTTTCCAGGTGGAATGAGGGCAAACAGCAATTACTGCCTTCTTTAAATCATCCGGCACCTGACCAGCTAACTGCCAGCCAAATAATCGAAAAATAAAACGTAAAATCATATTAATAAAATGGGTTTGGGCTGAAACAAAGCACAAAAATAAGCAAAGTTATCCAACCTAAAATCTTTCTGGTGTTTCCTAATGGCATGTTTTCATCAGTCGGTGGGTGATAAATTCCTAAAATACGGCCTAAAAGAAAGCCAAAAGCTAAAAAACCCGAAAAGCCATCAATTTCTGGAAACAAAAACACCAGAAATACCTGCAGAAAAACTACAGCAAGTGCTATCAGCCAATTGGTTTGCCGGTTTTCAGTAACTCTGGAAAAACACAGATAAATGAAATAAATATAAAGACCAAAATAAAATAACTGTCGGAGAAGTTCATCCGAACTTAAAAACTGAAATTCATCCAAACGAAAGAATCCCAGGCCTGCATAAAACACGAAAGCGATAAAAAAAACCGGAGATACAATGCGATGAGCCTTGTGACCGATTAGTCCGTAAAGTATATGCCCACCATCCAATTGACCTATAGGCATTAGATTCAGTGCAGTAAAAAATAAACCCAAATAACCAGCCATTAGCAAAGGATAATGTACGATTTCATTTGGGTGCGGCCAAAGTGATTGATCTGCAAAAAGGTTTTTAATTCCAAGGGATAGTAAACTATCGCCCAAATGAAGAGCAAGACCCTCATCCATTCCCTGGTAAGCATATTTTCCATATTCACTTCCAAATCTTGTGTATTCCGGATGAATTTGGAAAATATAATCCAGTCCAGGCAAATTTGATACGCCATAAATCAAAACAAGTAGAGCCACCACGAAACCTGCTAATGGACCAGCAATGCCAATATCAAAATAATCATTCCTACGCTTAACTTCTTCTTTAATACGAATAAAAGCTCCCATAGTACCAATACTGGTAAAAGGCCCTAACCACATAGGAATATAGTATGGTAGGGTAACTTTTACCTTGATATGTTTTGCCATAAAAAAATGACCAAACTCATGAGTAGTAAGAAAACCTAAAAATGGGATGGAGAATAAAAAGCCCTTTTTAAAGTCTGAAAGGGAATACTGATCGAAACCCATCAGGAAAGTTTTTCCCGTAATCCACTCCGAACCTGCAAGGGTGGTAGTTAATAAAGTAACCAGAAAGAGTACAATTTGAATGGTTAAAGTTTTTGTTGATTTTCTCAAGTATATTTTTTTAAATGATTCAGAATATTATCCGGCGGAATCAAATGTATGGTATTAAAATTTAAATCTTTGGCTGCTGCTATATTTAACTCATTATCATCCACGAAAAGTATTTTTTCTGCATTAAATCCAGTTTGCTTACATACTTCATGGTATATTTCATTTTCCGGTTTCCATAAACCCATTTCGTAAGAATAGAAGGTTTTATCAAAAAGGCCCGAAACTGTGGGAATGCCGAACTGCTCCTTAAAATATCTATTGCAAGCCTCAATGTGAATATTACTGGTATTACTAAGTAAATAAACAGGCATTTTTGATCGCAGGTCCATTACTAATTCTATTCTTTCGTAGGGAACATCCAGCAACAGAGCATTCCAGGCTTTATCAATTTCGTAGTCATTTAAAGGATAACCAAGCGTTTGGCGTATAATTTCCCTGAAATCATCATCTGAAAAAAGCCCGGTTTCATAGCGACGAAAAACCTGACCATCTGCCATCCTTTTTTTAACATTTTCAATAGTTTTACCCGTTAAATCTGCAAAAGCCTGAAAAGTAAGATCAGGGTCAATATTAATAACCACATTTCCGAAGTCGAGCAAAATGGCTTCAAAATCCTTCATTCAATTTAAAAAAGATTAAGAATTAACCACACCCATTTGGCAAAACTTATCTATACGGGCATCAACTCGCTGATCCGCTTTCATTTTACTCAAAATTTTAATTTCCTGAAGAATGGTTTTCTTCAAAGTAGCTGCCATTTCTTCAAAGTTTAAGTGTGCACCGCCTTTTGGTTCCGGGATAATTCCATCCACCAATCCAAAAGATTTCATATCTATTGCCGTTAATTTTAGTGCTTCGGCGGCTTGTTCTTTAAAATCCCAGCTTCTCCATAGAATGGTAGAGCAATTTTCGGGAGAAATCACAGAATACCAGGAATTTTCGAGCATGAGTACTCTATCTCCGATACCTAAACCCAAAGCTCCGCCAGAAGCACCCTCTCCAATAACCACACAAATAACAGGTACTTTTAGAACCATCATTTCTTTGATATTTCTTGCAATCGCCTCACCTTGCCCTCTTTCTTCGGCTTCTAAACCAGGAAAAGCTCCAGGGGTATCAATAAGTGTAACCACCGGAATATCAAACTTTTCGGCCATTTTCATTAATCGAAGGGCCTTTCGATATCCTTCCGGATTTGCCATTCCAAAGTTCCTGTGTTGCCTTTGCTTGGTTTTCCGCCCTTTTTGTTGACCAATTACCATTACAGACAGGCCTCCGATATTAGCCAATCCACCAATAATTGCCGGGTCGTCACGTACTCCCCTATCACCATGCAATTCATGAAATTCGTCGCACATTAATTCGATATAATCCAGCGTATAGGGCCTGTCGGGGTGGCGTGAGAGCTGTACCCTCTGCCAACGGGTCAGGTTATCGAAAGTTTCATTTCTTAATTGCTCAATGCTTTTGGAAAGATTACGCACGGCAGAGCTTACGTCAACATTATTATCCTGAGCCAATTTTTTCATATCTTCCAATTTAGCTTCTAACTCGGCTATTGGTTTTTCAAATTCAAGTAAAGTTCTCATTCTAAATGAGTTTATAATTCAAATGTTTGATTTATCAGAGGTATTTCCACCTGATTGAAGTTCTTATTTTCTAATGCAGCTTTAAAGTTAAGCATGGAATCCAATTCACCATGAACGAGGAATATCTTTTTTAATTTTCCTTGATTCTGCATACCCACAAAATTAAGCAGATCTTTTAAATCACCATGCCCGCTAAATACGTCTGTAGATTTTATTTGTGCCTTTACCTCTCTGCTCGCACCTTGAATAATTAATTTGGTAAGGTCTTTTGTTTTTAATCTATGCCCGATAGTACCTTCGGTAGCATAGCCAATGAACAATATTGTAGCATAGGGGTTTTCGATGTTGTTTGCCACATGCTGCTCAACCCTGCCACCCTGAATCATACCTGAAGACGAAATAATGATACAAGATTCCAAATGGTTGGAGATTTCTTTTGAATCCTTATCCGATTTCACATAAATAAGGTTTTCAAAATCAAACAATTCATCGTTTTCTTCCTTAAATTCTTTGGCCTCATTATTTAGGAGGTACGTGTATTTTTCATAAATATGTGTACTTTCTTTGGCTAAAGGGCTATCCGTAAATACCTTAATCCTTTTTAAACCTTTTTCTGCAAAAAGCTTATTTAATGTATAAAGAAAAGCCTGTGTACGACCAACACTAAATGCGGGTACTATCATTCTGCCCGGTTTATCAATACATGACTCACGCACAATTTCTTCCAGCACATCCAGTGGATCACCTTGTTCATCGTGAAATCTATTACCGTATGTTGATTCACAAATTAAATAATCAACCTCGGGGAATTGGGATGGGTCTACTAAAAGCGGATAATTTTTTCTCCCTATATCACCGGAGAAACCGATCTTCCTCAACTCTCCGTTTTGCTCAATTTCAAATAATACATGAGCGGCTCCCAACAAATGGCCCGCCGGAATGAATGTAACCCATGCTCCCGGTTTAATTTTAAATCGTCTGGAAAACTCAATCGGAACGAAGTTCTCAATGGCTTCTTTTACCTGACGGCTCAGATATAAAGCCTCAGAATCTTCGTGTTTTCTTTTATTAGATCTTTTCTTGCTCTTTTCTATTGTATTAAGTTTTTTCTGATTCAATGATGCTGAATCATAAAGCAAAATTTCAGTAAGAGCCAACGAAGGAGATGTACATAATACCTGCCCTTCGTATCCGTTTTTATATAAATTAGGAATTTGACCGGAATGATCTATGTGAGCATGTGTGAGAACAACCAGATTAACAAGTGTGGGATCAAAAGGAAAAAGACCGTACTCACTTTTTACCCTTTCATTTTTTTGATCCATATTGGTGCCACAATCGATCAAAATTCTGAAATCTTCTTCCAGTTCCAGCAAATACATACTTCCAGTTACTTGCCTGGTAGCTCCAAAAAAAGATAATTTCATTAATTTTACTTAAAATTGAATTAACCAAATTGGCGAATTTAGCCAGCAAAGATAAACCTAAATTAATCTACCTATAATATACGAATGAAAATACTTAGTTTAATTCTACTTCAATTTTTAGGTTTCAAAGAAAACATTTTAAAGCAATTGTCTGATTTCCAAATGAGTAAGGAGATAAAATCAGGCACTGTGGTATTTAACCTTTCCGATTGCCAAACCGGAGAAAATATTATTTCTTTCAATTCAAACAAGTTAATAAACCCAGCATCCACTCTTAAATTGGTAACCACAGCGACTGTTTTAAATCAGTTGGGCTCTGATTTCAGGTTTACTACAGACCTTTACTATACAGGGGTGATTGAAAACAATGAATTAATCGGAGATTTATTAATTCAACCCAGCGGTGATCCTTCTTTTGGTTCAATCAGAACCGGAAATGATATGGATAATATTGTTTCTGATATGATTGCTGCTATTAAAGAATTGAATATTTCAAAAATAAAAGGCAACGTAATCGTAAATGACTCCGATTTTTTTAAATATGACATACCTGACTCCTGGATATGGGGTGATATGGGAAATTACTATGGGGCTGTCCATCAAAAATTCAATATAAACGAAAATCAATTTACTGTTTATTTTAAATCCGGTTTACATGAAAACGATCCCGTAGAAATCAACTCGCTTTCGCCATTTGACCCGTCCTGGAAAATAACTAATCTGGTTAAAACGGGTCCTCCGAAATCTGGTGACCAAGTATACATTTATTCCAGTCCATTATCCAATGATATATTAATGAAAGGAACTATCCCCTTAGGAAGCTCAAATTTTGGAGTAAAGGGATCTATACCAATGCCAGCAAAATTTTTCAAATCTTATTTAATAAATGCCCTTAATATATCTGGTATAAGTTGTGAAAATATAAGTACTAATCCCTCACAGGAAAAAGATAATGATTTTCAAAACCCCACTTTAATAAGGCGATATTTATCTTCACCATTATCAGAAATGATTGCCCAATGCAATTATAACAGTATAAATATTTACGCAGATTCATTTCTGAAAGCGGCTTTTGGTAAATCCAATCAATATTCAAATTTTGATTTGAATGGATCATTTTTAAAAAAGTACTGGGAAAATAGTGGAGTAAATCTGGATGGTTTTCAAATAAAAGATGGTAGTGGTTTGGCTATGTCAGATTTAATTACTGCCGAAAACATGACCTCTATTTTAAATAAAATGTCCGATTCAGAAGTTTTTTTTAAATCTATACCCGTGCTGGGGCAGGATGGCACAGTTCGTAATCTGGATAAACAAAAAATCAGTAAAGGTAGAATAAGAGCTAAAAGTGGAACAATAGAAGGAAGCAGAACCTATGCGGGATTTATAAGTGGAAAAAATGATAAAAAATGGGCCTATATGATAGGTGTCAATAGATTCGAAAAAGGTTTTGAAAAGTCCGTTTCAACATTTATGGAAAATATTTTATTGAAATTAATTGATTTAGATCAATGAATTAATTCCATGCACCCAATTTACGACTTAAAAATTAGAAGTCCGCAAATTTTGAAATGACTATTAGAATTATAACAAACACTTTGTGTTTATTTTTTTTACACCCTTTAAAATAACTTATTCCGAGATAATTATCCTCCAAAACGCCGGTCATACGTGCACCATGGAGGAACCGGAACAGGTAAATCAGGCCATTGCTAAATTCCTGAATAAACTAGTAAATCAAGGACTAAGTCGAAAGAAATTCCATAATCCTGAATCATCCAAAGTATAGCAGATACGATCATGAAGCCGGTTAGCACGACCCTGCCAAAATTCCATTAACTGTGGTTTAAGTAAATAACCTCCCCAGTGATCAGGACGTGGTATAATGCTCTGACCGGCAAATTTTTCTTCCATTTCTGTTAATTTTTTTTCAAGCACCGATCTGCCTTCAATTTTTTCACTTTGCTGACTTACCCAGGCACCAATTTGACTACCAATTGGCCTGGAATGGAAATAATTATCTGATTCCTGAGCACTTACTTTTTCAATTTCTCCTTCAATTCTTACCTGACGTTCCGATTTGTCCCAAAAAAAAGTAACGGAGGCAAAATTATTACTATCCAATTCTTGCCCTTTATGACTATTGTAATTGGTATAAAAAGAAAAGCCCTTTTCTGAAAAATCTTTTAATAAAACTACTCTAGCTTTGGGTTTGCCATCACTAACAGTTGACAAAACCATCGCATTGGGCTCTTTTACCCCATCCATTGCAGCATTTTCAAACCAGCCAGCAAATAATTTAAAGGGATCTCCAGGAACCTTATTTTCCAGCAATTCGTCCTTTTTATACTCTTGTCTTAAATCAGAAATAGAATTAAGTTTAAAATCAGTTCCAACCATTTGACTCATTTCGGCGTATTATTAATAACTTTGTGCCCTATTTTTTGTTACAAATATAGTTTATTTCAAAAGTAAAATCAGGACTGACAACAACATCTGGCGAAAAAGACAGATACCGAATTAAAAATTCGGACTAGTGATTATGGAAGAAAATAAAAAAAATGCCCCTGCTGAAGAACAAACTGAGCAATTAATTTCCCAGGATGAAACTTCAAACATCGAAAATGCTGAAACAGCAGAAGAATTGGAAAGTGTAAATGTAGACAATCCGGAAATTACCGAAGAGCTTGTGGAAGAAAGTTCGGTAGAGGCTTCGGTATCGAAAGAGCGAGATTTGGATGATGCTCCGGAAGCAGACAGTATTGAACCTGGACAGGAAGCCTCGGAAAGTAATATAGAAGTTGAAGTAAAATCAGAAGAAAGTCTGGAAGCTAAAGAATGGACTTCGGAACAAGTTTCCGTAGAAACAACTGCGGAAGAAGAAAGCACTGAAATAGTTGCAAGCTTACCTGATCCAATTGGTTCTGAAACAGAGCCAGAGCAAATTGAGGCAAGTAAAGCATCGGATTCTAATGTGGCAGATTCCAAAGTTAACAATACAGACATAGAAGAAATTGACGACGAGGAAGAAGAGGAGCATTTTGTTATCGAAGATGTTGATTATAATGACTTCGATAAAAAAGAATTTGTAGTATTAGCCGAAAAAATGTTTGATGCGATAAAGAAATCTGACATTAAAGCAGCGGATGTTAAAAATATTGATACCGTATACCGTGAATTAAGAGGTGCTTTTGATGAGAAAATTGCACACGAAAAATCAGCTGCATTAAAAGATTATATTAAAGAAAATAACTCGGAAGATGGTTTTGATTACCGTCACGACAATATAGATATTCGTTTTGAATCTTTGATGGTTCAAATCAGAGAAGCCAAATCGGCTTTTTACAAGAAAATGGAAGCCCGCAGAGAAGATTACTTTGAAACAAAAACCAATTTGCTTCAAAAACTGCGTGAAATAGTAGAACAGGAAGAAAAAGGTGGTTCCAGAGAAAATTGGGAATCATTTAAGCAAGTTCAAAACGATTGGAGAGATGCCGGAAATGTGAGTTCGCCACATAATGGGTCGCTTTGGTCCGCTTATAATGCTCTTATCGATCGTTATTTTGATATCCGCAGCATTCAAAATGAACTGAAAGAATTGGACCGAAAGAAAAATCTGGAAGTCAGAGAAGAAATTGTTGTTAAGATTGAAGATATTGCTAAGTCATTAAGTACTGATGAACTTAGTAAAACTACCTTAAAAAAAGCTAACGACTTATTAAACGAATATAAGCATACCGGCCCTGGCCCCAGAGCAGAACAAGAAGCACTTTGGGATAGAATGAAAGCCGCTTTCGATGTAATTTACGATCACCGCAGAAAGCAAAATGAAGAGTCGAAAGGCTTAATGGAAGAGGTATTAAATGCGAAAATCACTTTGCTGGATCGCGTTAGAACTTATACAGAGTTTGATAGTACCAGTATAAATGAGTGGAATGCCAAAACGCG
>JAHEBN010000258.1 GCA_024645245.1 Jiulongibacter sp. | reverse complement strand
TTAAAATCTTCGTCGAAAAATAAATTGTGGTGTAAAAGATTGCCTACTTTTTGATCAACCCCCAGGTAATAAAGCAGCGAAGAGGGTGCCATGGTGCGGCTTTCCCAATATCCTTTTGAGTAATTTCTATCCGATTCTTCCAACAAATTTTGCTCAATATGATGGTAATCAGCAGCACCAACCACCACATCCGCATTGAAAACTTTACTATTGGCATGCACGGCTTTTGCTTTACCATTGTGTGTTTCAATTAAAGTTACTGCGGTATTGGTTTGAAATTTTACCCCTTTTTCTATGGCAAGACTTACCATTCCCTTAATTATCTCATGCATTCCGCCCATCGGATACCAAGTTCCAAGTTCCATTTCAGCGTAGTTCATCAGGCTATAAAGTGCCGGGGTATTTTGGGGAGTGGCTCCGAGAAACAAAACCGGGAATTCCATTATTTGCAGAATTCGCGGATCTTTAAAAAACTTGCGGATGTGCTTAGAGAAAGAGACAAAAAGATCCAAACTAATAGCTTTTGTAAATAAACGGATATCCAAAAATTCCGCAACCGATATGCTGGGTTTCCATACAAATTCACCTATTCCTACATTATATTTGTATTCGGCCTGCTTCAGAAACGCAGCTAATTTCCTGGCCGCTCCCTTTTCCAAGGACTCAAATAAATCGGCAAGGGCTACTTTTGATGCTGGTAAATCTACCACCTCCTGATTTTCTAAAATAACACGGTAAGATGGATCAAGCCTAATTAACTCATAATAATCACTTACTTTTTTTCCAAATTCTGCAAAATAATTTTCGAAAACATCGGGCATCCAATACCAACTAGGGCCCATGTCAAACCTGAAACCATCACATTCCATAAGTCGGGCACGACCTCCTAACTCCATGTTTTTTTCCAAAACAATGACCTCCAAACCAGCTGCGGCCAATTTTGTAGCAGCAGCTAGACCTGCGAATCCGGACCCAATAACTATTACTCTGGAAGCCATTGTTGTTAATTAATACTGCAATTCAAAAATAAACCTTATTCTGGATTTCAACTAATTTATGTAATTTATTCAAAACCCCTATCTTATTTTCCATAAACCCGCAATCTATCTTTTAATTCTTTACGAGCCAGATGAATTCTGTTTTTTACGGTCCCGATCGGAATTCCTATATAATCTGCAATTTCGTGGTATTTAAAACCCTGAAAATGCATTTCGAAAGGTGTTTTATAGGTGTCATCCAATTTATCCATGGCATTTTGAATATCGCTCATAGCAAATTTGCTCAAAGCATCATTCTTGATACTTGCCGTAGAAGTGTTGATGAAGTGTAAATTATCTGTGGTATCAATGAAGGTTTTTCTTCTTACCATTCGTTGGTAATTGGTGATAAAAGTATTCTTCATTATTGTAAAAAGCCATGCCTTGAGATTGGTGCCATCGGCAAATTTATCTCTGTTAACAAAGGCTTTTATCATCGTATCCTGAATCAGGTCTTTAGCATCTTCCTGATCTTTTGTCAACCGCAAGGCAAAAGGTTTTAATGTCTTGGTTGAGCTTTGAAGGGCATAATTAAACTCAAGTGCTGTCATTACCGTTTTTGTTTTATTGTTTAATCATTTTTAACAAACATTAATCAAATAACATTGATCATTTTCGTTTTGTTTAACCAAAAGTAAATATGTTTAAACAAAAAAACTAATTATTACAGAAAATATTTTTAAAAAATAGCTATATTGTTTGATTTGGGGAATAAAATTAAGATATAGGCTCAAGCATTATGATGTATATACATATTTTATTGTTTAAGGTTTTTGTTAAATGATCAAACATTCTGTATTTGATTTAATACAATAGTTACGATTTTTTTTCCTTATGGGATTAAAATAAATATTATCAAATAGAATAACTTTCCTGAAAAAGTCGGGAGCCTTTCGCTAACACTTATATTTGTCGTATCCTAAATCAGGTTATGGATACTAGTTTAAAATATACCACTCAAACGCTCTTTGCCGATATCATCGTACCCGTGCCTATTCCCTCGGCATTTACTTATCGAGTAAGCCGGGAAATGGAGGAATATATTCAAATTGGTTGCCGCGTAATAGTGCCTTTTGGTAAAGGGAGAATTCTTACAGGTGTTGTAGCCCAGATTCACCAAATCCCACCACAGAAGTATCAGGCACGTTACATTATAGAACTTTTGGACGAAACACCGATGGTAAACCCAATCCAGCTATGGTTATTTGAATGGATTGCCGGATATTACATGTGCCATATTGGTGAGGTAATGAATGTGGCTCTGCCATCAGGTTTAAAGGTCAATAGCGAATCTTTTATTCAATTAAATCCCGATTTTGACGGGGAAGCTGTATTGAATGAAATAGAAATTGCCTTGCTCCAGGCTGTTCAGGAAAAAGATTCCATTCCATACAAAGAGTTGAAAAATTTTGTTTCGGAAAATGAGGTTAATAAACTCATAAAAAACCTGATTTCAAAAAACGCCATTCTGCTATATGAAGAAACAAAAGAAAAATATACTCCCAAAAAGGTAAAAAAAATAAGACTCAAAAGGGTTTATGAAGGTCAAATTGAGATTCTCGAGCTGATAAGTAGTCTTGAAAAAAGCACAAAGCAACAGGAGGTGCTTTTGGAATACCTAACGCATATCCCTATGGGTGAACTTACTGAAAAAAATAAATTGGGTATTGAAAAAACCTTTTTTAAAAATGCTGCCACGTCTTCCTCATCTTTAAATACATTAATAGAAAAAGGCATATTTGAGCAATTTGAAATTAAGGTTTCCCGATTCGAAACCATTGATGATAAAACCCTTAAAAACATAAAACTCTCAGAAATTCAAGAAAAGGCATCCGATGAAATAGTACAGAAATTTCAGCAAAAGGAGGTGGTGCTTTTTCATGGGGTGACCGGTAGCGGAAAAACCGAAGTTTACATCGACCTGATTAAAAAGGTTATCGAAAGTGGTTCACAGGTTCTCATGCTTTTGCCGGAAATAGCTCTAACCACTCAAATTGTAAGTCGTTTACAAAAAATTTTTGGTGATAAAATGGGGGTTTATCATTCCCGGTTTTCGGATAATGAGCGTGTCGAGGTTTGGCAAGGAGTAATTTCGGGTAAATTCAACTTTGTAGTTGGTGTAAGGTCATCCATATTTTTGCCATTTGAGAACCTTGGCCTCATAATAGTAGATGAAGAGCACGAAAGTTCGTACAAGCAATTTGACCCAGCACCGCGTTATCATGCCCGGGATGTGGCTGTTATGCTAGCTCATAAACACGGAGCCAAGGTACTTATGGGCTCAGCTACCCCGTCTTTGGAGAGTTATTTTCAGGCCCAAAACGACAGATACGGACTGGTTACTTTAAGCGAAAGGTTTGCCAATGCCCGATTGCCCGAAATTCATTTGATCGATCTGAAAGAAGAACGTAAAAACGAGACACTTAAGAATGACTTTTCACAGGCTCTGCTTCATGAAATGGAACAAAATCTGGATAAAAAGGAGCAAACCATCATTTTCCAGAATCGCCGTGGATACTCCCCATATCTCAATTGCGAAGTATGCAATTGGATAGGTACTTGTCATCAATGTGCCGTGAGTCTTACCTATCATTACTACGAAAACTCACTTGTTTGCCACTATTGCGGTCATAAAGAAACTGTACCCAAAACTTGTCCGGAATGTGGCTCGGGTAAATTAAAAACCGTGGGTGTAGGAACAGAGAAAATTGAAGACGATTTGCAAATTCTTTTTCCGGCAAGCCGTATTCAGCGGATGGATCTCGACACTACCCGAACCAAAAACGCTTATCAGCAAATAATCGGTGAATTTGAAAGCGGCGAAGTAGATATATTGGTGGGTACGCAAATGATTTCTAAAGGGCTCGACTTTGACAATGTGAGTTTGGTAGGCGTATTTAATGCCGATCGAATGATTTATTTTCCTGATTTCCGGGCGGCAGAGCGTGCTTTTCAGATGCTTATGCAGGTAAGCGGTAGGGCGGGTAGAAAAGACAAGCCTGGGCGGGTTTTGATACAAACCGGTGGACCGCAGCACCCTTTACTACAAATGGTAGTAAACAACGATTACTTAGGTTTTTACGAAAAAGAAATTGAAGAGCGTCGCCATTTTAACTACCCTCCGTTTTCACGCTTAATTGAGATAACTGTCAAACACGAAGATCGGATACTGGCACACCAAGCAGCCGGAGTTTTGGCATCTAAACTCTCCACCCAACTGGGTAAATTAAGAGTTCTTGGCCCTGAAAAAGGAATGG
>JAHEBN010000257.1 GCA_024645245.1 Jiulongibacter sp. | reverse complement strand
GTTTGGCGAAAGACTTATATTACAATCTATTCCCCTCTCTGTATTTTCTCTATACTGATGGCTATACAGGAAATTATCTTTCAGCAACAGCCATTTTGGGTCATAAGAAATCGCCATTTAGTTTACAATCTACCATAAATCAGACTTTTAAGT
The DNA here is from genome assembly GCA_024645245.1 of Jiulongibacter sp. GTDB lineage: Bacteria > Bacteroidota > Bacteroidia > Cytophagales > Spirosomataceae > JAHEBN01. The sequence continues at coordinate 4,159 of JAHEBN010000257.1, read as the reverse complement.
CCAACATACCCGGAAATAAGGATTTTATGTGGAACATTACCCTCAATTTTCATTTCGACAAAGTTTACAAAAAGGTCAATTAATCTATGAAAAAACACCTATTTGAACGCATGCTTGAAGGGGGAATTATACTCAATAATGACCCAGAGTTTCCAGAAGTTTTTGAGCAAGTAACAACTACCAAAAGACTTTCTGTTGCTCTTAATAATGCCAACGAGCCGGAAGAGATTAGGGAAATTATTGGGAAGATTATTGGAAAAAAAGTGGATGATTCTACTGCTGTTTTTACTCCGTTTAATACGAATTTCGGTAAGCACATCAGTATCGGAAAGAATGTGTTTATCAATCAAGGATGTACTTTTTTGGATTTGGGAGGAATAGTGATTGAGGATGACGTATTGATTGGCCCTAATGTGCAATTAATTACGGAAAACCACCCTATTAAACCAAACGAACGCAAAGCTCTGGTTTTGGATAAAATTACCATCCAAAAAAATGCGTGGATTGGTGCAGGAGCAATTATCCTTCCGGGTGTAACCGTGGGCGAAAACTCAGTTGTGGCAGCTGGGGCAGTTGTTAGTAAAAATGTACCTATGAATACTGTTGTAGCAGGCGTGCCCGCTAAAATAATTAAAGACTTATAGTTTGAATAAATGAAAAAAATAATTATTTCAACATTCCTTCTTTTATCGGTTACAATTTGTAATGCTTCTTGCCAACAAAAAAAACCATTAAAAGAGGTACAATCAGATGAAGAAAATATGAACGAAGATACAAAGCCAATAACTGGAAATAAATTGAAAATAAGGATAGGCGAAAAGACATTCACAGCCACTATGTTAGACAATGCAACTGCCAGAGCATTTAAGGCTCTTTTACCCTTAACGTTAAGCATGAACGAGCTGAACAATAACGAAGAATACGCCCAATTGCCTAAAAATCTACCTACGAATGCTTCGGTACCTGCAAGCATACATACGGGAGATTTGATGATGTATGGCTCGAGCACCTTGGTGCTTTTTTACAAAGGTTTTTCCACTTTATATAGTTATACAAAAATCGGTAAAATTGATGATGTAACTGGATTAGTTACTGCGTTGGGCTCCGGGAATATCACCTTGGCATTTGAATTACACAATTAAATTTTAAACACAAATCCATGAAACCTAAAAATAAGTGGACACTTCTATTTTTATTAACTATTAAGTATGAATACTCTTAATGCCCAAAATATGGAAAATCAAGCCTTGAATGCCAAACAGCAAAGTATCGTTTCTATTGCATCCTTGACTTCGGTTGGTAATTTGACTGAATTAAAAACGCAATTAAATGTCAGTTTGGATGCCGGGCTCACCATAAACGAAATCAAAGAAATTTTGGTGCAGATGTATGCCTATTGTGGTTTTCCGAGATGTCTGAATGGCATAAATACCTTTATGGAGGTGGTTAGTGATAGAAAATCCAAAGGCATCATTGATGTAGAGGGAAATGTTGCTTCTCCTATTTCAGATACGAAAGATAAATACGAAACAGGAAAGAAAACCCTACAAACCTTAACTGGAATTGAAGAAATAGGTCCCAAAACTGGAGCCAATGCAATCACTCCAATTATTGATGTATTTTTAAAAGAACATCTCTTTGCTGATATTTTTAGTCGTGACGTACTCACTTATCAGCAACGTGAACTAGCCACTATTTCAGTACTTTCTGCTTTGGAAGGCGTAGCTCCACAGTTGCAGTTTCACCTAGCGGTAGGCTTAAACATTGGCCTTACTGAAAAGCAATTGTTGGAAGTTTTTTCAATAATACAAACCCAAATTGGAAGCCAATAAGCAGAGGTAGCAAAAAACGTATTAGCCAAACTGACTGATAAATAGTCCTAATTTTAAGAAGAAAATAACATGGAAATGAACGAAATATTCCCGAAAGGAGAACAATTACCAAAAGAATGGTTTAGCGGAAACGCCTTTTTAACGCCATTGGTAGCAAAAGACAAAAACAATGAGTTTTCTACGGGTTGTGTCACATTTGAGCCAAGAGCAAGAACCGTCTGGCATACACATCCAAAGGGCCAAGTTTTGATAGTAATAGAAGGCGAAGGCTTTTACCAAGAAAAAGGAAAAACAGCCCAAAGTATCAAAAAAGGAGATGTGGTAAATATTCCAGAAGATACCGAACATTGGCATGGAGCCACGGCCTCCAGCAAAATGATACATATCGCCATCACAAATTACAAAGATGATGTTCAAGTTACATGGCTACAGCATGTTACAGATAAAGAATACGATGAGGTAAATAAAAGATAAATGTTTTTGAAAGCATTGGATGAAAGCTTATGGCCATATTAAAATTAGAACCGGTTTTACTTGAGTTAAAAACATTGAGGAGTTTTGTTAAAGATTTTTCAATTTTCTAGGCCAAAGATTTTTAATTTAAAAGGCCTTACTGCTGCTCTTAGAAATGGCGACAGTTCACTAATATTTGTGAATCGATTCACTAAAAAAGTATGAAATTTGTGAATTGATTCACAAAATAAGCATGAATTATGTGAATTGCTTACCTAAAAACTCGCAATAACCCTTTGATTTTCGTAGGAATCCGTTTGAATCTTATAATGTTCAAAGTATAGAAATCATTACCTTTATAAAAATATTAATAGCATCACTATGGCTAAGTATAAATTAAAAATAAATGGCAAAACCAAAGAGGTGGAAGTGGAACCTTCTACGCCTATACTTTGGGTTTTGCGAGATTCGCTCAATATGCCGGGCACCAAATACGGTTGTGGAATAGCACAATGTGGGGCTTGCACCGTTCATTTGAATGGTATGGCGGTACGTTCATGTCAATTGCCCGTTTCCACAATTGGGAATCAAGAAATTACAACAATAGAAGGTTTATCTGAAGATGCTTCGCACCCTGTTCAGAAAGCATGGCTAGAGCACGATGTAGCCCAATGCGGTTACTGCCAGACCGGACAAATCATGTCGGCAGTGGCTTTGTTAAAAAGCAATCCCAATCCAAGTGATGAAGACATAGAAGCGAGCATGAGCGGTAATATTTGCCGATGCGGAACCTATTTGAGAATCAAAGAAGCCATTAAAACTGCAGCAAAATCATGAAAAATAAAGTAGATAGACGTTCATTTCTGAAATCTTCCGCTGTTGCTGGTGGAGGACTTATGTTGAGTTTTTCCTGGTTTTCAGAAAGTAAAGCTGCGGAGAAATTAGTGGAGTTGGATATTGCTCAAGTTTGGTCAGATCTAACAGGTTATATTAAAATTTCTGCCGATAATAGCATCAAAATCTTTTGTCCGAACCCCGAATTTGGCCAAAACGTAATGACTTCACTACCCATGATTATAGCGGAGGAATTGGATGCAGATTGGAAAAATGTGGTGGTAGAAATGGGACCTCATGACAATGTGAAATTGGGGCCACAGTTTACTGGAGGAAGTAACTCTACGAGAATGTACTGGAAGCCTTTAAGAGTTGCCGGAACTACTGCAAGGCAAATGCTCATGGATGCAGCCGCTCAAACATGGGGGGTTCCCGCCAGCGAAATTTCAACTAAAGCCGGAGTTTTAACACATGCTAATGGAAAGTCGGCAACTTATGGCGAAATGGCATCGAAGGCGGCATCTATGACGGCTAGTAAAGATTTGAAATTCAAAGAGATAAAAGATTTTAGCATCGTAAGCAGGTCAAAGAAGAACGTAGAAGGCTCAAAGGTGGTAACTGGTAAGCCACTTTTTGGAATGGATTATCATGTTGATGGTATGTTGATTGCTATGATACAGCATCCACCTGCTTTTGGAATAAAATTGAAATCATTTGACGCCAGCCAAGCTCTGAAAATGCCAGGCATAAAGGCTGTTTACAGTTTCAAATTGTATGAGGACGATTTTGTACAAGCTGGTTTTGATACCCGTACTTTTAATGAATTAATAGCGGTAGTAGGTGAATCTACCTGGCAAGTAATGAATGCCAAAAAGAAACTAAAAGTCCAATGGGAGGCAGCAGGTGATGTAAAAGAAGCCAAGAATGGCCGAGGTGGACAAGTAGAATTTACTGTTCCCGGACGTTTGGAAACCACGAGCGACCAAATGGCGATGATGGCCGAATTTGCTAAAAAAGAAGCTCAAGTCCAAAGAAAAGAT
>JAHEBN010000101.1 GCA_024645245.1 Jiulongibacter sp. | reverse complement strand
CTTAAACTTTGGAATACACCCCTATTAATTGGCCTAAATTGGTTAATGATTACTACCTGTACCGGCAATTTGATTGCAATGCGTAAGGTGATAGGGAATAAGTGGTTTAAAGCTGCCCTTGGTGCCCTTATTATGGCCTTTTTTGATGTTTTGGCCGAACCAACAGCTATCCGACTCAACATGTGGTCCTGGCAAAATGAAAATCCGCCTTTTCAAAATTATGTGGCCTGGTTTATCGCATCCTATTTTTTACTTGTACTATTTTTTAGCTTTACCTTTAAAAAAGAAAATCCGGTTTCAGGCTGGATTTTGCTTTTGCAATTCTTATTTTTCGGCATTCAATACCTGATTTACTAATGATAGACGCTCACCAGCATTTCTGGAAATACGACCCCGTTAATTATTCCTGGATAGATGAAAATATGCAAGCTATAAGGCAGGATTTCCTTCCCGAAAATTTAGGAAAATTATTGCATTATCACGGTTTCAAAGGCTCCGTATTGATTCAGGTAAATCAGGATGAAGCCGAAAATGAATGGTTCTTAAAACTGGCAGAAGAAAATGCATTCATTAAAGGTATAGTTGGCTGGGTAAATCTGAAAGCCGCAAATCTGGATGAAAGATTGAACTACTACCATCAAAAGCCTGCAATCAAAGGCTTTCGACATATTGTGCAAGCCGAACCCGATGATTTTTTGTTAAATACTGAATTTGTACAAGGAGTCGAAAAATTGAAAAATTTCGATTTCACATACGATATTCTGATTTTCGAACGACAGTTAAAATCAGCCTTACATTTTATAAGAAAATTGCCTGAAAACAAGTTAATAATTGACCATATCGCCAAACCTGATATTAAAAATAAATCCTTAAGTCGATGGAGCAATTACATGAAAGAAATTGCCCGTCAAGAAAATGTACTGGTAAAAATAAGCGGTATGGTGACCGAAACTTCTTACCATAATTGGCAAAAAGAAGACTTTTTTATCTATCTGGATCACGTGCTCAATTGTTTCGGTACGAAAAGGATTCTATATGGATCCGATTGGCCTGTTTGTTTGGTATCTGCCACTTACGAAGAGCAATTAGATATAATAGAAAGCTATTTTGATCAACTTTCCCAAACAGAAAAAGCAGATATTTTTGGCGAAAATGCAAAAAGATTTTATAATCTATATTAAAAATCCTGGTCGAAACCGATCGGTTTATTAACACTCGCACCAGTTATTACCCGGCAATCGTCCGGAAATTCAAATGGTGGTAAATCTATTGGTAATTCAAGAGGATTAAAAATAAAATTTCTTTCAAAAACAGTGCTCACCTCAAAAAATCCAATCACGAGCTCCTCCGGTTTGTTGATATTGTGCATATTCCCAACTACTTCAGTGGGCGGAGCATCAAGCATTGTACCTGAGCTTTCAGCTTGAGCTTCCAGCGATTTATAATACGTATAAGCCTCTTCCGAGATATTATGCTGGTAAATCGTAAACTTCATTCTGGAATTCATCAATTGATAATACTGCATAAAAGAAACCGGAATATTTCGCACCAATCTACCATCAGTAAGCCGATCATTCACAACTTTAAAATATTCTTCTTTATTGGTAACATAACACTCTTTACAACAACTTTTGGGAGCGGGTCGAGGACAGCCTCTAGGACAAAAATAATCGATAAAATTCCAGGGTTGAGTAAATACCTGGTACTCCCGGTAATACGACCACCTTAAAAAATTAGCCTGACCGGCTTTATCCTGATAATCAACTAAAAATGCATAACCTGGTAACGATCTGGGTTCTTTTTCACCCGGTATATTCACCTGCTGTACATCTTCTTTCAAATGAACTTCGGTCATATCCACTGATTCTTCCAGTGAAGGTGCTCTCGAGGGATCACTTTCATATATTTCGCCATCCACTTCAATATGCAAAATATAAGTTTCTCCGGGCTCAACCTCCGCGTCATTCAGAGTATAATATTCTCCTGAAGCGGTATGAAAAAATTCGAATGATTTGCCCGAAGCAGATTTTATAAGTACCCGGGCATTTTTTACAAAAACCTTATAAGGACTATCGAAAGGAACCGAACGGGTGAGTCGAACAAACTGAGGACCTTTTTTCGAAGAAAAATTAGAAAAAACTACCAAATGGGAAGTTTGACCATCAAATTTAAAAGCAATCGGGTCGATACAGCTCGCTAGAATCAATAAGAGGAGGGTAAATATTATACTATTTCGCATTAAAACCTGATATTAAAATTGATAGATGGAACCGCCACACCAATAACTGCTAATTTGTATGCCTGTGGTGGTGTACCATAAAAATCTTTGAATAAAGTAGAAAATGCATTTCTTCTGAAATAGACATTATAGAGAGAAAGCCCCCATTCGGTGCTGTATTTTTTATTATTTATCGGATTATTTCTCAAAAAGGAAATATCTAATCGGTGCGTATCCGGCATTCTCTGTTGATTTCGGCCGCGGTAATTAGAATAAATACTGGAAGAATAAACACTAAACCACGAATCTGCTGCTGTTATAGGTCTTCCGGTAATATAAACGAAGTTTGCAGAAAAAGTCCAGGGAGACTCTCCCATAATCTGATTAAAAAAGACATTCAGATTAACCGGTCTGTCGTAATTAGAAGGATAAAATTTCCCTTCATTTATGGTTTCCTCCCTACTTGATCCGCTTATCTGGCGTAAAGCTCTGGAAAGACTAAGACTTATCCAACCGGTAGTTTTACCACTATTTTTTTTAACAAAAAACTCCGAACCATATGCCTTACCATCACCAAACAGCAGATCGGCTTCTAAAATGGGGTTCAACAATATTTCGGCACCATCTTTATAATCGACTACATTATAAAGTTTTTTGTAATATAATTCGAGACTATATTCAAATCCGCCATCGGGTGACACATTCACGTATCCTACAGAAGCCTGATCGGCTACTTGGGGTTTAATATACGTATTACTCAATCGCCATACATCTGTGGGAGTAAGTGCTGAAGTATTCGAAATCAGTTGCGTATATTGCCTCATTCGGTTGGCTCCGATTTTTAGTGAACTTCGGGAGCTTAATGAATATTTCAGCGAAAATCTTGGTTCCAATCCGGAATAAGTTTTTACGACTTCTTTTGATCCAAAATTAATAACCTCAGTAACCGTTGTATATGATTTAGGAATATTGTCCTGATAAATACTGACATCCGATGGGCCCATTTTCTGATAATAGCTATATCTTATTCCACCCAGAACCGACAATTTAGGATTAATGATCATTTCATCATTTACATATCCGAAATATTCATTTCCCAAATCAGGCTGGAGAGTAATAGGGTTAAAACTGGACTCCGACGAATAAATTTCCAGTTTGCCGGAATTTATATTGTATTGTCCCCACCCACCGCCAAACTCCAGGGTATGTTTTCCAGAATTTGTTTTTAAAAAATCAACTTTGACCTGATCAAAATTCACCGAAGAAATGAGTCCGAACTGTTCCTCCGGGGCAATACCTTTGGTAATATTATTATAAAAACTGCGTGAGGCAGTAACAAAGCCAAAAAAGCCCGAATTGAAATTATGACTGAACTTCAGACTACCCACTTTGTTTCCGTATTGATAAGTGGTGTCAAAAGGAAACTTAAAACCATCTTCACTTAAATATCCACTAAAAACCAAAGTATTCTTATCGTTAAACTGATGTTTTATTTTCAGGTTGGAATCGTAAAAATACGAAGTGCTGTTTTTTACATCATTATTTGAAAATAGCTTCAGAAGGTAGTTAGGATTGGCACCTCTACCGGCAAGTAACACTGAAGTTTTCTTTCCGATAGGTCCGTCTAATCCGACTTTTAATGTCAATGGTGAAAATCCCGAATAAAAATGCCATTTATCTGACCCGCCATCTTTGAATTCCACATCTAAAATGGATGAGACCCTACCGCCATATTTCGAAGAAATTCCGCTACGATGTAAGGTATAACGGGACAAAATATCCGGATTAAATATAGAGAAAAAGCCAAAAAGGTGAGCCGAATTAAAAACAGGTGCCCCATCAATGGTAACCAGATTCTGATCGGCACTCCCACCCCGTACATAAAACCCGGAAGACCCTTCACCAGCCGTTATTACTCCAGGTAATGCAGAAATAGATCGTATAACATCTACTTCACCTAAAAAAGCCGGTTGCTTTTTCATAGTTGCTATTTCGACAACCGACTTACCCATCGAAACAGAATTTACATCCAAAAGTGTTTTAGATTTAACGGTAACTGCATCGAGCATTTGATCATTAATAGCCAGCTCAATATTTAAATCTATATCTTTATTTATATGAATTCTCTTATTGTAAGGATCAGCATTTAGGTATTGCACATATATTTCATAGTGCCCGTCAGAAAGCTCAATTCTGAATTTTCCCGCTTCGTCAGTATAGATATTAATGTTTCCGGGAGATACCGAAACACTTGCCTTTTCCAAAGGTTCATTATTCTCACTAACCACAGTGCCTGTGAGCAATAAAATAGGATTAATTTGTGCCTTTATTTCCAAAAAAGTAAAGACAAGCAATACCAGGGAAAATTTAAATCTCATGCAGTCTGTTGATATTTTACAAATAAAGCTTTTTCCTATGAAATAATAATCTGTTGTATACAAGATCCCAGATTTCTTCGTCAAAAAGCAAATATTATTTAACTTACGCTTTCAAAAATACCAATCATCAACATGCATATCGAAATAGAAAATCTGCTACAAAAAATTAAATCTTTTGTAGAAACAGAACTTTATCCATTGGAAACTACCGAAAACCTAACAGGAAATTTCTCCCAAATAGAACCTATACTTTTAAGACTACGGGAAAAAGTAAAAGAAGTGGGCCTGTGGGGCCTGGCTCTGCCTTTGGATATGGGGGGGAAAGGCCTAAGCCTTATGCAGTTTGGAAAAGTAAGTGAAATATTGGCAAAATCTCCTTTTGGTCACTTTACATTCAACTCACAGGCACCTGATATTGGAAATATGGAATTGCTTCATAAATATGCAAGTAAAGAGATCAAAGATAAATACCTGAATCCTTTGGCTAAAGGCGAAATCAGGAGTTGCTTTTCAATGACTGAGCCCGAATTTGCGGGTTCAAACCCTACCCGTATGGGAACCACCGCTATAAAGGATGGAGATAATTATATTATAAACGGCCACAAATGGTTTACTTCTTCTGCCGACGGTGCCACTTTTGCTGTCGTTATGGCGGTTACTGATGCTGATGCTGCCCCTCATAACAGAGCAAGCCAGATACTGGTACCTTTAGACAATCCGGGTTATGAATTTGTTCGCAATATACCCATAATGGGCCATGCGGGAGATAGCTGGGCTAGCCATGCTGAAGTGCGTTATAATAATGTAGTGGTGCCTCGGTCCAATTTGATTGGTAAAGAAGGCGAAGGATTTCTTCTGGCTCAGGAAAGGCTGGGGCCGGGTCGTATTCACCATTGCATGCGTTTTATCGGAATTGCTGAAAGAAGCTTCGAATTGATGTGTGAATATGCCACAAAACGTGAATTAGCCGAAGGAAAATATCTGGCCGATATGCAAAGTATTCAGCATTTTATTGCCGAAAGTCGGGTAGAAATTGATGCTGCAAGACTTTTAGTTCTCGATACGGCCGATAAAATTGACCAATTTGGCAGTAAGGCTGCCAGAAATCAGATTTCAGGAATTAAATTTTATACTGCAAATATGATGCTGAGGGTTATTGACCGGGCTATTCAGACACATGGAGGCCTTGGTATGACAAACGATGTGGTTCTCTCTTTTTGGTATGCTCACGAGCGGGCGGCCAGAATTTATGATGGAGCAGATGAAGTTCATAAATCTTCATTAGCTAAAAGTATTTTAAAAGAGTACCGCAAATGAATTTAAGTGAAGATAGTGCGGGCGAAATAAGACGAGGCGAAGAAATTGACCTGAACATATTGAATGGCTATCTCCAATCTCTTGGCTCGATTAGTAAGATTCATCAAATAAGGCAGTTTCCGGGAGGATATTCGAATCTTACATATTTATTAGAAGGTGAAAATACAAAATATGTGTTGAGAAAACCTCCGAAAGGGGCCGCTGAAATTAAAGGGGGTCACGATATGGCAAGGGAGTTTAATCTGCTTCATAAACTTTATCAATCCCATTTCAGGGAAATTCCAAGACCTTTATTTTTATGTAACGATATTAATATTCTCGGTTCTCCATTTTATGTAATGGAAAAGATCGACGGAATTATTTTACGTGCTAAAGATGCAAGGAGCTTACTGAAAACAACAAATTCAGAATTTTGGAGGGAACTTTCTTTGACCTTATGTGACAAACAAGCCTCATTACATAGTATCAATATAGAAACCTCCCGTTTAATTGAACTCGGAAAACCTGAAGGATATGTGGAAAGACAGGTAAACGGGTGGTTCAACAGGTATCTGAATTCACAAACTGACGATATCCATGATATGAATAATACAGGTGCGTGGTTGCAAAAAAACATTCCCGAGAGCTTAAATAAGTCGTTACTGCATAATGATTATAAATACGACAATCTGATACTTAATAAAGAAAATCCTTCTGAAATACTTTCTATTTTGGATTGGGAAATGGCGACTGTAGGCGATCCACTAATGGATTTGGGGAGTACACTTGCGTATTGGGTAGAAGCAGGTGACGAAGATTTTAACAAAGCCTTTAATCTTTCCTGGTTACCGGGAAATATCAGCCGTGTAGAATACGCCCAACGCTATCAGGAGAAAACACAGTTTAACTTGGACCATTTGGTGTTTTATTACGTTTTCGGCCTGTTTAAGAATTCCGTAATAATTCAACAGATATATTCGCGTTATAAAAAAGGATTAACCACTGATGCCCGGTTTGCAGGATTACTGGAAGGAGTTAAAATTTTATCAAAAAAGGCCATATTGTCACTTGAAAAAGATTTAATGCTTTGAGATTTCGTGCAATGATACTTTTTAAAATTTTAATGCCTATGATTCCAAATATATACTGGATTTCAATACTCTTTTTCCTGTTAATAGCCAAAAATTCCTACGCCCAATCAATAAAGAACGCGGATATTCTAAATAGTGATAATGGTAAAACTTTATCAGAAACGTATAAAGGTTTAAGCTCCGACACCGGAATTAATCTGATTTTTCAGAACGAAGAGCTACTCAAACAGAAAATTTCAGGGATAATAGTAAAGAAAAACATTCTCCGTTATCTGGAAGACAGCTATCCCGAAATAAGAATTATTAATATATCTGCAGATACGTATATCATCGTAGATCGTATTTTAGAGCAAGAATTATCCACAATTGATAAGGGCTACAATATTTTCTTTATCCCAGAAAATGCACAAAAATTCACTGCTCAACTTCTGGATCTGGAAGAAAAAATCTCTGTAAATGACGCTATAATTAACAACCCACAGGATCAAAAAGGGTATAAGACAGATGTGAATGGCAGCTTCTCTATGAGCATCCCTCTCAAATTCCAAATTGCAGAAGTACGTCATCCGGGATATAAAAAGCAGCTTTTTGCTGTAATTCGCTATAAAAATGAAATATCTGAAAATCCCCAAATAAAAGTAGAAAGTAAGCCAAATTACCTGGATGAACTGATAGTAAAAGGAAAACGTGCAGATGCCAATATTGAAGATCACCGCTCCGGAATTCAAAAACTAAGTATCAGAACTATAAAGCAAATTCCTACCTTTTTAGGAGAAGTGGATCCCATCAGAAGTATAACTACCTTACCGGGTGTTACATCTTCTGGTGATTTGGGAGCAGGTTATAATGTTCGGGGTGGCGAAACAAGCCAGAATTTAATTCTGCAAGATGGGGCCCAAATATTTAATCCAAGTCACCTTTTTGGGTTTTTCTCAGCTTTTAATCCCGATCTGATCAATAATGTAGAACTTTTAAAAGGTTGTGGTCCTGCCAATTACGGTGGACGCGTAGCATCGGTTTTAAATATTGACACCCGAAACGGGGATTTATCCAGATACAAAGCTAATGGCGGCATTGGACTTGTTTCCAGCCGATTGACTTTAGAAGGCCCAATTGTAAAAGGAAAAGCCAGCCTGTTACTCAGCGGCAGAAAATCATATACCGATTGGTTAATTCAAAAATACGATAACATAGAATTAAAAAACAGCACTGCCAATTTCAGCGATTTATCCGGCAAATTATTCGCAGCTTTGGGTTCAAAAACCACCTGGACTGTAACCGGCTATCACAGTATTGATGATTTCAAATTCAATAACGCAGCACTGTACGGTTGGGAAACCAATAATCTTTCTTCAACAATTGATCATCAGCTAAGCGAAAAATTGTTTGGAAAAATAACCTTTGCCAAAAGTAACTACAAAAGCAACGAAACCAGCGATGATGAACTATTTGGCTATATAAATAAAAACACCATAGATGTATTAAGTGGCATATTAAATCTGGAGTGGAGTATTTCTGATAAATATAAAATACTGGCAGGTGGAAATGTAAATCAATACAATATCTTGCCTGGTGAATCTAATCCGTTTAGTGAACTAAGTCAGGCTTTAACCCAAAAAATAGAGTTACAAAAAGGCCGCGATATGGCCCTTTTCGTAGAAAGTAGCCTGGAAATAAATTCTAATCTGGCATTTGACATGGGGCTACGATATGCAGCATTTGATAGAATTGGGCCCGGAACTATTTTAAATGTAGATTACAACATAAGAGACGGTAGACAAGCCGCTCTTCTGGATTCCAGTTTTGTTTCCGGAAACACGAGCCTTGCCAAATATGCCGGGTTCGAACCGCGATTATCGTTTCGTTATAAATTATCAGATAGAACCGCAATAAAAGGCTCTTACAATAAAAGCCAGCAATTCATCCATCAAGTTTCGACTACCATTAGCCCGGCACCTACTGATTATTGGGTGTTGAGCAGTAATCTTATCAAACCTCAAAGAAATAATCAAATCTCATTGGGGCTTTTTCATAATACCAGAGAAAATAAATTTGAAACTTCCCTGGAATTCTTTGCCAACAAAACCCAAAATGCCATCGATTACCTCGACGGTGTTGACTTGAAATTAAATAAATATTATGAACTAGGTCTTACACAAGGAATTGGAAAGGCGTATGGAGCGGAGCTCTTCATTAAAAAGAATTCCGGTGCCCTGAACGGCTGGATTTCTTATACTTATGCCCGAAGTTTTCGTCAGTTTGCCAGTGAATTTACTGGCCAATCAATAAACGATGGTAACATTTACCCATCTGTTTTTGATCAACCCAATCAATTGTCTATTGTCATGAACTGGAACTGGAGTAAAAGAGTGGTTTTTTCTTCTAATATCACTTATAATTCCGGAAGGCCAATTACCATTCCAATTTCCAAATACTCATATGATTATCAGCTTTCAATAAATAATTATTCCTTACGTAATCAATACCGAAGTCCCGATTATCAAAGGGTAGACTTCTCCATTACCTTTAAGGGTAAGAAATTAGCCGATAAGTTTTATACGGGGGATCTTATATTTTCAGTATATAATTTACTCGCCCGAAAAAACGCTTATGCCATTTGGTTCGATAATTCAGGCCAGGCATTTAAAACGGCCATATTAGGAACTATTTTCCCCTCACTTTCCTACAATTTTTACCTTAACTAAAAGTATGAACTATATAAAAATGCTCTTCTTTCTTTTAGTAACATCAGCCTGTGTTGATCAATATAATTTTAACATTAATAACCAAACCGAAGGATTGGTTATCGAAGCTTCCATATCTGATAAATCCTTTAGCGACACACGTTTATACCCATCCGATGGGCGATATTTTAAAGTAAGTTTAAAGAAAACCAGTAGTGTAGACAATATCCGGGATGTGGTTGTAAGTTCAGCTAAAGTAAGTATCGTTGACGACCAGGGACAAGTATGGTATTATATTGAAAATGAACTTAACAGAGGGAATTACGATTTGAGAAATCCGTTTTTCAAGGCAGATCCTGCCAGAAAATACAAATTAAAAATACAATTGGCCGATGGAAAAGAATTCGAATCCGGCTACGAAGGCATTTCGGACTCATATAATGAAATGGGTACAACTGAAATGGAAGAGGTAATAAAACAAGAATATCAATATACCCACAGTGATGGCCGGATTATTACTGATTACGCAGGTATAAATTTAAAAATAAAAATACCATCTAATTCCAGTAAGCAAACCCGTTTTTTCAGATGGACATTTACCCCATTATTTTTATATACAGCAACACATCCCCGTGGACTAAAAAATACCTGTTGGGTTACATCAGAGCAGGTACTAAACAGATACGTATTACACCAAGATATGAATGGGGGATATACCAAAGACTTGTTTTTCCTTAAAACAAAAGGTAATGAACAAGTATATCAATATTTCTCAACTTTAATAATTCAGGAACAGTCAAACGAAGCTTATTATAATTTCTGGAAGGATCTTCAAGCACAAGAAGAAAAAGGTGGTTTATATGATCAACCACCGTTTGGTTTAAGCACAAATTATAAGGCTTTAAATAATGACTGGTCGGTTAATGGCTATTTCGGTGTTGTATCAGAAAACGCCATCAGATGGACTTTTGATCCAAAAGAACTTAGCTATGGAATTGAAAACAACCTTGAATATCTGTGTAGCCTACCATTTGGTCCGCCAATTCCCGGTGAGCCAGACGAATGCCACGATTGCCGGGGCTACAGTAAAGGTGATGCAACCCTTACTCCGCCACTTTGGTGGTAAAATCAATTAATATTTAATTCAAAACTGATCTAAATTCAATTCTGAGGATTTTGAATTAACCTGTACCAAGTTTAGGAAATTGATATTTTCACTTGACTTTTGAGATAACTTGATATTTCAATAAGTTTTGGCTTTTAGTCATTTCCAAATACCTGAAACTCAAATTAAAAAAATACCGTAAAAAGTCTGTCATCGATTGGGAAGAAGAAAAAATAATGAAATTCCTTATTTCCCGGATTTAGTAAATAGCTCGTTTCAATTATTTGAGTGTCTTATTTTTCACATCCCTCTGCCCACAATCAAAAAAAGCGACCCGTTTGGATCGCCTTCTTTTATTTCAAATAGTATAAATCTTATCTGTTCAAGATCAATTTCTCGGTCATAACTTCGTCACCATTAACAACTCTAACAGTCAGTTCAGTGGTTACTAAACTATTTGGTAATGTATATACTTTTCTTAAGTCACTTACTTTACCTTGAGTTCTTAATACGTTTCTACCATCCTGATTAGTAATATCAACAACAATAGCATCATTGTCATTCATACCTGTTAACTTCAGGTTAAACTCACCTTGAGTTGGGTTAGGCCAAACTCCGATGTCTTTCTTAATAAAGCGACCTTTACCACTTGTAAAGATTACACCGTTATTTAAACCAGATTTAGTATCAAAACGTGAATCATCAGAAATAGACCAGGTACCTTTCTTTAAGTAAGCCACACCATCCATACCATATGAATCATTCAATCTTACGCTTGTAAATTGATTTTGGTTATCTCCTTTTACTACCCAATACTCAGTATCGTTGATATAATCAACACCTGGTGCATATGATTGAGAAATCTTGCCCGTGGGAAGACCTCTGAATTCAGCTGTAAGAAGACCATTTGAACCATCAGCTGTAAAACCTTTGTAATTCAAACCATCCCCTAAAGGAAATTCAAAATTATTGGCATCGATTTTTTTAACAACACCTACTGAATGAGAAAAATCAGAAGCACCAAAATGATTTGCATTACTTGCAAAAACCAATGGATTAGCCTGTGTAGAATTTAAAATACCTCTGTTATATTCAATTTCCTGCCCTACAACAAGAGTGGTATTCAAATCCACATCATTTTCCAGAACAACTTTGTTAAATGTCAATTCTTCCGCACCACCCAGGGTTTGCTTTTTGTAGCCATCAAGTACTACTGCTCCTTCTGAGTTGAATTTTCCTTGATTCATTACATCTTTCTGAAAATGGACTTTACCCTTATTGGTAAACTCTCCATTATTCTGAAAGTCCTGACCCATGCTTACTACAGCACCTTCAGAAACATAAAATGATGTGCTGCTCACAACTTGTGCAGATATGTTACCAGCAATACCGGCTAGTAATAAAGTATAGATTACTTTTTTCATACTATTAGTTTTTTTTGTTTTCCTGTTATAAAAGTAACTCTAAAGTTTTGATATCAAAAACTCAATTTGCCTTTTTTAT
Organism: Jiulongibacter sp.; assembly: GCA_024645245.1. Classification (GTDB taxonomy): domain Bacteria; phylum Bacteroidota; class Bacteroidia; order Cytophagales; family Spirosomataceae; genus JAHEBN01. The sequence continues at coordinate 4,205 of JAHEBN010000101.1, read as the reverse complement.
TAAATGGTTTTCCAAGCCGACAATTCAAAAGCAATAATCAAACCAAAAACGTATATTCTATGTAGTACTTATCAGAAATTATTAATTTTCATCCAATCCAACAACCTTTGAGGCCAGGATTCCACCGGACCACGCCCCTTTTTTGTCATTCCAAATCCATGTCCTCCCCGGTCGTACATATGAAATTCGGCAGAAACACCATGATCTTTTAATCCTTGAATATAGGCCAGACTGTTTTCAACCCGTACCGGATCGTCGAAAGCATGCACCAAAAAAGCAGGAGGTGTTTGTGCAGTTACCTGCAATTCATTAGAAAAATGTTCGATATCGGCAATTTTAAGATCAGGTCCAATCAAATTTTGACGTGAGCCGGAATGTCCGTATTTATCAGAAAAACTAATAACAGGATACCCTAAAATTGTAAAGTCTGGTCTTACACTAACCTTTGTGTCAGTAATTTCTCCTACTTGTGTATTGAAAAGAGTAGAGGCTGTGGCTGCCAGATGCCCACCAGCCGAGAAACCCATTATGCCAATTTTATCGGGATTTATTCCATATTTCTTTGAACCAATTCGCACCAAACGAATAGCTTGTTGTGCATCTTGCAAAGGCCTTATTGATTTATTTTCAAATAATTCATCTTGAGGCAAACGGTATTTTAAGACAAAAGCCGTCACTCCATTTTGAGCAAACCATTTAGCAATATCATGACCCTCGTGATTTATAGCTAAAATCGAATAGCCACCACCAGGACATATTATTACAGCTGTGCCATTTGCTTTTTTAGGCTTATAAAAAGTAATAGAAGGTGAGGTGACATTACGTAGACGAAGCATGCCATCCGGTTTAGGATCAGGATCTCCCTCCACCACTTTCACATCCTGTTTTAAGCCTGGTGTCCCATCAGGGTATAGCAATATTTCTTGCTGAGCCATAAGATTTACAGATAATACCGAGCCGAAAATTAGTATAACAAGTATCTTCATAGTCTTAAATGGATTGAATAATAAGGAATTAAGTTCAATAATAACCTTATAATATTTAATTTTCAACCTGTTTAGCAGCTTTTATTTGAACCACCTTGAATTCGGTACGGCGGTTAACCTGATGTTCTTCCTCGGTTTTAGCATCTTCTATTTTAAGCTCGGTTTCCCCATAGCCCTGAGCTGTCAGTCTTTCCCTGGATATACCATGGGCAATTATATACTCTATGGCGGAATCTGCACGACGTTGTGATAAACGTATATTGTAAATATTGGATCCTCGTGAATCGGTATGAGAGCCCAATTCGATAGAAATTTGAGGATTATCATTAAGAATCTGTACTAATTTATCCAATTCTTTGGCTGCATCAGGACGAATATCAGCTTTATCCAAATCATAGTATATATTTTCAAGTGCAAAAGTTTTTCCTACGAAAATCTTATCCAGTAAAATTTGGGTATTAAACGTAGTATCTGTAATCGATTTTTTCAGAAGTATTTGTGGAATACTTCTGCCGTACATAGTGAAACCTTCTCTTTTGGTTAAATAATTGTCTTTTTCGGCAATGATTAGGTAATCTGTGTCTTCCAGTAACTTTACCGGTCCAAATTCACCATTTTCATTGCTTGTCAATTCCTGATCCAATTCCTCAAAACCGCCCTCCATTTTAAATATCTTAATTTTGGCCACTGATATACTACTTTTATCCAGATTGTCTTTCACCGTCCCGGCCAGATAGTAATTCACAAGCTTTATTTCAGCATTATTGTCCAACTCATTTTCTCCTGGTGATTTTGATTTTAGTGGATCTGTATTATTAGCCAGATTCTCTTTGGGTGGTGCCTGATAAAAATAAATATCATCATCTCCCACTCCACCCAATCTATTCGAGGAAAAAAACATATTACCATTTGGATCAATTGAAAAACCAAAATCATCGCGTGATGAATTGAAAGGTAAGCCCATGTTTTCAATGGCTATTTTTCCTGATTTTCGGGTTGCAACAAAAAGATCCAGTTTTCCCAAACCCGGATGCCCGTCAGAAGCAAAATACAGTTTACCGTCCTCCGATACATAAGGAAACATTTCATCGCCCGGAGTATTTATAGCTCTACCCATATTGGCCGGATTACCAAAACGACCGGATGCATCCATATTTACCCGATAAATATCCATTCCTCCGCTACCGCCGGCACGATTTGAGGCAAAATAAAGTGTTTTCCCGTCTCTGGAAAATGCCGGGCACCCATCCCAACTTACTGAATCTGAAGCTGAAACTAATACCGGTTCAGTCCATCCGCTTCCAGGCACATTTCTACTTATGTATAAGTCTACATCTGGCGAGAGATCTTTCCTTTTTCCAGAATTACCTCTGGCAAAAATCATTACTTTGCCGTCAGGACTGATGGTGGGTGAGCCTTCGTTCCTTTCTGAGTCAAAAATATTTGTACTGAAAACAGTAACCTCACCTATTGATGTTAGATCACTACTTACTCTGGCAGCATAAATACCAAGAAAAGGAAGTCCGTTAGAGTAGATTTTATCTTTTCTGGAGGAAGAAAAGACCAGCTGATTGTTAAAAATTATTGGCCCAAAATCCGATCCTTTTGTATTAACTTCCTTTAAATCCCGGAAAACATAATCAGCATTATTTGCCTTTAAAGCATCAATGATTTGTAAGGTATTTATTTCACGATTGGCCCATTCATTGTATACTTTGTTTTCAGTTTTCAAAGAAACGTATTTCTGAAATTGCTGAAGTGCAAGGTCGTATTGTTCATTGGTCTTCAAAGCATAAGCGTAGTGAAATACCGCATCCTGATCATAAATACCATCATCTATTGCATCTTTATAATATGGAAGTGCATCAATCCAGCGGTTTGAAAGCCTGTAAGATTCGGCAATTTTATAATTTAGATTAGCCTTTTCAGTGTTATCGATTTCTTTTACTTTTAAAAATTCATTGACCGCCAGGTCGTAATATCCTTTATCAAAGCTTGCCAAACCTTTTTTATAGGATTGCAATTGAGCAAAAGTGGTATGGAAGCAGGCAAACATTTCCAAAAACAGGAAAACTAATACAGAAATTTTCTTCATCAGATCTAGTTCAATTTTTAAATAAAATCACTGCGATAATACATTGTATTTTCTATTTTATAAAACGTTTTTCATGCTTAAATGTTGTCATCGCAATAAGCAGGTCTAAATGTACTAAAACTTTATTATTACCCTTATATACGCTGCAAACTTACGAAAGGTTATTTTTTACCCAATCCTGAATCTTCCAGTCAGTCGCCTGATCGAGCTGGCCAGCCACTTAAAGTTTTTTTATAACTGCGATAGCCCATATTAAAACCATGCTCTCTTTTACTGAAGAAATGTGCCCTAACAGGCACTTCGGCCTTGCGGTAAGCATTCAATATTTTAAATTAAAGCCCGGAATAATCATTTGAGGTAACGAAGAAATACAGGTAATGCATCGGTCGGGATAATTTCTGGTTCACAGAGTAGTTCGGAATAAATTAAAATTTGGAAATCCGGTTTTGTCGAAAATTTGTCAATTTCATCCTGTGGATGTAAAACCTCACCGCCATTGCTATATGCAATGCAATAGGCTACTTCACCAGTGGCAGAACAACCCAGAATTGCTGTTTTATCAATTTTCAAATTCCATTTTTCGGTGTTCGACTTTGTAATCCGCATGGCTCATTCCACTTATTCTTTGTCATGTATTTTCTACTCATAATTAAGAATACGACTCGCGAGCCAACCTGCATTCCAACAAAAAGTCGGTAATTCCATATTGATCAAAAAAAGTGCAACTTCACTGACTTCCAAATCAAAAACTAAATAAAGATGATCGCCACCCGATATTATCAGGACTTAGGTTCCGTTTGCTTTTACAGGAAAATAAGCAGTTATAGATGAATTATTAATGTTTTTCTCCCACCAATCTTGGGCTTTTTGCCTCCTATTGTTAAAGCTTTCGAATCCGGGGGCACTATTTTCCCATAAAAAAATGACATCGGGAGTGCTTTGGATATAAGTGAAAATTTTGCTCATCGCTAGTAGAAGTAAGATCAAAATAAACTTCTCGCTTTACATTTTGGTTTGTTTCGGATTGAATAAAAAAAGACCAAATTCTTAGTTTGATCTTTTAATAATTACTTCTACTAAATATATCAGGAATTAAACCCTACTCTTTTTCTACAATAAGTCGT
>JAHEBN010000256.1 GCA_024645245.1 Jiulongibacter sp. | reverse complement strand
AAGGCAAAGTGGTGGATGCCAAATCCAAACAAGCCATTAAAGCAAATATTCAGCTTATCGATCTCTCTGATCAGGAAGTGATCTCTAATTTTGAAAATCAACAAGGAAATGGCGAATATATGGCAGTATTACCCTCTACTGGAAAATATGCCTTATACATAGAAAGCAAAGATCATTTTTTCAAAAGTGTAGGGTTTGATTTAAAAGAAGAGCAGGAGGCACCAAACATTGAGTTAAATATTGAACTATCGGAAATTGAGAAAAACAAAAGTGAAACCCTCAATAATATTTATTTTAATACTGCCAGTTGGGATCTGTTGGATGAATCAAAAGTGGAATTAGGCAAACTTATCACCTTGATTCGTCAAAATCCAACTTTAAATGTAGAAATATCCGGTCATACCGATGATATAGGCAGTGACGAGTCCAATTTGCAATTGTCGGAAAGAAGAGCACAATCGGTGGTTAATTATCTGGTAAATAGTGGAATTAAGCCCGGTAACTTAAAGGCTGTAGGTTATGGCGAAACCAAACCCATTTTACCAAATGATTCCGAAGCCAATCGTTCAAAAAACCGTAGGATAGAAATGAAGTTTTTGTGATATAGGTCAAATCAGGCAGGAGCACTACTTGTTAACATTTTTTAAATTAAATGGAAATAAAATTAGTAAGTCATCATTTTATTTTTGCAATCCATTTTACTTTGGATAAGATGGCTTAAATGGCGAACTTTGCAGCTTTTCCAACTGTTTGAAAAATATCGTTTAATTTAAAATAATGACTCAAGAAAATACCGATGTTTTAATCCTGGGATCAGGTCCGGCAGGATATACTGCAGCAATTTACGCTTCCAGGGCTGGATTAAAACCCATTTTGTACCAAGGTTCACAGCCAGGGGGACAATTAACCATTACCAATGATGTCGAGAATTTTCCGGGCTACCCGGATGGCATTCAGGGCCCCGAGATGATGGAAGAGCTCAAAAAACAGGCGGAGCGTTTTGGTAGTGATATTCGATATGGCATGGGTACAAGTGTCGACTTTTCGACTCCTCTTGCCCACAAAATAGTAATTGATGAAGAATACGAAATTATTGCAAAAGCGGTAATTATTGCAACCGGAGCGTCAGCTAAATGGCTTGGTTTAGAATCCGAGCAACGCCTCAATGGAATGGGAGTTTCGGCGTGTGCAGTATGCGATGGCTTCTTTTACCGCGGCCAGGAAGTGGTGGTAGTGGGTGCCGGCGATACGGCATGTGAAGAGGCACATTATTTATCCAAATTGTGTAAGAAAGTAACCATGCTGGTAAGAAAAGAAGAATTTCGTGCATCTCAAATTATGCAAAACAGGGTTTTAAATACGTCTAATATTGAGGTTATGTTTAATACAGAAACTTTGGAAGTATTAGGGGAGCAGGTAGTGGATAGTGTAAAAGTAATAAATAACAAAACCAAAGAAGTAACAGTAATACAAGCTACTGGTTTTTTTGTAGCCATTGGTCATAAACCAAATACTGAGATTTTTGAAGGTCAGATTACACTGGATGAAACAGGTTATATAGAAGTAGAAAAGGGAAGTACTAAAACCAATGTAGAAGGCGTTTTTGCATGTGGTGATGCCATGGATAAAATATATCGTCAGGCGGTAACTGCAGCTGGTACAGGCTGTATGGCGGCACTTGAAGCAGAAAGATACTTATCGGCTCACGAATAATACCATTATGATTAAATATTGTTTGCTTTATTTTTCACTTTTTTGGGCTTTTTCAAGCTCCTATGCCCAGCGAGAAAGGGGTAAAGTGGTAAAAGCACCAAAAATTTTCCAGAAAAGTACAAGTGAAGAAAATAATCCGGAGCTTAAGGATAAAAACTTCAATAATTCTTTTGAAAATGAAGTAGATTTTATATTTGAAGAAGAGCCAAAACTTAGGTTTTCTAATAAATATGAACCTAATAATACCAATACGGAAAAATCTACTTTATCCGGAGGTAATTCGGAGTCTTTGGAGAATTCTATAAGAATTGAGCCCATTAGGAAATTAAATCAAAATACGCATGATGATACCAGTTCGATAGATGAAGGCGATCTCATGATTGTGGAAATTGAAGAGTCGGCACAATTTCCCGGATCAGACGAAATGGTGAAAATTGCAAGCTATTTTTCCATTTGGGATACTCGCAGTGTTGATCCTTATGGAATAAACCCAAATAGCTTCGATGAAGTGGTACCCATTAAGTTGTATGATATTTCAGAAGGCAGGTATTGGGCCCCTCCTTTAGACAAAAACCCGATCACTTCTCATTTTGGATGGAGATGGAAACGATGGCATAAAGGAACAGATCTCGATCTGGAAACCGGAGATCCGGTTTATGCCACATTTGATGGAATAATTCGTGTGGCTGGTACTCAAAGTGGATGGGGAAGAACTATTGTGGTACGTCATTACAATGGACTGGAAACACTTTATGGGCATTTGTCTAAAATTAATTTTGAAGAGAATACGGTTGTGAAAGCTGGTGACCAGATAGGCCGGGGAGGAAGTACAGGAAGGAGTAGTGGTTCACATTTGCATTATGAAGCACGTTACGAAGGTAATCCTTTTGATGCGGAGAATATTTTTGCTTTTTCGAGAGATAAAACAGAAATAAGAATGCAGGAATTATTATTGACGCCTCATTTTTACGATTATTTGCGTGGAGGTAAGTCCAGGGTAAAGTCGGCTATTGACGGCTCCGAAATAGTGCCGGAGGAGGGTAGCCCTGCATCATTAAGCGATGGAGGTGACGAAGAATCAGGTGACGAAGAAAGTTTTGAAGAAGAAGAAGAGGAGGTGCCTGTAAAAGTGGTAACTACCGCTTGGTATAGAGTCAGACCCGGAGATAATTTAAGTAAAATCGCTACAAACTATGGCACCACGGTAGCCAAAATTTGTCAGTTAAATAAAATAAGTTCGTACCGCAAATTATACGTAGGTACTCGATTGAGAGTGAAATAATAGTAGAATGATTCAAAAACTTGATATTTTGGTGATGGCAGTACATCCGGATGACGCTGAATTGGGTTGCTCTGGCACTATACTTAAGCATCTCGAAGCTGGCTATAAAGTAGGAATTGTAGATTTTACAAAAGGTGAATTAGGTACTCGTGGTACTCCTGAAATTAGGTTGGCTGAATCAGAAGCAGCGACTAAAATTTTAAATTTAACTGTTCGTGAAAACCTTAATTTCAGAGACGGATTTTTCAGAAATGATGAAGAACATCAAATTAAACTTATTGAAGTAATCCGCAGGTATCGTCCTGAAATTGTAATCGCCAATGCAATTGAAGACCGACATCCCGATCATGGCCGGGCTTCTTTGCTTGCCAAAGATGCTTGTTTCTATTCTGGGTTAAGAATGGTCGAAACAAAAGAAAAAGATGGCTCCTTACAAAATGCCTGGAGGCCAAAATCGGTATATTATTACATTCAGGATCGATATATTGAACCTGATTTTGTTATAGATATCACAGATCAATGGAAAAAAAAGGATGAAGCTATCCGGGCATTCAAAAGCCAGTTTTATGACCCAAATAGTACAGATCCCCAATCATACATTTCCTCTCCGGCATTTTTGGAATTCATAAAAGCCCGTTCTGAAGAAATGGGGCATAAAATTGGGGTAAAATATGGCGAAGGTTTTACTCTAAATCAGAAGTTAGAGATAAAAGATTTGATGAAGTTGGTTTGAAAAATTTAAAAATTTCTCAATAAAATGGAGAAATGACTTTTTATATTACTAATAAACCCAAAATGCTTTTTAAGAACAAAATATCGGTCGATATGCGATTTTCTGTGTTGTTGAACAGATATTCCTCCGATAAGATAATTGGCCAATATTCCACTAAATTTTAGATTCAATTTTGATTTTTTAAGGCAATTTATTTCCCAATCGATATCTGCACTCAAGTTATTATCCATGTATGTTGGGGCAATCGCCCTCTTAACAATAAAGGATTGATGACAAACCAGCATGCCTTTATTAAAATTTCTCCAATCTAAAATTTCTGGGATTTTGTGTGGTGTCAGCTCAGACCTGCTACCTAAAACAAACCCATTTATGTCAATCAGGTTGGTTTCTCCAAAAATCACATCCGGATCAGATGAATCTAATTGCTTTATTTTTTGAAGGGCATCTGATTCTGCAATTTCGTCGCCTGCATTAATAAACCAAACGTATTTTCCACTGGCCAACTTCAGCCCCTTATTCATCGCATCGTATAGGCCTTTATCTTTTCCTGAAATTATTTTATCAAAAAGTGGGGCGTATTTTTTTGCAATTTCTAAAGTAGAATCTGTTGAACCTCCATCAATCAACAAATATTCAAAATCTTTCAGGATTTGCTTATCAATACTTT
>JAHEBN010000100.1 GCA_024645245.1 Jiulongibacter sp. | reverse complement strand
CGAAGGGCTTTAAGGTATAATTTATATCTGCCAATTTCTCTAACAAATCTTCAGGCTCGAACATATAACCGTCGGGTTTGTCCGTAAAATCTAACACCACTCCATCATGAAAAAACCAATCCAATGGCATTTCGTCGATAGTCCGAGAAGGTTTTCCTTCGCAAGTTGGATAATAGTGATAAGGAGCATCCACATGCGTGCCGCAATGACTAGTAACAGTCAAGGTTTCTCCTGCTGGACCATTTCCTTCGGGAAAACAGTCGGTCATCCCTCCAAAAAGCATAGAACCTAGTTTTTTTGCTCCATCCTGATGTCCTTGGTACTCGATTTTGGTAGGTAGCGGTTCTTTAATTTTCTCTGAAATGGTTACCGAAAGGTCTATTATTTTCATATCAATTATTATTTTTTTGTGTCGTACCAATTTTTTAAAGTGTAAAAGGCCATCTTCTTAATTCCGGTTTCTGAAACCAAACCTTTTCTGTTAAAAAAATCTTGTTTGATGGGTAACAATCTAAGAGGTGAGCGAAAATCCATCAAAGCCCATACGGATGTACCTCTTAAAAATGATATGTTACTTAACATTTTTACTTGGTTTTCAAATATTCTGTTTTGATACTCTTCTGTCCAGATCTCATCTGATTTACCGTGCAAACCTGCCACTGCCTCCGCACCAAACTCACTCATTATCATAGGCTTGTTATACTTCGACGTCCATTTCATAGTTGGTGCAAGTTCCGCAGGCAAAGTATACCAACCTATGTATTCATTGCAACCCATGACATCTACAAACTCGCCTAGAGGATCTTCTAAACTAAATTCATTTTTGCTCTCTTTTGCAAGCAAAGCCGCGGTAGTAAGGCGAGTAGGGTCAACAGTTTTTGTTTTTTCAAGCAGTTTTTTCAAAAATATTAATCTAGGCTCCGACTCGTTAGTTTCATTAGCAACCGACCAAAGAATTATAGATGCCCGGTTTTTATCCCGGCTGATGTTTTCTAATAATTGGTTTTCAGCATTGGCATAAACTTCAGGCTTATCAAACTTTACATTCCAATAAACAGGAACTTCAGACCACACCAATAAGCCCATTTCGTCGGCCATGCGGGTCATGGTTTCATTATGTGGATAATGAGCCAATCGGACATAATTACTTCCCATCTCTTTAGCCCAAGTCAATAAAGTACGGGCATCACCTTCTGAATAACAACGTCCAGTTCTGTACGGTGCTTCCTCGTGAATTGCCGCCCCTTTCAAAAATATTGGATTTCCATTGAGTAGAATTTCAGTTCCACGAGTTTCTATTGTTCGAAAACCTATTTTGTCTTTGATATTATCATTATTAGAAGACAAAATCACATCATAGCGTTTTGGATTTTCAGGAGACCAATGCTGAATTTTTTTACTGGAAAGATTAATTTCAGCATTACCGGCAGTATCTGTTTTTACAATCTGTTTTAAACCTAGCTCAGGAATTTCTACAGTTACAGATTGTGACTTTTGCTGACCGTCTAACTTCACCCAACCTTTAATTTCAGAAAGTTTTCCTTTGTCCAATTGAATAAAATAATCAGATATATAAGTTTCCGGAACTTCGATCAAAGAAACAGACCTTGTAATGCCCCCATAGTTCCACCAATCCGAGATTTTGGTCGGGATATTATCTTCCCCTCTTGTATTGTTTGCATTAACCAAAAGCTTATTCTCTCCGTCTTTTAATTCCTTGGTAATTTCAAATTGAAATGGGGTAAAACCGCCTTTGTGCTGGCCTAATTTAACACCATTTAAATAAACAGTAGCTTCATAATTTACCGCTCCAAAATAAATGAAGTATCGTTTGTCAGATTTGGGAGTTGCCGTAAATTTCTTTCTGTACCAAAGATTTCCCTCATACAAAAACAACTTTTCTTTTTGGGTATTCCAGTCGCCTGGGACTTTTATTTTTTCAGACATATCCATGTCCTGCTCTACCAATTCGGTGTTTCGTGGATTATCTCCTTTGTAAATAAATGGAATAGGTTTTCTGTCCTGAATCAAGCCAAAACGACCAAGAGAACCTACTCCAACAATATCAACCTGTGAGTCCCAGGTACCGTCAAGTAGCATTGTCTGCCTTCCTGGAATATTTTGAATGAGGTTAACTTGGGCAAAAATTTCTCTGTTTTGAGAAATAAAAATTAATAAAAGCAAAAAGACCTTTTTCATACTTTAATTTTTTTGATAACTATTTTAATAATCTGCCCCCATCAACAGTAATAATATTTCCTGTTGAAAAGGTTAAATGCTCTGCTACTGAATATACTGCATTGGCTACATCTTCACCTTGAGCGAAACGCTCTAATGGCGTATTATCCATTTGGTTTTTCAAGAAGGTTGGATCAAAGTTTTTGGTGTATTCTCCTTCTACAAAACCTGGCGAAACAGAAACAACTCTTATTTTTGGTGCCAAAGCTCTAGCCAATGACCGCGTCATAGAATCGACCGCCGACTTTGATGCACAATAGGCCACATTTGAACCAATTCCATATATTCCAGCAATGGAAGAGATATTCACCACCAAAGCAGCATTCGGGGATTCAGATTTCGGATTTCGGAAGGACTCCTCAAGCAGATTTCGCATTGCTCTTACCATCGCAAAACCTCCTTTGAAATTGGTCGCCATGATTTTATCAATCCATTCATCAGTCAAAGCGTGCAAATCTTCGTGTTTTACTGGTGTTGTAATACCTGCATTGTTTACCAAAACGTCAAGTTTACCATATTTTTCTGCAACGAACTTTTGCAATTCGGCAACTTTTATAGGATCTGTAGTTGGGGCGTGAAAAATGGAATGTGTTGGGATTTCGGATTTCGGATTTGGGATTTGGGATTTCGAAGCTTGTGCTTCGGATTTCGCACTTAGTCCTTCGGAGGTAATTTTATTTAATTCTTCCAATAATTTTTCAGCTTTTGGGGCATTTGAATTATAGGTTACTATCACCGAATAGCCATTCTCCGCGAATTTCCGACAAATGGCAGAGCCAATTTCTCCTGCACCACCGGTTACGAGAACACATTTCATAATAGTTATTGGTTATTGGTTATTTGTGTATTTGTAATTAGTATACTGGTTATTTGTGTATTTGTTTTTGGAATACATCGATATGCTATTTTTGAAATCCATCCTTTTATTTGTATAATTCTTTAGAAATTAAAATTTAAACCCGAATATTTAATTTCAAAAACCAAAAGCATCCAAAAAACACTTGAGATTTAATTTAAAAGTTCCCCAAAAACTAATTCACTGTTCCCAAGTATTAATTAGAAATTTAACCAGAGACTAATTAACCATTAACTAATTAATCACTAACCAATAATTAATTAACCAATAACTAAGCCCCATATCTTCTCACCCTTATGTCCGCTTGTTCCTTGTGTCCAGCAAAGTTCTCGATTTCGCAAAGTCTCGAGCAATATTCTCCAATCATAGCACTTGCTTCTGGTGTTCTTATTTCTTGATAAGTACAAGTTTTCATAAATTTTCCTACCCACAAACCTCCAGTGTATTTGGCACCATGTTTTGTTGGCAAGGTATGGTTAGTTCCGATAACTTTATCACCATAAGCAACGTTAGTATATTGACCAAGGAAAAGTCCGCCGTAATTGGTCATTTTTTCTAAGAAATACCTTGGGTCGGCGGTCATCACCTGTACGTGTTCGCTCGCTATTTCGTCAGCTTCTGCTACCATTTCATCTATCGTATCCACCACTATTACTTGACCATAATCTCTCCAGGAAACGCTGGCGATATCGGCAGTAGCAAGGGTCTTCAATTGTCTTTCTACCTCCAGAATAGTTTCTTTTCCTAATTTCTCGGAATTTGTCAACAAAATAGCAGGCGAAGTTGGGCCATGTTCAGCTTGTCCCAATAAATCAGTGGCACAAATCTCAGCATCGCTTGTTTCGTCGGCTATGACCAAAGTCTCTGTTGGGCCTGCTAATAAGTCAATCCCAATTTTGCCAAACAATTGTCTTTTTGCCTCGGCCACATAGGCATTTCCAGGTCCAACAATCATATCCACTGCACAGATAGTTTCAGTGCCTAATGCCATTGCAGCTATAGCTTGAACGCCTCCCAATAGATAAATTTCGTCCGCCCCTGCCATGTGCATTGCCGCTACAGTAGCCGCTGGAATCTCGCCTTTTATAGGTGGCGTACAGGCAATTACCCTTTTTACCCCTGCAACTTTCGCAGTGAGTACACTCATGTGAGCAGAAGCCACCATTGGGTATCTTCCACCGGGAACATAACAACCTACCGAGTTTACAGGAATGTTTTTATGCCCCAAAAACACACCTGGAAGCGTTTCAACTTCAATATCTTTCAAAGCATCTTTTTGATGTTGAGCAAAATTTCGGATTTGAGTTTGGGCGAATTGTATATCAGTTATAACCTGCGAAGGCAAAGTAGCAATGATATCAATAATCTGGCTTTTAGATAATTTAAAACTCTCAGGCGACCAATTGTCTAGTTGCCTGGAAATATCCCTAACTGCCTTATCTCCACCAGTTTTTATTTGTTCAATAAAATTTTCAACAGTTTCTCTAATACGTATATCGTTAGATTCCGCTTCAAAAAGACCGATGGCTGATTTTAAAATTCTCTTCATTGACGTTTAGCTGTAATGTTCTACCTGAGGAGCTGTTTCAAAAAAAGGCGACAACACCCTTCTCCATTCTACAAAATTCTGGGATTCCCTAAATCCTATGGTATGGTCATCCAGGGTTTCCCATCCAATGAAGGCAATGTGTTTATCCGGGTTTTCAATGCATTGGCGGAATTTAATTTCCAAAAAGCCTTTTGACCTGGAAATATAGCCAATAGCTTCTTCCTGAGCCGATATAAAATCTCTTGATTGACCGGCTTTGATTAAAAATGTTGCGACTTCGAGTACCATTACCTGAATATTGTATTATACAAATTTTAAATTGAACAAATTTAGGTATAGTTTTTTTATGACAAATATCATATAAATGCCAATAATATTCAATATCAATCATTTTTAATAGGTATTCTAAATTTTAAGAAAATAAATTAATCACTATTGTACTAAAAGTATTTTTCTCAACCTTTCCGAAACTCCCCGGGAGCCACGCCTGTAACTTTCTTAAAAAGCCTGTTGAAATAGGCTGGGTCGTTGAAATTTAGAAAATAGGCGATTTCTGAAACGGAATAGCCCGTATTTAAGAGGTAATTTTTAGCTTCCTGAATGATGATTTCATGAACTATCTGCAAGGCAGACTTATCCGAAATTTGCCTGCAAATACGGTTGAGGTGCACCACTGTCATTTCCATTTCTTTAGCGTATTGACTAATCTTCTTTTCCTGATTAATATTGCTTTTGATCAAAAGCAAAAACTGCTGGTAATAGGCCAAGGTTCTGTTGTTCAGCAAGAGTTCTCTATCACTTTTCTCCAGATTATTCCGATAAAAATGTAAAAACATAAGCTCTATCCATGCCCGAAGTGCCAACGTTTTTTCAGGTCGATTTTCTCTTATCTCGGTTTGAATTTGGGTATATATTTCATTCACTTTTTCAAATTCTTCTCCATTTCTTTCAAAAGAAATCTGAGTTCTATTCAGACAAGCAGAAAGCAAATCCGTTTTTTGTTTAAATGTATTTTCGAGAAATCTTTGAGAAAAAGTCAACACTTCACCCTCTACTGGTTCAGAAAAACGAAATCCGTGTAAAGTATTTGCGGGAATCAATAAAACAGTTGGACACTTTAGTTGAATGGTATTTTTGCCAGCGATTAATTCACCAGAACCACTTTTGATCAGAAAAATCTGAAAAAGATCCGAATGAAAATGTTCTTCAATTTCCCAATTGAATATTTTACTTCTTAGCTCCAAAGATTCTGCCTGAAAAAAATCGGTGGATTGAACCGAAATATTTTCGCCATAAAGCCCGGAGAAGTGATTTAATTTCAAAATCTATATGTTTTAATAATACACTTATCTATTTGATAATTATTACAAATATTTATTATAAATGAGCTATTTATAAAAGTATTCAGTATTTATTGAATTTATTATGTTTCAAATGTACAAGTATTTTTTGCAATAATCCAACATCTACTTGTCTGATATAAATACATTTGTAATCAGAATTAAAAAAGTGATTTTAAAATTATGAGCGATATTATCTATAACAAATTCGACTGGGAAGTTCAGCCACCTCACCTTCATCCCGATTACAAATCGACGGTTTTCAGGGCTCCAACAAAACCGTTAATAGCACTAAAACAATCCTTAGCAGAGCTTAGCGGACCTGTATTTGGTGATTTTAATCTTGGACCCTTGGATCATGATCTCTCTAAAAATTCGATAGTAAATGGCGAACCCTTGGGTGAGCGGATTGTGGTTCATGGCAAAGTAATGAATGAAAATGGTCAGTCCATACCCAATACCCTGATAGAAATCTGGCAAGCCAATTCCTGCGGAAGATATGTACACAAAGTAGATCAGCACGATGCTCCGCTTGATCCCAATTTTCTGGGAGCTGGACGCTGCATGACAGATTCAGAAGGAAATTATAAGTTTTACACCATAAAACCCGGTGCCTATCCATGGGGCAATCATTACAATGCCTGGAGGCCAAATCACATTCATTTTTCACTTTTTGGTGCCAATATCACCAACCGTTTGGTAACACAAATGTATTTCCCGGGTGATCCTTTGCTTCAATATGATCCCATATTTTTAGGCGTTCCTCCAAAAGGCAGAGAATTATTGATTTCAAAATTCGACCTGAGCATTACAGAAGATAACTTTGCTTTAGGTTACCGATTTGATTTTGTACTAAGAGGCAACAATGCAACCCCTTTTGAAAATATTTAAATACAAATGACGAATGTCTCAAATCTCGAATGTTTGAACTCTCCCAATTTCAAAAATTCATCATTAGTAATTCATCATTAATAGCTTATCATTCAAATAATGAAACAAACCCCATCTCAAACCGTCGGACCTTATTTCGCTTATGGCCTTACTCCTGAACAATATTTATATGATTTCAGAAGTCTTGCAGATAACAAAATGGTGAGTTTTACCGACCACCCGGAAGCCATTCAAATAGAAGGACAAGTATTTGATGGTCAGGGAAATGTGATTCCAGATGCCATGCTGGAGATTTGGCTTAAAGACTCCGAAAATGGGCTTTTTGGCCGTTTTGGTACGGGGACCGAAACTGGAAACAAGTTTGTATTTCATACCCTAAAACCTAAGCCATTTGCCAATGAAGCACCTTTTCTGTCGGTAATTCTGTTTATGCGTGGTCAGCTGATTCATTCTTATACCCGTATCTATTTTGAGGATGAGCAGGCATTAAATGCAAAAGACGAGGTGTTAAATAGCATTCCCGCAGAAAGAAGAAATACCTTAATCGCACAAAAAACAAAGTACGGTTACCGCTTCGATATCCATATGCAAGGTGATCAGGAAACCGTATTTTTCGATATATGAGTTTATACAGTGAATTTTTCTACTCCAAAGAAATAAACGACTTGTTTTCCGATAAGCAAGCCATTGCTTTTATGCTGGAAACGGAAGCTGCTTTGGCAAGAGCTCAAGCTCAAAACAGTCTTTTTCCAGTAGATTTGGCAGAAATTATATCAAAGTCATGTCGGACAGAATTGATTGATATTGATAAATTAAAATCGGAGATTTCATTGGGCGGAAATGCCGCCATTCCTTTGGTTCACCAATTGACCCGTATTGTAAAAACACAAAATTTTGAAGCCTCCAAATACGTTCATTTCGGTGCTACAAGTCAGGATATAATTGATACGGCCACGGTATTAAGTATTAAAAAATACATCGACTGGCTGGAAATAAAACTGGAAGAATTGTCAAAGATGCTTTTAATGCTCTGTCAAAAATACCGGAACACACCCATGATAGGTCGCACACTTTTGCAGCAAGCCAAACCCATCACTTTTGGCTTAAAAGCAGCTGGCTGGTTTTCGGGAATAGAAGAATGCAGCGAGCAATTGAAGGACCTAAAGAAAAGACTACTGAAAATACAAATGGCCGGTGCTGTTGGGGCAGGAAATGCTTCCATTTCTAAAGAAATTCAGATTGACACGGCCCAAATATTGGGAATTTCTTCAGCCAACTCCTGGCAATCCATACGAGGCTCTTTTAGCGAATGGGCTGCTTTTTTGGGTATACTATCAGGCAATTTAGGAAAAATGGCCAAAGACATTTCATTGCTCATGCAAACCGAAGTAGCAGAAGTTTTTGAAGGTGCCGCAGCAGGTAAAGGTGGCTCAAGCACCATGCCGCATAAGCGTAATCCGGTAACCTGTGCCGCAATTTTAGCTAATTCTACCCGTATTCCCGGCTTGGTTGCCAGTATGCTTTCTTCCATGCTGCAAGAGCACGAAAGGTCCGCTGGGCTATGGCATGCCGAATGGGAAACACTTAATGACATCATGCTTTTAACAGCCGGTTCGGTAGAAAAGGCCAATGATTTAATAAAAAATCTGGAAGTAGATGCAAACAGAATGGCAAGCAATCTGGAATTGACGAATGGACTTATTTATGCCGAAAATGTTTCGCTTGCTTTGTCAGAAAAAATAGGAAAAGTACAAGCACATGAATATGTCGAAAAAGCATGCAAAACGGCCATAAGCCAGAAAAAACACTTACTAGAGGTACTTCTTGAACAGAAAACAGAGCTTCCTGATTTGGAAAAATATTTTCAAGCCAACTATTCACTCGGATCTGCTTACAGAGTTATTGATGAGATATTGCAAAAGTACTCCACCAATCTAAACCCTAAACCCTAATACCTTTTAAAGATGAACTATAAACTCACAGGAACTTCTAACTCACCCGTTCTCATTTTCTCTAATTCTTTAGGCTCAGAAATGATGATGTGGGATGAACTCATTCCGTTCCTTTTGCCTTATTTCAGGGTTTTGCAATACGATACCCGTGGTCATGGAGGCAGTAAAAATGATATTGGAACAGAAGGCTACTCCATTGAGCTTTTAGCCAAGGATGTGATTCAGTTGATGGACGATTTACACATTGAAAAAGCTTATTTCTGCGGACTTTCCATGGGTGGTTTAATTGGTCAGCATTTAGGAATTCATTTTCCTGAAAGATTTTACAAAATTGTTTTGAGCAATACCGGAGCCAAGATTGGCAACGACGAACGCTGGAATACCCGCATTAAAACCATAACTAAAAATGGCATGCAAGCCATAGTAGATGATTCGATTGAGCGATGGTTTACCAACTCTTTTAAAAAGAATAATCCGGCAAAAGTAGCACAAACTTATGCTATGTTTTTGAGGTCGGATGTACAAGGTTATTCCAACTGTTGTTGTGCTATCCGTGATGCTGACTTCCGGGAATCTATGGCAAATTTTAAGGTGGAGGCTTTGGTGCTTACAGGAGATAAAGACCCGGTTACCAATGTAGAGCAAGCAGAATTTCTTGTTTCTAAAATCCCGAATGCTATACTTAAAATACTAAAAGCCAGGCATTTATCTGCAACTGAATTACCACAAGAATACGCTCAAATATTGATTGATTTTTTTGTAGGTAGCAGCACTTTTGAAAAAGGAATGCATGTACGAAGAAGTGTTTTGGGAAATGAACATGTAGACCAAGCTTCTTCCAAAATCAATGATTTCAATGGTGATTTTCAATCATTTATATCTCATTACGCCTGGGGCGAAATTTGGACCAGACCAGGTCTTTCAAAACACAATAGAAGCCTGATAACCTTAGCCATGTTGATAGCACTAAACAGGCCCAACGAATTTAAAATGCACATAAAAGCAGCATTTAACAATGGTGTTACCAAAGATGAAATCAAGGAAGTGATCATGCAATCGGCCCTTTATTGTGGCCTTCCCGCAGCCAACGATGCTATTCATTTAGCCGAAGAAGTGTTTAAGGAAATCAATCCGTAAAAATCCGCGTTGCCCGGCATCCGCTTTATCCGCGTGCCATAAACAAAAGTAGGTGTACAAAATGAAAATTATAAAAACCCAAGTTGGAATCATAGGAGCCGGCCCCGCAGGTCTCACATTAGCTCATTGGTTGAAGCAAAAAGGAATCTCATCCGTAATCCTCGAGAACCGCTCTCAGGAATACGTACAAGCCAGAGTTCGTGCCGGACTTCTGGAGCAAAATACAGTAGATATTTTGGATAACTTGGGATTGGCAGATCGCCTCAAAAAAGAAGGTCAGGAGCATCATGGAGTTTATCTTAATTTTGACGGACAAAGAATCAGGGTACCATTTGGAGAGCTAACCGGAGGAAGAAATATTACCATATACGGACAGCAAGAAGTAGTAAAAGATTTAACCGAAGCCTGGCAAGAAGCTGGCGAGACCCTTCTTTTTGAAACTCCCGCTATAGAATTGGAAGGCATTGAAACAGGCTCTCCAAAAATCCATTTCGAACAGGAAGGTGGAAGAGGAATGGTGGAATGCGATTTTATAGCCGCTTGTGACGGTTTCCACGGTTTAGGCCGAAAATCAATGCCGAAAGATTCCTACAAAGAATACGAAGTGACCTATCCTTTTAGTTGGTTGGGTATCTTGGCCAATGTAGCCCCTTCATCTGAAGAATTGATCTACGCCTATCACGAAAACGGGTTTGCATTGCACAGTTTGAGATCAGAAACTATAAGTAGGCTATACATTCAGGTAGACAATGAAGATTCTGTAGAAAACTGGCCTGATGAAAAAATTTGGGAAGAACTATCCATTCGCTTGGGCACTAAAGGATGGAAGTTAAATTCCGGACCGATATTCGAAAAAAGTATAACGCCAATGCGAAGCTATTTTATTGATAATATGCAATTTGGTAATTTGTTTTTGGCTGGTGATGCTGCACATATTGTTCCCCCGACTGGTGGAAAAGGGCTTAATTTGGCCATTGCCGATGTCAAGCATTTGGTGGATGGATTTGAAGATTTTTACCAAAACAATTCCCGAAAAGAACTGGACAATTATTCCAAAATTGCTTTAAAGCGAATTTGGCGGGCTCAGGATTTCTCCAATTTCATGACTACTCTATTCCATAAGCAAGATGAGCACGGATCTTTCCAATACCAATTACAAAAAGCGAAGTTTGATTATATTTCCATTTCAGATTCTTATAAAACAACTATTGCAGAAAATTATGTAGGATTACCTTTTGATACTTTTATGGTATAAATCAAGAAATATCCTCAAAAATCTAATCCCTAAACCCTAAAACCCAATCCCAAAAAACTAAAATTTAATGAAAAAAGTACCCATAATTGATTTAAAAGCTGCCGCCTCCATGGTCAAAGATGGCGATATCCTTTTACAAGGAGGATTCGGAATGACGGGCAATCCGGTGCATTTAATGCATGCATTGGCTGAAACACAGACTAAAAACCTCACTTTTATTGGTAACAACACGGGTGAACCTGGTTTGGGTGGTGACAGACTATTGACTAACGGGCAATTAAAAAAGATAATAGGATCATTCTTTACCTCTAATCCAAATGCTGTTAAAGCGGTACAGGCTGGATTGGTGGAAGCAGAATTAATTCCACAGGGAACATTGGCTGAAGCTATTCGTGCTGGTGGTGCGGGTATTGGCGGATTTTACACCAAAACCTCCGCCGGCACTAAGATAGCCGAAGGAAAAGAAACTAAAATCATAGATGGTGAAGAACAAGTTTTCATTAAAAGTATACGAGGTAATGTGGCTTTTATTAGAGCCTGGAGAGCGGATACTGCCGGCAACTTACAGTACCGCATGACCGAAAATAACTTTAATAAATCTATGGCCACAGCAGCCGACCTGGTGATTGCGGAAGTGGAAGAAATTGTTCCAGTAGGTGAAATAGCCCCGGAAAATGTCCATACACAAGGTTGTTACATTGATTATTTGGTACAAGCGACTTTGACTTTGGAAGACTTAGGCACTTCCGCTTCCGTATCATCATCCAAAAAAGTGGATGAACTTCGTATGAATATGGCCAGAAGAGCTTTGAAGGAGCTTTCAAAAGGAGATGTGGTAAATCTCGGAATTGGAATTCCAACTTTAGTTGCCGATTTAATCACAGAAGAAGATGGGATTATTTTACATACAGAAAATGGAATGCTGGGCGTTGGACCAGTGCCTTCTGATGGTGGTGGAGCCATGAATTACCCGGTAAATGCCGGAAAAATACCTGTTACGGCATTGGAGGGCTCCAGCTATTTCGACAGTGCCGATAGTTTTGCGATGATTCGCGGCGGGCATATTGATGTGGCGATTATGGGAGGTTTGGAGATCGATGAAGCTGGTAATCTCGCCAACTGGGCTGTACCAGGTAAACCATTATTGGGTGTAGGTGGTGCCATGGATTTGGCCTCCGGAGCTAAGAAACTGATTGTGACTTTGAGTCATACCGATAGAGAAGGAAACTCCAAGGTAGTTCCAAAATGCACTTTACCCCTGACCGCTTTTGCCTGTGTGGATATGTGTATTACCGAGTTAGCTGTATTTAAGTTTATTGACGGGCAACTGACCTTAATTGAGATTTTACCGGGAAGTACATTAGAACAAGTAAGAGCAAAAACTGCGGCCAAATTTGCAGAAAAACTACATTGAAAAGGGTATACCGATGGGATTTCGAAAATTCATATTGACGGTATTTAGCTAAATTACGTCAACATAATGACGGTATTTGCATTAATTGCGTCAGTATATTGACGCTTTTTATAGTTTTTTGGTTAAAATTTGAAATTTTAACCAAAACCAATATCCAAGAAGAAGAAATATTTTACTTCTATTTGAGAGAAATAATCAAAAAATTGTCAACGTAATGACAGAATTAACGAAAAACCGTTTTCAAAATACAAATAAGGCGAATGTCAATATAACCTATTAATTCAGCGAAAATATTACCCTATAAAATGAAAGAAACCTACATCATAGATGCCATTCGTACCCCAGTCGGGAGTTTTGGAGGTAGTTTGTCCAGCATAAGAGCTGATGATTTGGCTGCCTTACCCATCAAAGAGCTCATCAAAAGAAATCCGAACTTACCCTTAGAGATGATCGAGGATGTGATTTTGGGTTGTCATAACCAAGCGGGGGAAGATAATCGTAATGTCGCTCGGATGGCCTTATTGCTTGCCGGCTTACCTTTTACCATTCCTGGTGAAACGGTAAATCGGCTTTGCTCTTCTGGTATGTCGGCAGTCATACATGCCAATAGGGCAATCAAAGCGGGTGACGGTGAGGTTTTCATTGCTGGTGGTATGGAACACATGACTCGTGGTCCTTATGTCATCTCCAAAGTTTCGAAAGCCTACGGCAATGATGCCAAAATGGAAGATTCAAGCTTTGGCTGGCGATTTGTAAATCCTTTAATGCAAAAGATGTACGGCACGGATGCAATGGGCATTACCGCCGAAAATCTGGCCGAAATGTATCATATCTCAAGAGAAGACCAAGATTTGTTTGCTTATAGTTCTCAAATGAAAGCCGCCGTAGCTCAAAAAAGTGAGATTTTGGCAGAAGAGATAGTAGCGGTGGAATTGAAAGATCGAAAAGGGAATATTACGTTTTTTGATCAAGATGAATTTATAAAAGGCAATAGCACTTTAGAAAAATTAGCCACTCTAAAACCAGCCTTCAAAAAAGAAAATGGCACAGTAACCGCAGGCAATGCTTCAGGACTCAATGACGGAGCAGCAGCAATGCTTCTGGCATCTGAACAAGCTTCGAAAGATTTTAATTTTACTCCTAAAGCTCGCATTGTAGCCTCGGGGGTAGTAGGTGTAGAACCAAGAATTATGGGTATTGGGCCAGTAGAGGCATCCAAAAAAGCCCTTAAAAAAGTGGGTCTCAGTTTAGACCAAATGGACGTTATAGAGCTTAACGAAGCCTTTGCCGTCCAATGCTTGGCAGTTAGCAGAAATCTGGGTTTGGCAGATAATGACCCAAGAATCAATCCAAATGGAGGTGCTATCGCCATAGGTCACCCACTCGGAATGTCGGGCACACGCATAATACAAGCTGCCGTAAATCAATTACAAAGAACAGGCGGTAAATATGGTTTAGCAGCCATGTGTGTAGGTGTAGGGATGGGTTATGCCGTGATTATCGAACGAATTTAACTATTCGTATATTTTTTTAGATAATAATTGCAGAAAATAGGATTTGCAATTGGCTTTTGTTCTAAATTTAATAGTCAGTTTTTTACCTGATTTTGATAATAAAATAAAAACCTATCCCGTAATAATATCATGAAGAAAAATTCAAGAAGAGAATTCCTCGGTGCTTTAGGACTTGCCACAGCAGGAGCTATTGCCAGTACGAATAAAACATTTGGTGCACCTTTTTATATTCCCGAATTATACAAACCAAAATCTCTGATAAACGGTGTACAATTAGGCACCATAACTTACTCGTTCAGAGAAATGGCTGATCAATCTGCCGAAGCAGTTTTGGCTTATGTTAATGAGTGCGGAATCAATGCAATTGAATTAATGGGCGATCCGGCAGAACTTTATGCCGGAGCACCAAAAAGCAATATTAGTTTTGGTTCAATGGCCGGAATTTTCAGAAAAAGACAAGCAAAAGAAGAGCTCACCGCGGACGAACAAAAGCAAGTGGATGATTTTACGAAAGCCAGACAGGCTTATAGTGCAGAAAAATCGGAATGGCGTAAAACAGCTGACATGAAATCATTTGAAAATTTGCGTAAAATGTATAATAAAGCCGGTGTCAAAATATATGCTTTTAAACCGGATGCATTTGGTATTAGAAATTCTGACTCAGATATCCATTTCGGTATGAAAGCCGCAAAAGCACTTGGTGCACAATCTGTAACTCTGGAACATCCTGCCAATGATGAGCATACTATGAAATTAGGGAAAATTGCAGAAACTTATGGCATAAAGGTAGGCTACCATGGTCATGAGCAACAAACTTACACTTTCTGGGATACAGCGATTTCTCAATCTAAAGCCAATACCTTGAATCTGGATTTTGGGCATTTTGTGGCTGCCGGTAACCCGGAACCTTTGGAGTTTGTAAAGAAAATGCACCCTCATATTTCAAGCATGCACCTTAAAGACCGTAAATCAAAAGATAACGGAGGTGCCAATTTACTTTGGGGCACCGGCGATACACCAATTGCTGATGTTTTACAATTAATGAGTAAAGGAAGATACAATTTCCCGGCAACAGTCGAACTCGAATATAAGATACCTGAAGGTTCGGACTCTGTTAAAGAGGTAAAAAGATGTATTGAATATTGCAAAAATATTTTAAGCTGATTATAATACTTATCAAATCAAAAAAAGGAGGCATCTGCCTCCTTTTTTTGATCATATTATTCGTTAATTATTTCAAACTGCTCACATATTCAACCACATCTCGAATCTCCCGCACACTCAATATATCTGCCATAAGCGGCATTCCCGAAGGATAATTTTCTCTTTTTGATACCCTTGATTTTGCAATTTTGGTAGGCTCGGCATCACTGGTTTTTATTATCAGTTCGTCGTCGGTTTCTTCGGCTAAAATGCCAAATACTTCCTGCCCATCTTTTAAAGTCAAATTTACCGATCCATATCCGGGAGCAAGTCGGGCACTTGGCTCAATCAAGGCTTGAAGTATTTCTTCCTTTTTCAAAGTACTGCCAATGTGTGTTAAATCCGGACCGACGGTACCACCTTGGCCTTCTACTACATGGCATCGCACACATTGTGCTGCTTCATTTTGATTGAATATTCTGCGACCTTCCCATCCGCTTCCGCCTATCAGGGCACCCATATATTTATCCATCAAAGATTGTCCGGCCTGTGCCTCAGCCAGTTTTGCTTTCAAATTGGCACTAGATGAAGCATTTACAGCTTCCGACAATTCTAGTGAAATAGCATTTGGCAAGTTTTTATTTTTCAGTTTCTCAATCAAAGAAGAAAACACAGCTTCTGTTTTCGAAACAGGCAATTTGCCCAGAGCAATAACCAATTGTTGTTGTTCTCGAGTACTACCTTTGAGTAAGACTTGATCAGTTGTTTCCTGCAATACCTGAGTTGATAAGTCCAATTGATCTATCATTCCTATTGCAGCAGCCCGCACATCGCGATTGGGGTCCTTCATCCCTTCTTGAATAATATTATCCATCTTGGCATATTTCAGTTTACCCAAAGCCTGTAAAACGCTTGCTTTAATTTCCGGATTCTTATTATTTTCAAAAATACCCGCAAGTGAATTATTAAAACCATTGATATTGAGCTCGGTAAGCACCAATGTTGTTGCTTTAAGTATAACAGGATTATCGCTATTCAGAAAAGCATTCAGGTGAGGTATTATTTTTGAACGCACCATTTCCGCATCTTTTTTGGCTTCGCCACGATACCTGCCGTCTACTCTATCCATTACCGATGGGTCGGCCCAGGTTCCGATAGTGGCCAATGCCTCGGCACGCAAAACATCCGAAATGTCGCTTCTTTCGGCATAAGCAATTAACCTATCCAATTGATCTGATGAACCCACCCGCAAAGCAGCATTTATTGCTCTCCGCATTAACGGTTCTGAACTGAATCGTTTGTTATCCAATACATTGGCTAAGGCAGGCAAGGCCTCACCCACGCTGAAATCATCATTTATAGCTCTTGCTGCTTCTGTTACTATGTATTCGCTTTCGTCATTCAAAAATTTACTAAGCATTTGGCTTTGCATTTGCCTCAATACCAGAACGGCTCCTAATCTCAAAGAGAAATTTTTGTTAGTGCTCA